>SVFB01000084.1 GCA_015057085.1 Lachnospiraceae bacterium
GAAAGTGATTTTGACTTCCAAAAATTGACCGCTTAAAACTCAAATCAGACCTCTTACCCAAATTGTATTGAGATAAAAATTTGAAGTGCTAGGATATGCTTATCAAAAAAACAAGCAATCACACATTTTGGGGAGGTTAAAAAATGAATATGAGATTCGATGATATCCAGGGGGCATTTCAATATAGTGTATCTAATCATAATACATTTAATTTGAGTGTGCCGAATGTTAGAAATTTTAATCTGAAGGTTCCGGAATGGGCAAGTGCCGAACATATGGAGCAGCAAACTTCGTTAGAGCAACTTTGGCAAATGCCTGCGCAATTAAAACGACCAATTCGAAGACGAATTGCACAGGGGCTTATCGTATTGGCAAGACGAATCAGTGAAGACATTGGAGACTTGCAAGTTTATCAGGAATGCTTGGCTGTGAAAGCGAAATAGATGAGAAAAAGAGGGTGTCCTGCGAAAGATGATTTCGCAGGACACCCTCTGATTATTTGTTTAGGAATGTTTTATTCATTTCCACATTGAAACAGTGATGAAAGTTCATCAGCATGTTCTTGAAGTACTTTTAATACATAGCTATCCCAATGTCTTGCATCGCTGTCGCTGTCTCCGAAGACATAATCTTCCTGACCATAGTCGATGACATCGAATCCCGGTGTCGCCTTGCTTGCACCGGCTGTTCTGTAGGATACAGCATCTGCCAGAGAGAAGGATACATTTGTAATATCATCATAAGATACCCAGCTGCTTAAATCTGTTCCGGTTGCTTCTGTAGCATCGCCGTTTGTGGTTTGTGTTTCGGCTGCGGCTTTCTCGGAAGTTGTCTGGCTTACATATTCACCATACATTTCGTCGACATATAAGCTAAAGCTTTCACCAAGTACCTCGGATGGAACATGGCCGCCATCCCACTGCCATTCGATTGTGGCATCCACACCGGCATTGAGTAATGCAATCTGAAGATTTAAGGATGAGAACATAGACATATCGCCTTCGGCTGCTCCCATTACAATGCGAACCCAGGTGGCATCTGTGGTATCTTCATCTCCGATATAGTTCAGAGGATTGTAAAGATCTACAATATTATTTCCATATTCGTCGCCTTCTTCGAGTTCGGCAATATCAGCTGCATAAGCCTCGAGCATTTCCTCGAAACTTGAGTAAGTGCTTGAATCAGTATTGCTTCCGGCTGACTGAGTTGTGCCTGAATCCGGAGTTCCGACATCCATAGTATCGCCCGCACTGTTTTCAGCCACATCCGAATTCTCGAAGCTTCTATCATCAGAAGCGGTATCATCAGAAGCAGTATCATCAGAAGCAGTATCATCAGAAGCAGTATCATCAGAAGCAGTATCATCAGTAGCTTCGTCAGTTGGAGCTGCGCCATCAGTTGGAGCTTCCCCATCAGTCGGAGCTTCTCCATCAGTCGGAGCTGCGCCATCGGTCGGAGCTTCTCCATCGGTAGGGAATTCTCCATCTGTAGGAGCTGCTCCATCTCCAGGACCACCGGCCATGCCGCCCTCGGCACCGGTTGAACTTCCTTTTGTATAGCGTCCTTCGATGAAAGCGGTTGCTTTATCTTCTGTGGTCATAGCTGCCACTTCCTCATCGGAGAGGGCATTTCCATCTTCATCAAACCAGGTCCAGCTATCGGTATAATCAAGATTATCCAGGTACCACTGCAGATTAGAAACAAATTCTGCAAGATACAAATCAAGATAAGTTCCGCCGTAGCCGTTGGTGTCGGCATATTTTTCGGCATCATATTCAATGGTTAATTCGATGGTATCATCTGTATCGCCATCATCATTTAAATCAAATCCTACAGCGGATTCTTCTACAGAAAGGTTCTGTTCATTGATATATTCCATATATTCCGCAGAAAGATATTCTGCCATTTTTGCCTGGAAATCTGTATTGAAATCATAATCAGTATCCAGGAAATATTCAAAGGCCATTGCCATATCCGCTTCATACAATGAGGTGATTGCAGAATATGCAATGCATCCCCAACATCCATCTGAGATGGTATATGCTGTGCCATCAATAGTAACGGTTGTGGAATAGCTTCCATCTTCAGTTTCATAGACGCCAACCGCACCTGCTTCTACTTCGTATGCGTAATAGTCGGAATTGTCTCCGGTTGATGCAAACATTGTTGCATGAGCACCGCCGCCGGAACCTCCTGTGGCAACAAAGTAATCTACGCTACCCGGAAGATTTCCAAGTAAAATATTATATTTCACATAGCGAGTCGCATTCTTTTGATCCACCAGACAAGAAGGCGCATCACCGGTGTAGGTAGTATTTCCGTCTTCATCTGTCACAGAATCCTGTTTTCCGCGATTTCCGCAAGCTACATTGATATAGCCTTCCGATGTATAAGTTGTAGCTGCCAAAGTATTGGTAGATGAACTATAACCCGCAGCACCTGTATTTAAAATGACAGGAGCTGTTGCAGCAGTATAGGTCTGACCGTTGCTGCTGGTGATGGTCGCATCGTAGTCGATGACCAGGGAACCTTTCACGCCTTCCGTGGCAGTATCATCGGATGCAGTTACATCTGCTGTACCATCGCCATCTGTGTCAATTCCGGTAATGTATGCCCCCGGCACACAGACGGATACGCCCTGCTCATCCTCGATTTCAGGATAAGCCACCGCAGATACGATGGAAAGCACCCAGGCATCCGCATCGGAAGTGTAGGTCCATTCCTGATCAGCGTTGTTTGCAAGATTTAAGGTTTCTTCAATGTAAGCCTGTGTTTCACTCACTTCAGCAGTGGAAGCCGAATCCTCTGTGCTATCGGACCCTGATCCGCAGGAACAAAGCGCAAAGGTCATGCTTCCAACGAGAATGATAGAAACGATTTTTTTCTTCATGTTGTTCTCCTCCTTTTTTGTATGGGCGAAGCGTAACATATCAACCTTGAAGTTTTATTGAAAAAGCTTAAAAATAGTCCAAAAACACAGATTGTTCACAAAAAACAACCGGATGGGAGGATTTTCAATGTTATTTCAAGCAAGGTCTGATATATAATAGAAGAAAAATACGATTTCAGCAGATGATTGAGAGATGAAAAATGAAAATATTATTGGTAGAAGATGAGAAAAGAATGGCGGATGCCATATCGGAATTGCTGCGACAGGAGCATTATGAGGTGGATGTGTTCTATGATGGAATTGCCGGCACCGATGCAATCGAAACAGGAATATATGATGCGGCAGTGCTCGATGTGATGCTCCCAGGCAAGAGTGGATTTGATATCATATCAGATGCCAGAAAAGCCCAAATTACCACACCGACGCTGATGCTGACAGCAAAAAGCGATGTGCATGATAAGGTGACAGGACTAGATTGCGGGGCAGATGATTATCTGACGAAACCTTTTGAAGTAGAGGAATTGCTGGCGCGCATTCGCGCTTTGTGCAGAAGAGGCAGTAGAGTGACGGAAGGCATGGTTACGGCAGGAGATTTGGTTTTGTATACGAAAACGGATATGCTTTGCTGCACCGCTAGCGGGTTGGAAGTTCGTTTGAGCGAAAAAGAATATAAAATTATGGAATATCTCATGTCGAACCTTGGACAAATTATTTCGAAAGAACGACTTTCTGTTAAGGTCTGGGGATTCGAAAATGAAGCAGAATACAATAATGTAGAAGTTTATATTTCATTTACACGTAAAAAGCTTGCATTTTTGCAGTCAAAGACAGAAATTAAAGCGGTTCGCGGAATGGGATATGAACTGCGAGGAGAAACGCGATGTTTTCAAAACCGAAAAGACGCATTGTATTAGCAATTATGCTGATGCTGATATTCGTGCTTGCTGCGACATTGGGCATCATTTATTCCACCACGGATGTGACAGTAAAAAATGAAAATAAAGAGATGCTGCAACTCTTTGCAGATTCTTATTATTCCCATGGAATGCCGCTTAGCTCTCCGGGCGGAGCACAGGCTCCGATGGATCCGGAGGGAGATTTGCATTTGTATCAGTTGACGACTTTCTATGCAGTTTCTTTTGATGAAGACGGGACTGCATTAGAATTGTTGAATGATACCTCTTCTTATAAATCCGACGAGGAATTGATCGCCTATGCAAAAAGCTTAATGGAATCAGGAAAAAGCTATGGAATCGAGGATAAGATGGCATACCTGGTGACCACACAGGATGGCATCACATTGGTATCCATTATGGACAATGCTGTGACTGATAATACCTTCCACACATTGATTCGAAACTTTTTCATCTTTGGCGGAATTGCCATATTTGTTATGTTTGTATTTTCTTATTTCCTGGCCCGCTGGGTGGTGCAACCGATGAAGATGGGATACGAGAAGCAACAGCAATTTGTATCCGATGCGGGACATGAGTTGAAAACACCGATTTCTACCATCAATGCAAATGCAGAAATCTTAAAGAGGCAACTGCAAGACAATGTGTGGCTGGATAATATCATTTATGAAAATCAAAGAATGTCTGTGATGGTTCACCAATTGTTAGATCTGGCAAGGCTAGAATCCAATTCTGTTGTATTTTCAGAGGTGGAACTCAGCCGGCTTGCAACTGCGACAGCCCTGGCATTTGAAGCATCTGCCTTCGAAAAACAACTGACTTATTCCTATGAAATTGAGCCGAATTTAAAGGTCATGGGTGATGCTTCTTCTTTGGAAAAACTGTTATCGATTCTGCTTGATAATGCAATCAGTCATTGTAATCCAAATGGGGCAGTGCAATTTCTGTTGAAACGAGAAAAGGGGCAGATCCATTTGAGGGTTTCAAATGATGGAAGTGCAATTGAAGAAGAGCAGATGAAGCATTTGTTTGACCGCTTTTATAAGCAAAATCATGACAGAAGCGAGGACAAAGATCATTATGGACTTGGCCTTGCGATTGCAAAAAGCATTGTGGATTTACATAAAGGGAAAATAGAAGTATTTTGTGACAAAGAAAAGGTGATTTTTTGTGTATCATTGGGGTTGCAAAATTAAAAGGGGAGGCGTAAGATACGTTTAAAGAAGTTAGTTACAACTAACTTAAATACTAAAAGGAGGTGTTCGTTATGTATATGAGCATCGCACAAGGGTTATTGATACCGTTTCTTGGAACTGTACTTGGCTCTGCCTGCGTATTCTTTATGCGCAGAGAACTAAGCACAGAATTGACGAAAATATTAAGTGGATTTGCAGCAGGTGTTATGGTGGCAGCTTCTGTCTGGTCACTTTTGATTCCTGCGATGGAACAATCTTCAAAAATGGGAAGAATGGCATTTGTGCCGGCCGTAGTTGGCTTTATGCTTGGAATGCTTTTCTTACTTTTCCTGGATCATGTGACACCGCATATGCATTTGGATCAAACAGTGGAAGGCCCAAAGAGCAAATTGAAGAATACCACAATGATGGTATTGGCTGTGACATTGCATAACATTCCGGAAGGAATGGCAGTCGGCGTCGTATATGCCGGATGGGTTGGCGGAAATGCCAATATTACCGCAGCAGGTGCTTTTGTATTGGCACTTGGAATCGCAATTCAAAACTTCCCTGAGGGCGCAATTATCTCCATGCCGCTTCATGCGCAGGGTGCTTCGAAAAAGAGAGCATGGATATATGGAATTCTCTCAGGAATTGTAGAACCGATTGCAGGTTTGATTACGATTTTGCTTTCAGGTCTGATTGTTCCGGTACTTCCGTATTTGCTCAGCTTTGCAGCAGGCGCTATGATTTATGTGGTTGTGGAAGAATTGGTGCCGGATATGGCAGAAGGGGGACATTCGAATGTGGGTACCCTTGCTTTTATGATAGGTTTTAGTTTAATGATGGCATTAGATGTGGCCCTCGGATAATCCGAGGACCACTTTTTAGTGATAGGAATATGTTGCTTTTTAGATTATTCATCTTTAAATTCGAAGAATTTTGTGTCGATTTCAGGATAAGAGCGCTTTAAGGAAATCGGCTTGCCGGAGCGGTTTAAGAAGCAATGACTGCTGGTGGCAGTGCAGCGAATTTCTTCGGTTTCCTGATCATACATGGTATATTCCAATTCCATTTTGACACCGTTGTAATGTGTGATTTTTGTTTCGATGATGACAGTGTCATCAAAATGTACAGAACTTCTGTAATTTAATGAAATGGAGAGCACCGGACTGATGATTTCCATCTGTTCCATTTGTTTATAACTCATTCCCATCTGATCCATCAAATCGATTCGGGCTTCTTCCATCCACTTTACATAGTTGGAATGATGAATGATGCCCATCTGATCGGTCTCGTGATAATGCGCTTTGCGTTCATAGGGAACAATGGTAATGGCTTCAGGGCCGTCTAATGTGATTTCATGTTTCATGAGAAAACACCTCCTACTTTATAAAGAATATTTTAGCACTTTAAGATAAGATGTGTTTTAAATTCTATGAATTTTATATTTTTTTTAGATACATTTATTTAAGATTGATTGACATTTTGAAATGATTGTATATAATCAAATTGTAAACAATATAAAATGAAGTTGCGTAAACATTTTATAATACAGATTATTTTTTAGAGAGGTGTAGGATTATGAGTACTGCAATTCGTTATTATTCCCGCTCCGGAAATACCAAAAGTGTTGCGGAAGCAATCGGAGAAGCTGTAGGTGTAGAAGCTGTTTCTATTGATACAGCCAATGCAATTATTAATGAACCGGTAGATGTGCTTTATCTTGGTGGTGCATTATATGCATATGGCCTTGATCAAAATCTAGAGACATATATTTCTGCAATCGCACCTGAAAAGGTTAAGAAAGTGATTCTATTTTCTACTTCATGGTTATCCAAGCATGCCCTTGATTTGATGCGAAAAGCTTTGGTTGCCAGAGGCTTTCAAGTAGAAGAGGATACTTTATATTTCAAGTCAAAGCAAGCCAAGCAGTGCAAGGAACGTGTAGAAGCATTTGTAAAGGCACATATGTAATTATTTTTTAGGACACAGAATGTTCACAATTTAATTAAGATTCGTTTAAGGTTCGATTGGCATACTAGGCGTATCAACAAAAGAACACATAAAGCAATATTTGATAATATTTAAACGGAGGCTTAATTATGAAGAACATGAAGATTAAAAAATTACTTGCAATTGTAGCAGTTTCAACCATGGTTGGAGTGACAGCCATCGGATGCGGCACAGCTTCATCGGGAAGCTCCTCATCCTCTACTTCATCCACCGCTTCATCATCAACGCAGTCCTCATCTGATGGGACTGCAACTACCACATCCACTTCGGAATCTGATGACAGCATTTTCACTGATCGGGATCTAGAGCAGGAGGCTGATTTAACAGATGCGACTTACCTGACTGTGGCAGATGGCGAAGATATTAGCATTACAGAAGAAGGCGTCTATGTTATAAGCGGCGAGGCGTCAGAAGTCACCATCACAGTTGATGCAGATGAGGCAAAGGTCCAAATCGTATTGGACGGTGTGACCATTACCAATACCGATGCACCTGCAATCTATGTGGTTTCAGCGGATAAGGTATTCGTGACCACAACGGAAGGCAGCGAAAATAAATTGGAAGTTACAGGAACTTATGTGGCAGACGGAGATACCAATTTGGATGCAGTCATTTTCTCGAAGGACGATTTGACTTTAAATGGAAAAGGCAGTTTGACATTGGTTTCTGCAGCCGGAAATGGAATCAGCGCGAAGGATGAGTTGAAGATTACAGGAGGTACCTATGATATTACAGCATCTGAAGATGCCATCGAAGCAAACGAGTCTATCTCAATCTGCGATGGCACATTTACAATCACAGCAGGGAAGGATGCGATTCACAGCGAATATTCTGACGACAACACAGTCGGAAGCATATACATTTCCGGAGGATCATTCACCATTCAAGCCGGAGATGACGGAATCCAAGGAACTACCACTGTAACCATCGATGGAGGAACCTTTGATATTACAGGTGTGGAAGCAATCGAAGGCACCTATATCACCATCAATGATGGCACCATCAAAATCAGTGCATCCGATGACGGAATCAATGCGACCTCTAAGAGTACAGCCTATGATGTGGTAGTCGAAATTAACGGCGGTGATATTTCAATCGAGATGGGTAGTGGAGACACAGATGCAGTTGATGCAAATGGTTCTATCTATGTCAACGGTGGTACCATTGATATCACAGCAACCTCTGCCTTTGATTATGATATGACTGGTGAATTAAACGGCGGTACCGTAACTGTCAATGGTGAAGAAATCACTGAAATGACCAACTCTATGATGGGCGGTGGAATGGGAGGCACAATGCCTGGCTCAGGAAATGGCGGAGAACGCGGTAATGGCGGTTTTGGACGCGGAATGAGCGATGATTCAACTTCCGATTCTTCCGGTGAAATGTTATAAAGACGGTTGACATCTGATCTGTGATAGTTTATGGTTAGACAGAACAAAAAAATAAATTCTTCGGGGCAGGGTGCAATTCCCTACCGGCGGTAAAGCCCGCGAGTCTGTTTTTTCAGACATGATCCGGTGAGATTCCGGGGCCGACAGTAAAGTCTGGATGAGAGAAGAGAATCATACTTATGAAATGTATTAGGCTCTGAAGTAGATGTATTCTATTTCAGAGCTTTTTGATTGCATTAATTTTGCGTTTTTTGATGCGATACAAAAGAAGCCCCGCAAGCGTTGCCGGGGCTTTTTTTTCGCATCAAAAATATTGCAAACAAGAGAAGGGTGGATGAAACATGGAACAGTTTATGAGAAGAGCCATCGAATTGGCGAAAAAAGGAGGCGGTTGGGTGCATCCGAATCCGTATGTTGGAGCTGTGATTGTAAAAGACGGGCGAATCATCGGAGAAGGTTATCACAAGAGATGCGGTGATTTGCATGCAGAGAGAAATGCCTTTGCAAATCTGACGGAATCAGCGGAAGGCGCCACCATGTATGTGACTTTGGAGCCTTGTTGCCATCAGGGAAAACAGCCGCCGTGCACAAAGGCAATTATCGAGCATCAAATCAAGCATGTTGTCATTGGCTCAAGAGATCCGAATCCATTGGTTAGCGGAAAAGGGGTGGCGCAATTAAAAGAAGCAGGAATCGAAGTGACAGAGGATTTCTTAAGAGAGGAATGTGATGCGCTAAATCCGATTTTCTTTCATTATATGAACAATAAACGTCCTTTTGTAACGATGAAATATGCCCAATCACTAGATGGGAAAATCGCAGCAGAGGGCGGCAATGCGAAATGGATTTCCGGTGAAGAATCCAGAAGAGATGTGCAAGCCCTTAGAAGCGACCGAATGGGAATTATGGTAGGAATCAATACGGTATTGGCGGATAATCCGAGATTGAATTGCAGAATGGATGACGGAAGAAATCCGATTCGAATCATTATGGATCGTCACTTACGAATTCCGGAGGATTCTTTGATTGTGCAGACGGCAGGAGAACAGGAGACTTTGATTTGCACAGTAAAATCTGAAAAAGAGGCATGGAAACAACGCGCGAAGCGTTTGGAAAATGCAGGAATAAAACTTCTACCACAATCAGAAGATATAAAGATTCCGCAGGTGCTAAAAGAACTTGGGCAATTGGGCATTGACAGCATTCTGATAGAAGGCGGTGCGACATTGAATGCCTCTGTGATTCAGGCAGGTTGCGTAGATGAACTGATCATCTATTTGGCACCGAAATTTCTGGGAGCCGGTGGTCTTTCACCGGTCGAGAATCTTTCTGTCACAGATCCAAATCTGGCAAAGCGGATGAAGTTATATCAGATGGAAAATATCGGGGATGATGTGAAACTAGTCTATCGGGAGGTGTGAAATGTTTACCGGAATCATAGAAGAAGTTGGAACCATTACAGCTTTTGACAGAGGCAAAAGCGATGGGCGAATCCGAATTATGTGTACTCGGGTTTTAGAAGGAACAAAGCCGGGAGACAGCATTGCCGTTAATGGAATTTGTTTGACGGTCACAGGTCTGTGGGAAGATGGATTTTCTGCTGATGTGATGGCAGAAACGGTGCGCATGAGTTGCCTTGGAACCCTGGGGCTCGGCGCAAAAGTGAATTTGGAACGGGCAATGGCATTAGGAGATCGCTTTGGAGGTCATATCGTATCCGGCCATATCGATGGAACCGGAAGCATCATATTGATGGAAGCTGAAGAAAATGCAATCTGGGTTACCATTCGTACAACGGAGGCAATTCTGCAACAGATTGTATTAAAAGGCTCTGTTGCAATCGATGGAATCAGCCTCACTGTTGCGAAAAAAGGTGCAGATTGCTTTGCGGTATCTGTTATTCCGACCACAGGGCGGGAAACCACATTGCTGCAAAAGAGAGTTGGAGATTTGGTAAATCTAGAAAATGACATGATTGGCAAATATGTCAAAGCTTTGATGCAGCCATATGAATCAAGCGCCGAAACACAAGGCGGTCTGACTATGGAAATGTTAGAAGAGTATGGATTTTAATGATACAGATTTAAGGAGGAACGAGTATGAAACAAACACAAAGAGAATATGCCACAATTGAGCAGGCTTTAAGGGATTTAAAGCAGGGAAAGATGATTCTTTGCACGGATGATCCGGATCGGGAAAATGAAGGCGATCTCATCTGTGCAGGAGAATTTGCAACTTGTGAGAATATCAATTTTATGGCGACTCACGCAAAGGGGTTGATTTGCACTCCTATGAGCATCGAGCATGCGCAGCGTTTGCATTTGGATCCGATGGTTGCAAACAACACGGATAATCACGGAACTGCATTTACGGTAGCGGTGGATCATGTGGATACTACCACAGGAATCTCAGCCGAAGAGCGTGGATTTACAATGCGCGCTTTGGCATCTGCAGAATCAAAACCACAGGATTTCAGAAGACCGGGACATGTCTTCCCATTGATTGCAAAGCGTGGCGGTGTTTTGGTTCGCAACGGACATACAGAGGCAACTGTGGATTTGATGCGTCTTGCCGGATTGCAGGAGGTCGGCGTTTGCTGTGAAGTGATGAAAGAGGACGGCACCATGATGCGAACACCTGAACTTTGGGAAATGGCAGAAAAATATGGACTCACCTTCATTACCATCTCAGATTTGCAGGATTATTGTCGTATCCATGAAAAGCATGTGATTTGCGAGGCAACTGCCAATCTTCCGACAGCCCATGGAGATTTTCAGATGTATGGCTATATCAATGAAATCACCGGCGAGCATCATGTGGCTTTGGTGAAAGGCGAGATTGGCGACGGAGAAGATGTTCTCTGCCGTGTTCATTCGGAATGCTTGACCGGAGATGCATTCGGTTCTTTAAGATGCGATTGCGGACAGCAGCTGCAAAAAGCCATGGAAATGGTTGAAGCGGAGGGCCGTGGAATCATTTTATATATGCGACAGGAAGGTCGTGGCATTGGACTGATTAACAAGATTAAAGCATATGCATTGCAAGAAGAAGGACTCGATACAGTGGAAGCAAATGTGAAGCTCGGGTTTGCTCCGGATTTGCGTGAATATTGGATTGGTGCTCAAATTCTACGTGATTTAGGGGCAAAATCCCTTCGACTGATGACAAACAATCCGGAAAAAGTATATGGATTAGACGGATTTGGATTGACCATCACAGAGCGTGTTCCGGTGGAAATCGAGCCGCAGCAATATGATAGAAAGTATCTAAAGACGAAGCAGGACAAGATGGGACATATCTTTAAGCAAATCAAAGTGGGTTAATGAATATGACGACATTCATATAAAGATATTAAGATGTGCGTAGCACAGAAAGGACGAGATTATGAAAGAAATCAAAGTATTAGAAGGAAAAGTAGTAGCACCGGAGGGTATGAAAGTTGCAATTGTGGCTTCCCGTTTTAATGAAATCATTGTCAGCAAGCTGTTGGGAGGAGCGGTTGATGGATTGGTACGCCATGGCGTAGACGAAGACAATATCACAGCAGCCTGGGTGCCGGGTGCATTTGAAATACCAACCGCAGCTCAACATTTAGCAAAAACAAAAAAGTATGATGCAATCATTTGCCTTGGCACGGTAATCCGCGGTCAAACTTCTCATTATGATTATGTATGCAACGAGGTATCAAAGGGAATCGCGCAGGTGTCCTTAAGTGAGGGGCTTCCGGTACTCTTTGGTATCGTGACCACCGAAAATATCGAGCAGGCCATTGCCAGAGCCGGAAGCAAAGCCGGAAATAAAGGTTACGACTGCGCGCTTTCCGCAATCGAAATGGTTAACTTATTGAAACAGATTTAAAGCGCGATAAACCTGTTCCGCAGTGTCGGCGAGATTTTGCGCAGCATTGCGGGCATCCATAGCTTCCTCTGAAGTACAGATGTTGCGAAGAATTGGAAAGAAGGCATCGATTCCATGGGAGTTACATCGCTTTGCTTCCGGCTTGACAATACCGGAGAATGCAATGACGGGAATCCCATGTTCCTTCGCCAGCTTCGCAACACCGATGGGAGCTTTGCCCATGGCAGTTTGACCGTCAAGGCAGCCTTCCCCGGTGATGACCAGGTCTACATCAGTCAGATGGTCGGCAAAATGCGTCTGTTCCATTATTAATTCCACACCACTTTGTAAAGTGGCATTGGTGTAAGTTAAAAATGCAAATCCCATGCCACCGGCGGCGCCTGTGCCGGGAAAGTTTGCATCTGCAAGTGTCTTGGGATTACCAAGCGCACCATTTGCAATACAAAACTGTTTGGTTAGATTCGCATAATTTGATAGCCAAAGGTCCATCGCGCGAACCATATCTGGGTTTGCGCCTTTTTGCGGTCCGAATACTGCGCTTGCACCGTTTGGCCCGCATAATGGATTTTGCACATCACAAGCAATATAAAATTTACATTCTTTTAATTCCGGGATGACATGTTCGGCAGATATATAATTCAAACGGCTCAGCCCGAATGCACCGAAGTCAATTGGTTCATCCGGGGATTCTAAAAAGTCATATCCGAGTGCCTGCAGCATTCCGACTCCACCATCATTGGTGGCGCTTCCTCCGATTCCAATTACAAATTTTCGACAACCTTTTTCAATGGCATCACGAATCATTTCTCCGACGCCAAAGCTTGTAGTCTCCAATGGATTTCGTTTCGCAGGAGGAATCAGAGTGATTCCGGCCGCCTGAGACATTTCCATGATGGCTGTGAGTTCACCGGTTGCTGCATCAGAAGTGATGCCATAGATTGCATCCACAGGGTCGCTGAGCGGACCGCTGACAGTAATCGTATGTAATTGGCCCCCTAGTCCTTGTGTGAGAGAGGTCACTGTGCCTTCGCCACCATCGGCCAAAGGATAGACAGACACATCTGCTGTCGGATCTGCTTTTTGTATTCCTTCTTTGACAGCATTTCCGGCTTCTATCGAGGACAGACTTCCTTTAAAAGAATCGATTGCAATTGCGATTTTCATGATAGATTCCTCCTAAGTTTATTTTAAAGGAAGTACTTTCCAAAGTAAATTCTGATACTGCATCATCTACTTTTATTTATGCATTGTGTGATGACGGATAGTGATGATATAATATGATAGACACCAAATTTGTGCGGAACATGAGACGACGGTTATGAATATTTCCGAATTGATATTGCTGCTGAAAAATGCACAAAATGCGGCAGAAATTGACAGAAAAAGAGAAGATATCGCAGTGCTGATTCCAAAGGTGCGCATTATGTTTGATTATAATCAGCGAAATCGTGCGCATCAGTATGATTTGTGGATGCATTGCGTGCATACGGCGCTTGGCCTTAAAAAGGATATTGCGGATGATATGCTTTATCTTGGCGCTTTGCTTCATGATATCGGGAAACCGGATTGCCAAACCAATGGCAAGCGTCCCGGCGATTTGGAGAAACATTATTATGGTCATCCGAAACATAGCATGGAAATTGTGAGGGACGAAATCATTCCGGATCTCCTTCAGAAAGGAGAAGTACTGACGGAGGATGAGCAGCGCAGATTACTCTATTATGTGGAACACCATGATGATCGTATGGGATTGGAAATAAAATTCTTAAAAGAGCATCTTGAGCTGGGTGCTTCGCTTACGGAGTTTCAAAATCTCATGCATTTGGAAGTGGCGGATGCATTGGCGCATGTGCAGATTCCAATTGTGGCGCAACGCGCAAAGAATTGTGAGATTTTGGCGGGGGAATACAGCTTAAGACAATACGAATTATTAATGGAAGAGGGGGAGTCAAAGGAGGCATTTAAATGAGAGTCTGGACGATACAACCCTTAAGTGCATTAGAGGACATAAAAATAAGTGGAAGCTTTCGCTGTGATCCGGAAAAATCCTGGAATATCACAAAAGAAAACAATCTTAAAGTTTACTATCAATGGCTGAACCAACAGATGATAAAGACCATCGGTCCGGCACCGGACGGAGTGACTTATCCGGTCTGGTCGTGGTATCGCTGGGAAGGAGAAAACGTAAAACCGGATGCCGACAGCGGAGCCTTTTTAAAGCGCACGGAAGATAAGGTTTTATTTGAATTGGAAATGCCGGCGGATCGAGTATTTTTATCGGATTTCGATTTGTGGCAATTTGTGCTGGCGGACGGTTATATCCCATCCGAAGAAGATGATGAAGATACCATTGATCGGTTGGACGCGCTTTCGCCGGAGGAATACGAAAAAGAAAAAATCAAATCCTGGAGCAATGTAATCATCGACGAAGAAACACAAGTCAATTTCGCTCAGGCAACTTTCTGGGAAATTCGTCGAGAGGATATTGTATCCTATGAAATTTTAACTCAGTCGGAGCACAAGCTCCGACTGAGTTAAACGCTCCGCGAGGATGCGCACGGATTCGGACAGGAATTTGTCTGCTGAAGCAGACCCGAATCCGGCGCGCAAGACTCGCGAGCGAGTCTTGACCACGCTTGGAGTAATCAAACGCTTCTAATGAATTGCGTTGGTGGGATATTAAGAGAGGGGAACTGTCTGCTGTTAGCAGGCTTAATTTTATAAAAATCCTAAAGCTAAGGGAGGTATTTTTATGAGAGTATTTAGATGTAACAAATGCAAGAACACCATTACATTTTTGACTGAGAAATCCGGTTGCACACCGATGTGCTGTGGGGAAGAAATGGTGGAACTGAAGGCAAATACTACGGATGCTGCAACCGAGAAGCATGTTCCGGTAGTGGAGACCAATGGATCAACGGTGACGGTTTGCGTAGGCGAGGTTGAACATCCGATGCTTGAGGAGCATTATATCCAGTTCATCATTCTTGAGACCAGCAACGGATATTATAAGGCTGATTTGAAGCCGGGGGATAAGCCTGTTGCTACATTTGTGCTTCCGGAGGGTGTGAAGGCGGTTGCTGCATATGAGTTATGCAATTTGCATGGGTTCTGGAAGAAGGAGCTTTAATATCTTTTGTTTGAAGCTGTAGTCCTTGATTGGGCGCGTTGTTTGTTTACAATCCATGATGTCGGCATCCTGCCAGATGCCGCAGGACTATAGTGAAAAGCCGGCATGCACCAAGAGCCGGATCTACATAAATTGGGCGAGGCCACTTCATCAGGCCCCGCCCTTTTTGTCACCTCTCAAGCCAAATGTCCACTCACGGTCCGCCCCGCCCCCGCCACTGTGACACTTGCCATGTGCAGACTCCATAGACTTTGTTGGCGGATTTTGTTTTGCAACCACGCCAACATTCCCTCTTCCCGCACAAGGTCTCGTTGCGCAAAATTGCACCAACGTGTTTCGCTTCTTCTATTACCGAATTTTTCTTCTCCGGGGTATCCGAATCGCTATTTCTAGCCGCCTTGCAGTCATAAGTCCAACTTTGAAGTATTTCGATCA
>SVFB01000085.1 GCA_015057085.1 Lachnospiraceae bacterium
AAAAAGCATGTTGCTCGCAACATGCTCGCGCCGAGCGCGGTTGCATTTATGCAACATATACCTTACGCGCGAGTGCGCATCCATAGCGGAGCGTTTTTTGTTTAATAGGAAATTCGGAGGAATTTCCTATTAAATAAAAAAGTTTTTATAAAACTTTAATATTTCGCCAACCCCTTATTTTTCGCCTGTTCGCGCCTTCTTGTTAGCACTCATTCAAAAAGAGTGCTAATTTTCTATTGACTTTAAAATTATAGGGTATTAATATTTTTAATGTACGAAAAAACCATTCGGTTTTTCTTTAAAATTAGTCAATCAATGATCTAATAAAGGAGTGAATATAATGGCAGAAAAACATGGTACACTTTCAATCGACAGCGACAACCTATTTCCGATTATTAAGAAGTGGTTGTATTCTGATCACGACATCTTCTATCGTGAGTTAATCTCAAATGGTTGCGATGCCATCACAAAATTAAAGAAGCTTGATATGATGGGTGAATATTCCCTTCCAAATGATTACAAAGCAAAGATTCAAGTGCTTGTAAATCCGGAAGAAAAGACCATCAAAATCATCGACAACGGACTTGGTATGACTGGCGAAGAAGTCGAAGAATACATTAGCCGAATCGCATTTTCCGGTGCTACCGATTTCATTGAAAAATACAAGGATAAGAGCAATGATGACCAAATCATCGGTCATTTCGGACTCGGCTTCTATTCTGCTTTCATGGTTGCAGATGAAGTTACAATTGATACTCTTTCTTATCAGAAAGATGCACAGCCTGTTATGTGGTATTGTGACGGTGGCACAGATTACACCATGACAGAAGGTTATCGTACTGAAGTAGGAACTGAGATCACACTTCACTTAAATGAGGATTGCCTGGAATTTGCAAACGAATACCGCGCAAGAGAAATCATCGAGAAATACTGCTCTTTCATGCCGACAGAAATCTATCTTGCAAAAGAAAATGCGCCTGAAGAATACGAAACCATCGATAAGGATGACAAGCGCGATACCGATACTGTCATCGAAGAAATTCATGAAGAAGCAAAATTCGAGGAAAAAGAAAAGGAAGATGGAACCAAAGAAAAGGTTGAAGTCTCTCCTGCAAAGGATAAGTTAAAGATTGTAAAGCGTCCAGTTCCGTTAAATGATATCCATCCTCTTTGGGCTAAGAATCCAAATGATTGTACAGATGAAGAATACAAAGCTTTTTATCGCAAAGTCTTTTTGGATTACAAGGAGCCTTTGTTCTGGATTCACTTAAATATGGACTATCCATTTAATTTAAAGGGTATTCTTTACTTCCCTAAGATTAATACGGAATACGAATCCATCGAAGGTACAATTAAACTTTACAACAATCAGGTATTCATCGCAGATAACATCAAAGAAGTGATTCCTGAATTTTTAATGTTATTAAAGGGTGTCATCGACTGTCCTGATTTACCGCTGAATGTATCACGTTCTGCGCTTCAAAATGACGGATTTGTAAAGAAAATCTCTGAATATATCACAAAGAAGGTTGCAGACAAACTTTCCGGATTATGTAAGACAGATAAAGAAAATTACGAAAAATACTGGGATGATATCAGCCCATTCATCAAATTCGGTTGCTTAAAGGATGGAAAATTCTGCGACAAGATGAATGATTATATTCTCTTTAAAGATATCAATGATCAATATTTAACTCTTCCGGAATTATTGGTTCCGGTCGAAGAAGAATCAAAAGATGATTCTAAAGATGATTCAAAAGATAAGCCAAAAGAAGAAGCAAAAGATGAAGCAAAAGCTGATTCTAAGGATAACGATGAGCCGAAACAGGAAACAGTATATTATGTCACTGATCCGGTTCAGCAAAGTCAGTACATTAATATGTTTAAGGAACAGGGAATGAATGCGGTCATCCTTGACCAGGCAATCGATACTTCCTTTATCACTCAGTTAGAGCAAAGAAATGATCACTATCGCTTCGAGCGCATTGATGCAGATGTAACGGATTCCTTAAAGGATGAAAACAGCGCTGATTTGGCTGAAGAGACCACTACTCTCTCTGAGCTCTTTAAAAAGACCTTAAACAATGATAAGCTGACAGTTACCGTCGAAGCGCTCAAGAATGCGGATGTAGCTTCTATGCTTACACTTTCTGAGCAAGGTCGCCGTATGCAGGATATGATGAAGATGTATGCAGCAGGCGGTATGGGTGGAATGGATTTAAATATGTTTGCTGCCGACCAAACCCTGGTATTAAACGCAAACAATGCTCTCGTGAAATATATCTTTGAACATAAGGACTCAGAGCATGTTCCAATGTTTGTAGAGCAACTCTACGATTTAGCTGTTCTTGCAAATCAGCCATTGGCTCCTGAAGCAATGACAAAATTCGTACAGCGCAGCAACAATATTATGTTACTCTTAACAAAATAAAAGCAATCAAAAACGGTTGTTAAAACACAAAAAGCCTTGCAAACGCAAGGCTTTTTTGATTCTTATAAATGTGCATCCCAAAATCCGCAGAATGCATCCACCGGACTCTTTCCTTTGAACTGACTTCTTCCCATCAATTTATCGATGAGTGCATCTAAAATATTATCCGATGAACCATAAGTATTAATATAGGTTCGAATTCTTGGAACATCTGCCAAATGATATGGATTTTCGAGAGAAATAAAGACATTTGGCATATCATCCAAAAAGGCCAAGCAATCTGCGCCCATTGGCTGTGCCCACTCCATTCTCACAACTGTCTGATTGGATTTGGTTGCATAATTTGCAACATAGATAATCAAATCATAATTGTCTGTGACATCGGACATCGGGGCCTCTATTCCTTCAAATCCCTTTGCCGGTTGCCACACAGTCACTTGAAAACCTTCTTTTTGCAGGCGTTCCACAACAGCGCCAACTCTACTTTCAGCACCGAATGCTAAATCAGTAGCTCCAGCCTCCTTTGGATATAAAAGAATTCTCGGGTAACGCTCCGGTGTAATCGGGAATACCCCCTTCTCTTCTTTTACCAAAGTAATCGAAGCATCAGCAACTTCTTTTGAAACTTCATTGTGATTTGCATTGCATACCACCTGATTCACATGCTCCAAAGTCGGATATAATTCACCGCTTTTTTGCTTTTCAGGAAGCTTTAACGCAGCCTTCAAAGCCAAAATACGAACAATACTTTCATCTAATCTTTCTTGCGAAATCACGCCGCTTTCTACCGCATCTCGAATATATCCAAGATCCTCTTCCATATTCTTTGCAAACAAAATCATATCGCAGCCTGCATTGATACAGGTTGGAAGCGCATCTTTTCTTTTCATTGCAGAAGTAAGTCCGGCCATTGCAGAAGAATCAGTAATAATTGTACCGTTAAAACCTAATTCCTTTCGCAACAAATCGGTCAAAAGCTCTTTTGAAAGTGCGCCCGGCAGAATTTCTTCATCCTTCAAGGATGGATTTAATTTTCGAGACCAGGCCGGTTGCATAATATAACCTGCCATTACGGTTAAAGTACCTGCGTCAATACAGGTCTTATATGCTTTTCCATAGGTATCCATCCATTCTTCGGCAGATAAAGAATTCACAGATGTGACAAGATGTTGATCTCTCTCATCCACTCCATCTCCCGGGAAATGCTTGATAGAAGCTGCGACACCATGCTTTTGCACCTCTGAGACATAAGCGGCTCCCATCTGAGCAACACGATTTGCATCAGAGCCATAGGTTCTGGTATTCGTAATCGGATTACGCCAATTGTTGTCGATATCAATAACCGGTGCAAATGCCCAGTTCATACCGAGCGCATCCGCTTCCTCTCCTACGATGCGACCCAATTCAGAAGCATAATGAACATCCTCTGTCGCAGCGATTGCCATCTGGCATCCCACATGAGTTCCGGTAACAGAGCATGTATTCATTCCTGCTTCCATATTTCCGGCAATAAACATCGGGATTTTCGAATGCTTTTGCATATAATTTACAAGATTTACCAACTCTTCATTTTTCATGGCACGGCACATCAGTCCGCCGTATTCACCAGATGCAATATGAGAAAGATAGCCCTCATCATCCGTATATGCAATGGTACAAAACAGCTGATGAATCTTTTGCTCTTGCGTCATTTGATCTTTTGTTTGATAAACCCAATTCACTTGTTCATCCGTCAAATGATACGGTGCTCTTTGAATCAGTTCCTTTAATTCCATAAAATAAAACTCCTAATCTTATACATTTTCCGGAGCAGCCAATCTTGCCTTCTTTGCTCTTGCAGCCTTGATACGTGGCAACTGCGCCATGAAGGTATAGAACAACAGCATAAAGGTTCCTACAATAATCTGCTGCCATCCGCCTGAGCCATATCCGATTGCACTCAAACCATAATTTAGAATTTCCATTCCCAATGCCGCCAATACGACACCAAGGGCATCAACAGACATTGCGCCTACAAAAACACCCATGTATGCAGGAATGATATTTGAAAACAATGTATTCGCAGTAGAAAGGCCGGACTGTGGAGCAACTGTATTATTAGATCCGTAAATACATGCTGCACAACCAAGTAAAATTCCACATACAATAAATGTTTGTATTACATTTTTGTTTTCTTTTACACCGATGTTAACAGAAGCCTGTTGGTTGTTTGCAAGAAGTTTTGAACGCTTTCCTGCAACCGTAAAATAGCAATAGCCTACAAATACGAAAAGTGCAATTGCAAGTACAATTAAAATATATGGCATTCTACCAAATACTGTTAATTTTGTGTTACTCATCATATTGAGTCCCTGTGCATCATAGATTAAATATGTAATTGACTCATATAACAAGGCCACACCGATGGTACAAATCATAATCGGTAATCTTCCCACGATGTAGATTGTGCCTGTAATCACGCAAAGTACAACTCCAATGGCGATACATAAAACCAAATAGAACACCGGTCCAAAATTTAGTTTCAATGCCATATTTCCGGCAATAATCGCTGTCAGAACCATGGTTGCGCCACCCGAAAAATCAAATCGGCCATTCTTTACCTGTAGCCAAATTGCCAGAGCAGCTACCGAAGTCATGGATGTGTTGACAAGTACAGTTCGCCACATATCAATGGTCAATCCATAATAGGTAACCCCTTTGCTCTTTGCCAGAATGTACATCACGACATAGATTACAAGTGGAAATAATATTGTCAGTAAAAATCTTTTTATAAAATTAACCGCCTTATTTGTCTTCATAATAGCTGCTCCGTTTAATTAATCTAACTTACTTTTAGAGACCAAGTCCCTGTAATTTTTCAACAAGTGCTGCATAAGTTGCATCTGAGTTATAAGATGCACACATCTTTACAATATCTGCGCCTGTGATTACTGCATCCTTATAATCAGCAGTAAAATACAACTTTGTCTTCATCTGTTCCATATCTTTATCAGAAATAACTTCATAAGGTGTACAATCTACTCTTTCTGATTTTTCAGGAAGATCTGCATAGGTTGTTCCATTTAGCTTATCAATCAGTAAACATAATGGATATACAATTGCTTCAGGTGCTGAGCACATGATTCCCTTAAATACACCATTTCCTGCTGAACCAAAGTTTTCTACATCATCTGTTGCTTCAAATCCTGTTGTATAAAGTGCAATATCGGTACGACCTGCAGCAACAATTACCGGATATACAAAATTAGCACCGGCTGCCAATGAGAAGATGCAATCGATATCCTGATGCTCGCTCAGATAAGTATCCTCTAATGGTGCGAACTGCAATTCTACAGTATCAACCAATGTGATTGGCTCTTCTGCTGTCTTATTGTATTCTTCAATGGTTGCACGGAAAGCCTTATCTGTATCTGCCTGATTTGGATATGCCCATGAAGGGAAGGTGATTACGCCAACATTCTTATAACCGTTTTCGATGATAGAATTTGCTACATCGATTCCGTACTGTGAAGAATCCTGCCATCCATCACATACTGTTCCAAGGAAATATTCGCTTCCGAATACCTCATCATATGCAGTTGTATAACTGGTGTTGTAATCGCAAAGAAATCCTGCCATATATACGCCTGCAGAAGTACATTCCTGCAAAATAGAAGTGGTTCCCATATCTGCAGTTAAAATGATTCCCTCGCATCCTGATGAGATCAAATTCTGAACTTCTGACAGGTTTGTAGCCTCATCATAAGTACTCAATGTTACATAAGAGAATTCACAATCAACTTCAGAAGAAATGCCTTCCAAATATGCTTTGATTGCATCAACTGCTCTTCCTGAGTCAGTATAAAGACCTACACCAATTTTATGGTGCTTTGTTTCCACACCGGTGGTATTTCCACCCTGTGTGCTTGAACTACCGTTTGATCCACAACCAACCAATGTTGTGATTCCCATTACGGCAGCCAATCCAAGTGCTGCTAACTTTTTGAAATTAATCATTTCTTTTTTCCTCCTTTTTATAAAAACCCCTAAGGGAAGTTACCGGTTTTGCTGTTTTTTATCTAGGAAGGACACCATCCTTCTTGCGACAGGTAATCATAATAACTGCCAAAAATACAATTGCTTTAATCACATATCCGTATTTCACATCTACTCTTGAAAGTGTTAATCCATTCGAAAGAATCACATAGGTAAAAGCTCCCACAAGCGAGCTGGAAATCTTTGATTTCATTCCACCGGATAAAGGCATTCCTCCTAATAAAAGTGCAACCATGATATCCATAGCATATCCTGTTCCGGTTCCTTTTCCCGCAGCCCCTGTTCTCGCAGTCAGTAAGAATGCACCAACTGCCACACAGACTCCGAAAAATGCATAAGCGAAAACTTTCCATTTTACGGTATTGATTCCGGAAAATTCAGTGGCCAGTTCGTTGGCTCCGATGCTCTTTACGTATTCACCTAACTGTGTAAATTTGTAAAGATAAATAGAAATCAATGCCAATACAATGATGACTCCAATCATAAATCCGGTGCTTTTAAATAATGTCATATCCGCCTGAATCGCAATGCTGTTTACAGCCAGCTTTTCCATCATAAGCACCTGGACTCCGCCGAAGATGGACATCAGGAAAATAGAAGTAACAATAGATGGAAGTCCCAACATTACTGCCACATAACCATTGATTAAACCGCTAATTAAAGCCAATGCCAGAATAACTGCGAATCCCGCTAACAACGATCCTGTTTGATTGGTGACAAGAATCATCAAAATACAGTACACTCCAACCTGAGCACCAACACTGATATCCATATAACCCATAGAATAAATAAAAATGGCTCCCATGGATAATACTGCATATACGCAAACGGATTGAATCAAAATTCTGAAGTTATAACTACTCCAAAGTAATCCTTTACTGGTAATAGAAAAGATTAAAATACATAAAATCAATCCACCATAGCTTAAGATGTCGGCTCCATGATTGGAAATCCATTCTTTTGTCGATATTTTTTTCATCATGCGCCTCCTAAATCATGTATTCAATCACATCTGTCTCTGACAGGTTCTTAGATCTGGTAAATTCTTTGTTGATTTTGAAGTCTTTCATTACAATCAATCGATCTGACATTCCAATCAGCTCTGACATTTCCTCACTAATCATCAAAATCGCTTTGCCTTCGTGTTTCATCTTGTTAATCAAATCATACATTGCCTGCTTAACTCCGATATCTACGCCTCGTGTTGGGCAATCCATGATAATGATCTCGGATCCTTTTGCAATCCATTTTGCAAATGATACCTTTTGCTTATTACCACCGGATAAGGTATTAACCCATTGTTTTCCTTTATTGCATTTAATCTCTAATAATTTAATCTGCTCTTCCGATAGTTTTTTTCGTTTTCTAGGAGAAACATATCCAAATTTGCTTAAATCACTTAATGAAGGAAGCACGATATTGTTTTCGATTGGTCCTTGCAAAATCAAGGCTTCCGAATCACGGTTTTTAGAGATATATCCGATTTTATGCGCAATTGCTTCTTTTGCTGAAGTAATTTCTTTGCCTTCACATTTAATATGGCCTTTGTCAACCGGCTCCATTCCGAATGCCATTCTACCGATGTCATGCATACCGCATCCGGACAATCCACCGATTCCAACGATTTCACCTCTGTGAAGTTCCAATGAGAAATCATTTACATTCGGTCCGCTCACATGAGAAAACTCAAGGGCGATTTCCTTTCCGCTGCTCGGCTCTGAATCTTCGCGATAGAATCGATCTCCGATATCTCTTCCAACCATCAACTGACGAATCACGCTGATGCTACCTGCTTCATCCATCTCTTTTGCAGTAATCGTTCCTCTGATTTCTCCATCTCGAAGAACTGTCAGAATTGTGCATTTATCCATAATCTCATCCATATCATGAGAGATAAAAATCACTGCCTTGTCGCGCTTTACCATATCATCCACAAGCTTATAGAGAATTTCACGGCCCTCCATGGAAAGTGCGGTTGTGGTCTCATCTACAACCAAAATTTCCGTCTCGTCGGATACCGCTCTTGCAATTTCGACAAGCTTTCGATCTTCAAAGCCAAACTGATCAATTGAATCTTTCCCTCTCATATGAGTGATTCCAAAACGATCAAGCAACTTGTCAGCATCCTCATTCATCTTCTTTCGATTCACAATTCCGAAAGTTGCATATTCATTTTCTTTTCCGGCGAATAAATTCTCTGCCACAGTACATCCCGGAATGGTATTTGCTTCCTGAAGAATCATCGACATTCCCTTATGCTGGGCTTCAATCATAGAAGCCGGCTTCCACGGCTCGCCCTTGAAAAACATTTCTCCGGAAGTTGCCGGTTGCATTCCTGCCGCAATGGAAGTGATGGTGGACTTCCCGCTTCCGTTCTCTCCAACCAATCCATGCACTTGACCCCTGCAAACTTTGAGATCTACATTTTTCAAAGCAGTAATTGGTCCGTAGTTTTTACACATCCCTTTGATTTCAAGTAACACTTCGCTCATGTGTTTATTCTCCTTGCACGAAATCTGTTTGTTTGATAATTGAAATATAACAAATATCATTTACAAAAACGAAAAATTGGTATGAATTGCAAAAATATGGTATGAAATGTGAGACAAATGATTTCAAGTCTTGGTATAATCGTTTTATAAGTTATAAAGAGAAAAATCAGAAAGGGTTTGGATTATGTATCAGGCTGCAATTTGTGAAGACGAACGTGATATCGCTCAGTATATAGAAAAAACACTTGCTGAAGAATTTTCCAAAAACGGAATGCAAGTTGCATTTGATGTATTTAACCAAGGCGAACAATTACTGGGGATGATTCATGAACACTACCATTATGATATTGTATTTATGGATATCGAAATGCCGGGAATTGACGGAATTTCGATTTGTAAAGAGATTCGAAAAGTAAATTCGGAAACCTTAGTGATTTTTATTTCAAATAAAGATGAATTAGTCTTTTCTACTTTTGAGGTACAACCATTTCGTTTTATTCGTAAAAGCCATTATGATGCTTTACTAAGCGAATTGGTTCCTGCGATTCAAACAGAGCTTAACCGTCGCCAACCGAAATTGATTCAAATTACAGAACCGGGTTCTAAGGATTTGTTTTCTTTTGATTTAAATCAAATTACTTATATCGAAGCACAGGGAAAAAACTGTTGTATTTATACCCCAAACGGCCCTGTTATAATCAAGACAAAATTAATGGATTTAGAAGAACAGCTTCAAGCGCCTGATTTTATCAAACCGCATCGAAGCTATCTCATTCACAGTAAATATATTGCCACCATTCACAAAAACGAGGTAAATCTGACTGACGGCTCAATTATTCCAATCAGCCGCGGCCGTCTCGATATGATCAAACACGAATTCTTACAATACACAAATAGGAGTCTATAATGCCGGATATTATATATCATCTATATCAATACACAAGCAACGCTTCCTACCTTGTATTTCATTTATATGCCATGCAAAAGATGTTTGGCAGAAAGCGTTTTGCAAATAAATTTGTATATTATGGGGTACCAACTCTGCTTTTCTGGGCAATTTACTATTTCCCGCAGTATGCGCTAAAGCATAAAACAATTCCATACTACTATTACTTTATGGTCTTAATGATCATTTCTTTGATTTGGATTTTGTTTTTCGTGAAAGAAAAATTGATTCATAAGCTTCCGTATTTTTCATTTCATTATGCGCTATATAAATGTATGGTAACCTTTATCGGTTCATTTATTTATCAAAACGAATTTAATATGAATCATGATCTTTATGAATATTTGGATGTGCTATCCTATTTTTTCATATTCACAACGATTGTACTTTTCGCGCGGTTATATATGAATCGTCCGCTTAGCTATACATTGCAATTGACTACTCGACAAACAGTACTTTTGCTATTTAGCCCAATCAGCTTTTTTGTGCTTTTCCAGATGACAGATCCTTCCATAAAGGTTCCTTACGAGCAAGCGCAGACAGTCACCGCCTTTATACTTGCCATCAATATTGCAATTATTTATTTTCTATACTCTACCATTGGAGAACAATATGAATCCAGATATCAATTAGGAAAGGCGCTCACTGAAACCTCTGCCCAATTAACCCGATATCGATATACCATTTTGATTGAGGAACAGGCACGAAAAGAAAGACATGAATTAAAGAATCGCTATTTCTATATTCAAACCCTTTTACGCGAGAAAAAATATGAACAATTGGATGCATTTTTGTCCGAACATATCGGCGAACTGTCAGATCAATTTAGTGGTATTAAAACCAATAATGTATTGATTGATCATATTATCAATACCAAATTGCAACAGGCTCATAAATATCATATCAAAACCTATACAGAGATTTTGATTCCGGAAGAATTATTGATTGATGAAAACCGCTTCTGCACGATTCTATTAAATCTATTGGATAATGCAATCGAAGCAAGTCAAAAAGAGTCTAATGCGGACATTCAAGTTAAAATGAATATCCGAAACCAGTATCTGGTTTGTGTTGTTAAAAACAAGGTTTCATCTAACATTTTAGAAAACAATCCGAAATTCCATACGACCAAGAGCGATGTTAAAAACCACGGACTCGGAATGCAAATCATACAAGAGTCTGTCAAAAAATCAAATGCTATATTCGATATAAAAATGGAAGGCAATTATTTTACTGCAACTGTTATGTTGCCAATTGAAGTACAAAAAATCCCAAGCAATTAGCTTGGGATTTTGTTTTCGTTATTTTGAATTTTATTTCTCCAGAATCGGAAAATCAAATGCATGCAGATTGCTGAAACGATTCCAATTACAACACCTGCAATCACATCTGTCGGGAAATGACAATAATTGTACATTCTTGAGAATGAAATCAATACTGCGATAATCACTGCCGGAATTCCCATTCTCTTATCATTAAATAGTAATACCAGCGAAGCAGTGATACTATTCATAGTATGTCCTGACGGAAATGAAGCATCGCCCGGAAGCTTAAGTCCCGCAGGGAATTGATCAAATCCGGTTACAACCCATGGTCTGGTTCGGTCAAAGACATTCTTTAAAATCAGATTGCCGATGATAAATGTAACGAGCATCGCACAGATGCATTCAAATCCTGTCCATCTGGTCTTCTTTGGAATCAATAATATCAAAGCAATCACAATCCAGAAAATCCCGGCATTCCCGAGTGTCGAGAAGAAAACCATTATTTTATCCAGGATCGGATTGCGAATGTTTTGCAATGCATTTAGAAAATCAATTTCCCAAGGCATATACCAGGTCATATATTATTCCTCCATGTAACTTTGATATTTTGAAAAGAAAGTAGATGTTTCCAATTCATAATCGGAATCAATTGAAATCGATTCCCAAACATCCGAATTAAAATGATATACCGCTTCAGATATAAACGCATCGTATGAATCATCAAATTGTGCTTTCTGCTTCTGAACACGAATCTTTTCGATATTCTCCTCAGTCTTTTCTTCATCAAATTTATTAATCACTTTGACAAAGTAATATCCCTCTGATGTCTCTATCATTCCGGATTCTTCATCATCATCCAAGGAAAATACCACATCCTCCACTTCCTGCGGATATTCACCTCTGGCAATAAAGACATCCAGCGAATCGTTTTCGTTATAACTTGAACCAATTGCAGCGAAATCACTTGATCCTTCCAACTTTTCAGCTAAAAGTGTTGCAGTATCACGATCTGTGACATAAATCATCAGAACTTCCATAACCCGCGCTTCGTCATCGCTGACTTCCTCATTTACACCCTCTGTCATATTCTTATATACTTTTTCTGCCAGTGCATAATGTTGATATGCTGTTGTAATATTTTTTAAGGATGCTCCAATGAATTTAATCTCATCATCGGTTAAGGAATTATAATATTCTTCCGCCATTTCGTTGACTGTAGACAATTCGCTTTCCGAAAGGGTGATTCCTTGCGCTTCTGCCATTCCGTTAATGGCATAAATCCGCTGAATTTCTGCAAGTGTAACATCTTTGATGTATTTCACCAGAGAAGCTTCATCATATTCCTTATCCCATAATTCAATTCCATATGAAGTTCCATACAAATTGCGATAATTCGCAAGATATAATTTTGCTTCTTCTATCCCACAGGATGTGTCATTTAATGTGAACAAAACATTTGATTTCATCTTCTTTTCTTTCAAGATGTATTCTGTGTTTCCAATGCGACAACCTGCAAGAGATGACATACTAAGGCATGCGACCAACACAATCGCAGCTCGTTTCATCATTGATTTCATAATATACTTTTATCCTTCTACGATCAGATAACGTCCGTCCCCAACCGGAAAAACCTCATCTGCTTCTAAAATTTCTTCTTTCGACATTCCGGAAATGTCGCTTCCTGTTTCCTCGAAATATTCCAGGACCTCTTTCGCATTTTGGCATACTGTTGCCATGCAATCTTCCAGGAAATATTCTGCTGCTTCCATACTATCAGCAACCGGTTCCGGAAATAGCTTATCCTGTTGCTTCAGAAAAGCCTTTAATACAGCTTCATCATACTCGTTCATACTGATTACTCCTAACATTCCATATACTTTTTTTAATATTCAAGTCTCGCTCGAAAGCCTATAGAAATTTTAATTTTACCACTCTAGTATGTCAATGCCTACTTTCTTTAATTCGGCATAAAATCTTGCAACCGGAAATCCGACCACATTTTGGTAATCACCTTCAATCCCTTTTATATATGCGCCAAAGGCTCCCTGAATGCCGTAAGAACCGGCTTTGTCCATTGGATCACCTGTTGCAATATAACGATTGATTTCCTCATCGGACATTTGTGCCACAAAAACTTTAGTCTCCTCAGCAAAAGATATTTTGCCGCTTCTTCCGTCCGGAGCCATTATGATGACTGTAACACCTGTATAAACCTTATGCGCTCTTCCGGATAAGGATTTTAACATTTGAAAAGCTTCTGCTTCATCCTTCGGCTTTCCAAGGATTTTGCCATCTACGGATACAACGGTATCTGCACCGATTACCATTGTATCTGTCACAAGCATGCGCTCTAAACTAGTTTGTGAATATTGATAAATATTGGTTGCCACTTCTATTGCCTTTTGTTCCGACAATTCCTGCACAACCTCCTCCGGCACAGAACTTGTAATCACTTCTTCGCCCTGTGCGGGAATGATTTCAAATGTTAATCCTATATTTTCTAATATTTCCTTGCGACGTGGCGAACCGGAAGCAAGAATGATCATACTCATATTGATATAACCTCCTTCAATCGGTATGAATAAATTAAAGTCCCTTTCACGGTTCCAAACAAACGCTCAAGCGCATCTTTATAAAGGAGCAACTGATCTTTATATCGTATAATCAGCTCTTCTGACGAATCTACACGATCTGTCTTATAATCCAACAAGACAATTCCATCCTCATCTCTCCAGAATACATCGATGATTCCCTGAATCAAAGTCCCGTCTTCCTGCGACATGACAAAAGGCTTCTCTCGATATAACTCACCTCTTGCCGCAGCTTTTGCCATCGGTTCTGCGATTTCGCTCTTTAAAAATGTAATCAGTTCATTTCCTCTCAGGCGATTATAAAGTTCCTCTTCCATTTCACCGGAGTCACAGATACGTTGCAACTCTTGCTTTGCAAAATTTTCGAGTTCCTCTTCCTTCGAAAAATCCACCTTTGCAAGAGCTGCAAAATCCAACACTTCCATCATGCGGTGAACTGCCGTACCAAATAGCGCACCGGCCGGTGTTTCCTGTGTTTTCGCCTGTTGCAATTCCACGCCCAGGCGACTTGCAAACTTTGGAATATAAGGATCCTTTTCGTGCAAAATAAAGGATGCCGCCTCGACTTCACCTTCTAATTCATCATATCGCTGTTTCATAGAAGCATGCTTAATCTCCGAAACGGAATATTTGCTTTTGCGATGCAAATCGGACTGATAAGGATAAACAAATTTCAGCGCAGTTTTAATCTGTTCTGTTTGTTCAGAATCCGCTCCGACTATCTTATCACAAAGTTCATGATATGCCACCATTTTTTCCGCACTTTGCTGTGCTTCTTGCAATACAAAATAATCCCGGTCTACTTCTTTGACCAAATCCTGCTTTCCTGCGGCATATAAGGCCGGCACAATCCAGTCAATAAAGCATTTTGCAGATGCTCGTCTTGCGAAATCAAAATAACCTCCGGATTCGATTTTTTCAGGAATTGAACTACCTGTAATTACAAGCTTCTCCTTTGCTCTTGTAAGTGCCACATAAAGCACTCTCATTTCTTCGCCTAAGGTCTCGAGCTTTGTATAATTTTTGATTGCTTCAAGCATTAAAGAAGATTTCTTTGCTCTTGGCTCTCCTGATATTTCCATAAGGCCGGCGCCCAAATCCGAATGCAAAATAAATTGTTGTTTTGTATCCTGATCATTGAAGTTCGAACCCATTCCGGATACAAATACAATCGGATATTCCAATCCCTTGCTGGCATGAATCGTCTTTATATGAACCAAATCTCCGCCTTCGCCATTTGCTTCAGCTTCACCAAAGTCTTTTTCGTACTTTCGCATCTGATGAATATAACGCAAAAAGTGAAATACACCTTTATAGCTTGTTTTCTCGAAATCAATCGCTTTTTCTACAAGCATTTCCAAATTTGCGCGTCTTGTCTTGCCTCCCGGTAATGATGCCACATACAAATCATATCCTGTGCGTGCAAAAATCATCTGAATCACTTCATGCACCGGCAAATCATTTCGTTCTCTTAAATCCAACAGCAATTGATAAAAAGGTGCCTCGTTTTCTTTCAAATAACGCATCGCTGATTCTGCAAACGTGATTTTTTCTTCTTGATATGTAACGCGCATTTCAGCCAAATCTTCATCCGTATATCCGCCAATCATAGATTTTAATACAACCGCCATCGGAATATCCTGATAAGGATTATCAATTAATGTCAAAAGATTCAAAACCACATTAACTTCCATCGCATCGAAATAACCTGTTGTGGAATCTACATGGGCAGGAATTCCATTTTGTTCCAATACCTCCTGAAATACAGGTCCCAGCGTCTTAATCGAACGAAGCAAAATGACAAAATCCGAAAAAGCCGGTTCCCTTAACTCCTTTGTCTTTTTGTCTGTCACCTTCATGGATTCTTTTAATTCCAAGATGCGATGCGCAACCACAGCCGCTTCTCTTTGAAGCTTTGTGTTGTCATCATTGATGGACTTATTGTCGAACAGTAAGACCTCCGCACATGGTTCATCCGTTTCCGGATAATCTTTATTTCCGGGATAAAGGGATGCAGCTGCATCATAATCCACACCCCCAAGCTCTTTTTCCATAAGATTTTCAAAAATGCTATTGCAAAATTCCAGCACTCCGGCTCTGCTTCGATAATTCATCTGCAAATCAATGCGCTGCTTTTCGCTATCATCCTTAGAATAACTTTCGTATTTTCCGATAAAAAGCTCCGGTTTTGCCATGCGGAAGCGATAAATACTCTGCTTAACATCACCAACCATAAACATATTATAATTTCCGTTTTCATGGCCTGAGATAGACTTTAAAATCACTTCCTGCACTTCATTGGAATCCTGATATTCGTCAATCATGATTTCCTTGAACTGCTTCTGAAACACCTCTGCCACAGGACGAGGCTGATGTGTTTCCTCATCCACCAAAATGCGTAACGCAAAATGCTCCATATCTGAGAAGTCTATCATTATTCTTTTGGTTTTTTCTTTTTCGATTTGATCCATTAATAAGAGCGCAAGACGCACTAATTCCTTTATATATGGTGCAACCCGTTTCTGCTGGTTTTGCACTTCTTCTTTTGAGAGCACATAGTATTTCTTTATTAAATCCGTTATGCTTTTCTTATATTTATCTCGTGCATTTTTGACTGCAGTCTTTTCCTCATCCGAAAATGAATTAGAAGGCTTTTTCTTAGATAAATCTACAAATGAAAACGACTGCAGATATTCGTATAAAGCCCAGTAGCCTTCACATTTTAAGGCATCGCTTATGCTTTGTATATCACTTTCAAAGGCCGGGATGTAGGTATCCGGTCCAATTCCATTCAAACTCATCTGATGGATTCTCTTCGCCTCCATCAATGCGCTTTCCAAATTTGCTTTGGTTAAATCCGCGATTTTATCCAGCGCCATGACGCCGGACTGGTCATTTAACAGGCCTTCAATCCATTGCTTTGGCCAAGGTGAAGATAGAGATGTTTTATAGATTTTTTCTACCATATCCCTCACCTTTTGATCATTTTTCGCGCCTGAATAGGTATTAATCAAATCAAAGAACTGTTTGTTCTCTTGTTTCTGATATTCTGCCTCAAAAAGCACATCAATCATATCCTTGATTAGCAATTCAATCTCCACTGTATCAGCCACGCGAAAAGTCGGATCCAAATTGATTTCTTCAAAATAATTCCGCACCACGAACAAACAAAAGCCATCTATGGTGGTAATCATGGCATGCTGAACCAATGCACATTGCTTTTGAAGATTAATATCATCCGGATGCTGTTCCAACTCAGCCTCTAAGGCTGCAGCGATACGCTCTTTCATTTCCGCCGCTGCAGCTTTTGTAAATGTAACAACCAATAATTGATCAATATCAATCGGATTCTTCTCATCGGTAATTCTTCTAATGATTCTTTCCACCAACACCGTAGTTTTACCGCTTCCGGCTGCCGCAGATACCAATATATCTCTGTCTCGTAAATTGATTACTTTTAATTGATCTTCTGACCAGTTAATTCCCATTTATATATCCTTCCTGTTTTTGCTTCCATAGATAACGCATTCCATACATAATGCACTTTGAGCTTTAGCGAGACTTGAACGCAGCAAGTTCTACTTCCATGCGCTGCATGATTTCATCTTCTTTTCCAAGTTTTTTTAATTTATGGAACTGATAGCCCGGAATCTTTTTGTCAAATCCACAGATTCCTTTATATGAGCACCAATCGCACGCAGTTTTTTTATCATTCTGATATGGATTTACAGAAACATCACCATCATAAATCTGATTACCACTACGCTTCATCATTTCAATCGCATATTCTCCAATCATCTGAAGTTGTTCCTTTTCCATCACAGAAGTTCCCTGACTCGCTAATGCGCCATCCGTTTTTAATGCCACCGGAATCACCTGAGATTTCGTTCCCGGCTCTTCTAAATTATGATCCATAGCGATATATACATCCGAATCATTCAGAATTTTACCATTTGGCTTTAATGCCTTTAAATACTCCTCAAAACCTTCATTGCCTTCAGAAAGAACCGGATCATCGATATGCTGATATAATACTCCCGCCGGAATCACTTCTTTTCCTTCCGTTGCCTGCTTATGCTTTAATGCCGCATTTAAGTACACTGACAGCTGCAACTGCAAACCGTAATAGATAGATTCTAAATCAAAGCTTGTATTTCCTGATTTATAATCCACAATTTTCACATACAATTTCCCGTTACTTCTGAATGTATCCAATCGGTCAATGGTGCCTCGAATATTCAATACTCGATTATCTTTCAAAGAATATTGCAGCATTTGTTCATTCGTTCCATCAAATTTAATTTCGAAATCTTCCGGAACAAATTCACCCTGTGCAATTTGCGTGGTGATAACCCATGCGTTCTTGCGGAAAATCTCCTGCATACGCTGCAATTGATAGGTATCAGAACCGCTTTCTTCAATAAATTCCGTATGTCCCAAATCAGACAATGCTTCATTCATAGACTCTTTTGCAAATGCATCTGCATCCGGTTTGCGAATATTCTTCCACTCAAATTCAGATTCGTTTATCTTTCGGCCATAAAGTTCCATTGCCTTATGATAAAGTTCACCCACATCCATTGCGGATAATCCTGCTTCATCTCTTTCTTTTAACTTTAATCCATAAGATAAGAAATGCGCATAAGCACAAGCAAAATATTTCTCAATTCTGGTGACGCTTCCGTATAAGGTATCTCCATAAAGTTCACGAGCCACATTCTTGCTGATTGGCTCTATTTCGTAGCATGTATATGGCGCTTTCGTCAAGCGTTCTACCGCTTCCGCATCCACTTCTTCCAAAGCTTTAGCAGTTGCATACCACAACTTGTCTTGATTACCCTGGGCAAGGTATTCCATTGCAACCTGTTCAGACGAAAAATCCGGTGTGGCCGACAATTCATTGCAGAATACTTCCTTGATTTCAGGGAACATTCTGGTAATCACCTTTACAAAATAGGAAGCCTGCAATACTTTACCATCGCTGCCGCTTCTCGCATAGCTTAGATATAAACGATCCGATGGTTTAGTCACATTTCGATACAGATAAAATCTCTGAATAAATGCCTTTTCCTTCGCACCCGGTGCAATATGAACATCCGCATCTAAAAGTGCCTGTCGCTCATATTCTGATATAATTCCGCCATTATTTGTATTCTTTGGAATGACCCCGTCATTTAAACCGATGAAAAATAAAATCTTGGCGCCGTTTAATCTTGTTCGCTCAATATCTCCCACTGTAACCGCATCATATCCCGGTGGAATCGCCGCAAGGGAAATCGCAGATAGACCCGCATCAAACAATTCCGAGAATGTATTTATATCATACGGCTCTTCTCCTAACAGTTCTGTATATTTCTCGAATAATTGCATTGTCTTTTCATATATCTGATCGCATTCCTTGGCTTTTGTTTGCAAGCCTAATTCCAGATAACGCGCAGACATTTGCATTAATCGATTTGCCGCATCAATCTGCACCAAAATTTCATAGACCGCAATCACTGCATCCGCAATGGTGGAGCTTTTTTTCGAATCTACATGCTCTAACGGAGCAAGGATATCCATAAATGAAATACGCACTTCCTCCACTCTGGCGAGGTTGAAATCCTTGCTCTTTCCTCTTCTTCCCAACCATGATTTCTTCCAGGTGTTTTTGCCACGAATTCCTGTTGCAAGAAGATAATTATCCAAATAATCAATTTCTTCCTGTTCAATTCCTGAAAAACCGGTTCTCATAAATCGCATAATGGATTCGTAGGAATAATTGGAATCGATGATTTGCAACAACGCACGTATTGCTTCTATAAATGGTGAGAATGCAATTTCGCTTGTGGCATCAATGAAACAGGGAATTCTATATTTTGCAAACAATTCCTCCGCATATACGCGGTAAGCTTCAATATTTCCGGTTACGACTGCAATATCTTTATATCGATAATCATGCTCTCTTACCAATCGATTGATTTCACGCGCAACAAATACGACTTCCTCCTTGGGATTGGAAGCTTGCACCAATTGTATATCCTCTGATTGTTCATGAAATTTTTTATATGTGGTGCGGAATAAATTTTGCTCCAAATGAGCCAATGCCGGTGCATTGGCGAATCGTCTGTTTGCAGGCGATTCAAGCACAATCGGTTGCTTGATTTCCACATGAAGTTCTGTGGCAATATCCGACACTTTTTTAATGGTTGTCTTGGATAAATCAAATAAATCTTCCATTCCACGGGATGGTTTCATGGATTCTTTCTCGTCAATTGCCAATGAAATATAGATTGCCTCAGTCACCTTTAGCAATTCACTTAATAAGCCATATTGGATTGGCGTAAAGCCGGTAAATTCGTCAAGAATAATCACAGCATCCTGTAATAGAAGCGAATCTTTCACATGATCCCTTAGAATATTTAAAATTTCTTCCGCCATGACATAATGATCCTGCATGTAAGACAAAAATTTCTCATATAAAAGATTTACGTCTTTCAATTTTGAAACAAAACTCCCGGAGAAATTTGGATTCTGCTCCAAGGCTTTAATATGATCCGGGGTAATATTGTATTGCACAAACTCTGAAATCAAAGATTTCAATTGTTCTACATATCCCATCCTGCTCATATTGTGTTTCAGAACGGTTAACTTTTCATCTTCCTCTTGTGCGATACGCCTTAGAAGCAAATTCTTACCGGTTTCTTCCAATACAGAAATATCCGACATTCCCATATCATCAAAGACACGATAAGCCAATCTCTTAAAACTTAAAATATCCACGTTCATAATCGCACCATTCGGCGATAATGATACCATCTTTTGCTGTGTGGAAAGTGTAAATTGCTCCGGCACAATTACAAGATAGTTTTTCTTCGGATGCTTTGCAGCTTCTTCCGTAATCCTACGATATAAATATTCACTTTTTCCGCTTCCGGATCCACCTAAAATAAATTGAACAGACATATTATGTTTTCTTACTCCCATATCGTTTATATATTTGATATATTAATGGCACAGTCGATGCTGGATTGCATGACTTTTTCAGATATTTGATGCGCAACTTCTGTGATTTGATTTGCCTTAACCCATGCCAGAATATCCTCATCCGGTTCCCCTTTGAGACATTGGGCATGATATGCATTCAGATGATTAAAATAATGCATCAAATCATGAAAATCAGAGATTCGAGACAGAATATTCTCTCCATATGCTTGCTGCTCCATTCCGGCAGTCACAATCACTTGCATACATAAATGTAATTCTCCTGTCACATCACTGGCTTCCATCAAAATATCCGGCCGCTTTTGCTTACATTCTAAAAAGTATCTCTTTGCGCCTTCAAAATCACCGCGCTTGAAATATTCCGCCAAACGGTTCTTGACCTCTTTTGTTTCTGCTTTTTCGCCCAGCATTCCAACCATGCATTCATAAACCTTTAGATGATGATGCTTTACCCAGACGAATTGCAAGAATTCAGAAATAAATCCAAAGATCCTACGATGATAACTATCCTCTTCATCAATCGTAATTCTTCGTTCCAACTCAAATAAGGTTTCGAACAAGAAATCCATATAGGAATCATAAAGAGGCTTTTGGCAGATCATCATATTTCCAAAATAAGTATGCTTTTGATGAACCAATTCCAGGAATGTCTTAGCATACTCCGGATACAAATCCTCTAAAACCTTTATGGTTTCATCCAGATAATATCGCTTATGATTCTCTCCGAATCCATAATAATAAGAGAAATTAAGATCAAGTGTCTTCGTTGTAATAAAATCATACGACTTTAAAATTTCCCGGATCTCATCCTCTCGAAACATATAACCGCTGTGATTCAGCAGATATCGCCTGTAATGGCAGGTTCCCACTATATCCACATCCTTTACATTCTTCCAAACCCAATATAATCCAGTCAATTCGCTGTAATAACAATTTCTTTCGGAAATAGAATCACCCGAATCATCTCCGAGATAATTAAGAAGTTCCGGATTTGGATTTTCGGCTCTTCCTACGTGCACGGGAACGTACATGGAATCATGCGGAATTTCAAATTTTTTGTGCGTCATAACATAAATTTTCGTTTTCATCATACCTTTAATTATACACAATTCAGCCTTGACATACTCGAATTTTTTTTGCAAAATACCCTTTGGACGTCTTTTTCGGAAAAACGAAAAATGAAAGGAAATTATCATGAAAAATTGTTTTGTAGCACAATCCGGCGGACCAACTGCCGCAATCAATTCATCTTTGGCAGGTGTAATCGATGCCGTAAAAGCAAGTAATCAATACGATTGCATTTATGGACTTCTCAATGGAATCACCGGCTTGTTCGAGGATCGATATATCAATCTCAGCGAACAATTTTCTACCGACAAATCAATTGAACAATTAAAGACCACTCCGGCCATGTTCTTAGGTTCCTGTCGTTTCCAGCTCCCTTCTATCGAAGAAGATCGAAATACATACGAAAAAATCTTTGAATTCTTCCGCGAGCATCAGGTCGCAGCATTTTTCTATATCGGTGGAAATGATTCCATGGATACCGCGATGAAATTGGCCGCTTATGCGAAAGAAATTCAATCTAATATTAAAATCATTGGTGTTCCAAAGACCATCGACAATGATTTGGTCGAAATCGACCATACTCCGGGCTTTGGCTCAGCTGCCAAATATGTAGCTGCCAGTATGCTTGAGATGGCCTATGATACAGCAATCTATAAACTTAACAGCGTAACTATCGTAGAAATCATGGGACGCGATGCCGGTTGGTTAACAGCCGCTTCTGCCCTTGCGCGCACAGAATTCTCCGATGCGCCGCATTTAATCTATCTTCCGGAAGTACCTTTTGATAAGGATCAATTCCTCGAGGATGTCAAACAAAAAGTTGTAGAATACAATAATGTTTTGGTCGCAATTTCTGAAGGAATTCGCGATAAGGATGGCAATTATATCAGCGCCACAGAAGCTTCTGTGGATCAGTTCGGTCACAGCCAGCTCAGCGGTGCGGGAAAAACCTTAGAGCGCTTGGTTTCAAGAGAACTCAGAATCAAAGTACGCTCTGTTGAAATCAATATCTTACAGCGTTGCGGAGGCCATTTCGCTTCACGCACTGATATAGAAGAAGCCTTCTTGCTTGGAAAAAATGCTGTAAAATATGCCGAGGATGGCATTACCGGAATGATGTCCACATTGACTCGCGAAGCCGGTGATGACTATAAAGTTTCGTACGGCTATGCTGATTTAAATCAAATCGCAAATAAAGTAAAATCAGTACCGCTCTCATTTATCAATGAAGCGCATAATGATGTCACGAAAGAGGCATTGGAGTATCTTTCACCTCTGATTCAAGGGGAATATGAGACAATCTTTAAGAATGGTCTTCCGTCCTATACTCCGATTTATCGCGGATAGCTTATGCGATCCAACTGAATTTGCTATTTTCTTTATAACGGGTATGTTACTTCTTTTGAAGTGCATATCCGTTCTGTTTATGATGCTTCAAACATGTCACGATAATCCTGCTCATCTGCAAATAATTGATAAGTTCCATCTAAAAATCCCATATATCCGTTTGCTGTGTAATATCCCTTCATAAATGTATGCTCCTTTCAACTTGTGTCCTGTCCTTTGATGTAAGGAGCATAACAATTTTTCAGTCCCATAAGTGGGCTCTGTGAAGGAATTTCGTTACCATTCACAGCATGTATTGTCTAGTATCCTCAGCCCATAAACCCGGTACCCCCTTCACTTTGCAAGAATATTTTGGTTTTCATATATGCAAAAGCTCGCATCCTGATAGACATGTGTGATGCTCACCTTTTGCATATTGAAAACCTAAAATATTCGCAAAATTGTGAAGAGGGGGTACCGGGTCTATGGGCTGAGGATGTTTATCATAATACAGACTGTGAATGGTAACGAAAAAGACCTATCTTTTTCAAGATAGGCCTCTTTCTGTAACTATATAACTAATTATTCTAATTGCCAAAATTAGTGATGGAACAAGCGAATTCCGGTAAAGCTCATAACCATATCGTACTTATTGCAGGTATCGATTACATGGTCATCTCTTACAGATCCGCCCGGCTGAGCAACATATTTTACACCGCTCTTATGTGCGCGCTCAATATTGTCTCCGAATGGGAAGAATGCATCTGAACCAAGTGCCACATCAGTATTCTTATCCAACCATGCGCGCTTTTCCTCTGCTGTAAATACAGCCGGCTTGGTCTTAAAGATTTTCTCCCATGCACCATCTGCAAGAACATCCATATAATCCTCACCCATGTAGAGATCGATGGCGTTGTCTCTGTCTGCTCTCTTAATTCCATCCACGAAAGGAAGGTTTAACACCTGAGGAGACTGACGAAGCCACCAGTTATCTGCCTTTGAACCTGCAAGTCTTGTACAATGAATTCGAGACTGCTGTCCTGCTCCGATACCGATTGCCTGTCCGCCCTTTACATAGCATACAGAATTTGACTGTGTATACTTTAAAGTGATCATAGCAATTGCAAGGTCAATCTTTGCCTGCTCTGTTAAAGTCTTGTTTTCTGTTACGATATTGTCGAAGAAATTATCATCGATTACAAGCTCGTTTCTTCCCTGTTCAAAGGTGATTCCAAATACTTCCTTGCGCTCTGTTTTCTTAGGAACATAATCCGGATCAATCTGGATTACACAATAATTTCCTTTCTTCTTCTCCTTTAAGATTGCAAGCGCTTCGTCGGTATATCCCGGAGCAATGACACCGTCTGAAACTTCTCTTTTGATCACCATTGCAGTGGAAGCATCGCAAACATCTGATAAAGAAATAAAATCACCGAAAGAGGACATTCTGTCTGCGCCTCTTGCTCTGATATAGGCATTTGCAAGTGGGGTGAATTCAATATCCATATCCTCAACCCAATAAATCTTCTTTTCCACGTCTGAAAGTGGAAGTCCAACTGCAGCACCGGCCGGTGAAACATGCTTAAAAGAAGTTGCTGCCGGAAGTCCTGTTGCCTTCTTTAACTCAGATACCAGCTGCCAGCCGTTAAACGCATCCAGAAAATTGATGTATCCAGCTCTTCCATTGATGACCTGGATTGGAAGTTCACTTCCATCTTCCATATAAATTCTTGATGGCTTCTGATTTGGGTTACAACCATATTTTAATTCATATTCATTCATGATTTGATCTCCTATTTTGCTTTCCAATTACTTGTTTTTGTTCACAATACGAGTTTCGTATTTACCTGTTTCAATATCAATATAACGAACAAACAATGAAACCTTATTGTCTTCGTTTAAGTTGCTCCATACGGTATTGGTAAAGGTATCAATATCTCCGGAAATGTCTACCCAGGTAGGCTCTCCTTCAAAGCTTGGAAGCGGATTTCCGTCCTGCATATAAGTGTGAATAAAACGACCTTCTCCTGCCTTTGGATTCTCGTATGCAAATGTATATCTGTTGCAGGAATCAGGATCTCCATTATTGCTCTTTAAAATAGACATAGCATAATTGTACTGTCCGTTTTCGATTTCCATTACGCCTGAAATGCGCGGTGTGTAATTCGGTCCATCCGGCTCGAATTCGCGGCTGCGCAATGATACTTCAAATGTGGCTCCTGCGCCCATCCCATCATAAACTGTATCTGTCTGATCTCCGTTTGTAACGATGGTTTTATTTCCCAAAACACGAACCGGAGCATAGATAATCAAGCTTGGATCTGTTAATTTGCTTGGATCAAAGGCCTCTGTGCGGATACCTTCTCCTTCCTCAACGAATACACGGTTGCGGCTGTTTTCGCTGCGTCCCATAATAAAATATGCGGTTACAGCATACTTTCCGTCTTCAGAACGTCCTATTACGATCCCACGTCCCGGATAAGTGGTTGCAGATAATTCTGCTGCCAAAGATACTTTGTTCATGTTTGTTCTCCTTTTCATATGACTTATTGCTACAAAACAATTGATTTCGAAGAAGTTTCAATTTCCAGAGGAGGAAATATGTCATTCAAAAAGTAACAAAAAAGCCGACCTCTGAACAACAATTACAGAAACTCCTTCAAAATAATTGGTGCCCAGACGGTCGGCAAATATAAATGTTATACTTCATGTGGTATACTCCACTTTCCGTCAGTCATATAACATGGTTATTATAATCTCAGATGACATCAAATGTCAATTGAGAATCATCTTATTTCTTGCAAATCAGCCTGCATGAATGTAGCATTTTTGCAAGATTGCTTTCAGCATCATTCAAGATTATGTGGTTTGTATCATAATACAAACCACATCTTGAAAAAATCAAAATATAATTCAAAAACCAAAAATGCAACATTTTAGTTCTTAAAACTATGAATCGGAGCAGGAATTCTGCCACCGCGATTAATGAAATCAGCACAAGAATACTGATTTACCGGCATGATTGGCGCATATCCAAACAAACCGCCGAACTCAACCTGATCTCCTACTTTCTTTCCGATTGCAGGAATGAGTCTTGCTGCAGTGGTTTTTTGATTGACCATACCAAGTGCCATTTCATCTGCAATGATTCCGGAAATTGTGGTTGCCGGTGTATCTCCCGGAATTGCAATCATATCCAATCCAACTGAACAAACACAGGTCATGGCCTCTAATTTTTCTAAATTGATTGCACCTGCTTCTACTGCATTTATCATTCCCTGATCTTCTGATACAGGAATAAATGCGCCGGAAAGTCCGCCGACGTAAGAAGATGCCATAACGCCGCCCTTCTTTACCTGATCATTTAACATTGCAAGTGCTGCGGTTGTTCCCGGAGCACCGGCATATTCAAGTCCGATTGAGCAAAGAATATCTGCAACAGAATCTCCAACTGCCGGAGTCGGTGCAAGTGATAAATCCACAATTCCAAATGGAATTCCAAGCTTCTTGGATGCTTCCTTGGCCACCAGCTGTCCTACTCTGGTTACCTTAAATGCAGTCTTTTTAATAGTCTCACAAAGAACTTCGAAGTTTTCTCCCTTAACCTTATCAACTGCGCGAAGCACAACACCCGGTCCTGAAACTCCGACATTGATTACAGCATCTGTTTCTGTCACACCATGGAATGCGCCGGCCATAAACGGATTGTCATCAGGAGCATTGCAAAATACAACAAGCTTCATACAATCTGCCGAATCATTATCCTTTGAAATTTCAGCTACCTGAAGGATGATTTCTCCCATTAGCTTTACCGCATCCATGTTGATACCTGTCTTTGTGGAAGCTAAATTAACAGATCCACACACACGCTCTGTTCTGTGAAGTGCCATTGGCATAGAACGAATCAGCATTTCATCAGCCTTTGTCATGCCTTTTGAAACAAGTGCGGAATAACCACCGATTAAGTTAACACCCACAGTCTTTGCTGCCCGATCCATCGTATCTGCAATCGTAGCAAAATCTTCCGGAGAATGGCAGGCTGCGCCACCTACAATTGCAATTGGAGTTACGGAAATACGCTTGTTTACGATTGGAATACAATACTCTGATTCGATTTCATTTCCGACTTTTACCAAATCTTTGGCAACTGTTGTGATTTTATTATAAATATTTTCGTTTAACTTCTTTAAATCAGAATCGATACAGTCTAACAAGCTGATTCCGATTGTGATGGTTCTGACATCAAGATTTTCTTTTTCGACCATCTCATTGGTTTCTAATACTTCACCAATATTTATCATGATAATCCCTTTCTGAATATAACTAAATACGATGCATCATTTGGAAGATTTCTTCCTTTTGGCATTTGATTACAACACCGATTGATTCACCGAGTTCATCGAGTTCGTCTGAAATTTCAGCAAAGCTTTTCTTTGCATCTGTGGTATCCACAATCATCATCATGTTAAAATAACCGGATACAATGGTCTGGGAAATGTCTAATACATTGACTTTTGAATTAGCAAGATAAGTACATACCTTTGCAATAATTCCTACAGTATCCTTTCCTACTACAGTAATAATTGTTTTGTTCATGATTCTCTCCTCTTATTTACTTAACCTACTTGAATCATCGGTGAAACACTGTCGCGTCTTGCCACTGTCAGGCAGAAATCATCAGCCCGATACGGATTATCTGCCGCATTAACTTCGATGCGTACTGTTTCGTATGCCAATTCCTCAAGATTGTTCTCTTTACTCAAATGACCAAGCACTACATTGGTCATATTATCATTTAGCAGTTCACTTAAGAACTGTCCGCTTCTTTCGTTTGAAAGATGTCCCTTATCTCCAAGGATTCTCTGCTTCAGCGGATATGGATAAATGCCTGTTTCAAGCATTCTCACATCATGATTTGACTCCAAAAGAATCGCATCAAGATTCTGAAGTTCCGAAACCTGATGCGAATCATAGATACCCAGATCTGTCACCACTGCAAAGCGGTGGCTTCCATCTGTAAAACGATAACAAACAGGATCGGCGGCATCATGAGAAATCGCCAACGGATGAAAGGTCACATCTCCGATTTCAAAGTCCACTTCTTTTTCGATTGGATGAAACAATTCCTCATCAATCTTCCCCAATGAAGACATTCGCTTCATGGCTTCGATGGTAAGTGGAGTCGCATAAATCGGCAGATGATAACGCCGCGCCATCACACCAAGTCCGGCCACATGATCGATATGTTCATGTGTAATCAAAATACCGGACATGTCCTTTGCTGTCATATCAATGGCATTTAACCCGTTTTCTATTTTCTTGCCGCTGATTCCTGCATCAATCAGCACATGTGTGGAATTGCTTCCCACACAAATACAATTGCCGCTACTTCCGCTGGCAATACTGCAAAGCTGTAACATATTAATTCTCTTTCCAATAAATTTCGATGTTGTCACCCTCATTTAATATTTGAGAGTACTGTGCATCCTGACCATTGACTGTAGTCACAACGGCTCTTCCGCCGCCTGCCTTTAAATCAAAATCAATATAGTCAAAGACATCCACAAAAACATAGGAATCTTTTCCTTTTAAGGTAATCTCATCCTGATTTACGCGGACAGTCAAAGGCTGACCGACTTCTTCCGGTTCAGGTTCTGATTCCTGCTGTTCCTGTTCTTTTTGTTCTTTGCGCTGTCCGATTGTCTGCTTTTTATCTTCTGTTGCTTTTGCTTCTTCTGATTCTTCTGATTTTTCAGAATCTGCAGTTTCTTCCTCAAATAATGGATCCGAATCAAATGTGCAATCCAATGAAAAGTTTTCATAAACCAGCGTATCCATAGTCGCAGGCTTATTATTTACCAGGATTTCATGATTTTCATCAATGACAACATCCAAAAATTCTGCAACCTGAGCTACCGTATAATAGCCCCTTGTTTCAATGGCATCGCCTTCTTTGATATTATAGCTTTCCGGCTCTAATACGCCATTGACTTCCACAAACTTCGGACAGGTGACACGCTTGCCGTTTACCACAAAACTCATAGCGGAATTTCTGAATTCCTCTAACTGTCCGACCGTATAGATTGCATCTTCTCCTGCTGAAGAAGGTGTGATTGTGATTTCGCAATTCGGTTCAAGCGGTGTATTGATATTGGCCGGCTGACCGTTCATTGTAACTACCGCGGAGTCTCCGGCTTCACCTCTTGCAATTCTCTGTGCACCATTAACTGTAAAGTTAATTGGAGTTCCACGCTTCGGGAACAATGCGTCATTCGGGAATCCTGCAGTCAAAGCAGCATCAACTACGGTCAAATGATTATTGTCATATAACTTCAAACGCTCACCATTAAAGTGAACCATAATGAAGTTATTCTTTTGATCATAATAATTTAAACAAATACCAACCGGTGTGACAATTAACGGATCCTTTTTGATTTCTGGCTGTTCAAAGATAACTTCACCCAATACTTCCTCGCCGCGTAATGCAACACGCTCATAAGCAAGTTCAAGATGATCTGCCAAATGCTCTGTAAATCCATGAACCTTTCCGCCACCGCCGACTACAAAGCAAGCACTTACTGTCTTATCCCCGTTTAATTCGCGGATTTTCTCTGCGACCTCAGATGTAATGCGATCCACAACCGGTTCTACCAAATCCCAGATTTCCTTTGACGGGATGGTATGGGAAATGCTCATAATATCCTTATAGGTAACTTCTTCATCAACCGTGGAAGCAAGCTTCATTGCCTCCGCCGTCTTAAAGTCAACCAGATATTGCTGCACAATGACTTCTGTCAGTTCATCACCTGCATGTGGAATCATGCCATATGCAATGATACTGCCATCTCTTGTGATAGAAATATCGCTTGTACCTGCGCCCACATCCACAAGGGCAATATTTAACAGTCTAAAGTTTTCCGGAATGGCCACATTGATTGCGGCAATAGGCTCGAGAGTCATATTTGCAACAGTCAAATTTGCCTGTCCCACTGCGGAATAAAGTCCGTCTACAACATCCTCCGGAAGGAATGTTGCGATAATATCCTCACCAATCTTCATTGCCTTATGCGCCTCAAGATTGATAAAGACTTCGTCATTCAAATAATATTTTATGGTAGAATAGCCTACACAATAAAATTTGTATTGCGTATCATTATTTTCTTTTAATATGCTCTGTGCCTTTTCCACTCCAAGAAGATCCAAAGTATGGATATCCTCATCCGTAACAACGCTCTCCTCCGGATATTCGTATTCAATATGGGTGGTTACCGTCTTTAATACACGACCAGCGGCTGCGATACATACTTCTGATAAGGTTTCGCCGGTTTGTTCTTCCAATGCTTCCTTCACCTTATTGATGGTGCGTCCGACACGTCCGATATCATGAATCTGACCATCAAGCATTGCACGGGTTTCATGTTCTTTGTTATACTGAGCAACTACTACGAATTGCTCATCTTCATTTTTGTATCCAACTGTTCCCACAACATTTCTTGTTCCAATATCAAGACCAAATACATTGTTACTCATGGATTTTTCTCCTTAAAACATCAGAAATTTTGTTTTCTAGTTCTTCTGTCGTTCCGTTATTATTAATTTCTTCCTTGCAAACTGCGCGAAATTGCGCATCCGACTTCTGGCTTGCAAGAATTTGAGTGATTTTCTCGTCCGAATAGCCTCTTGAAGCTTTCAATCTGACCCGACGAATTCCCTCATCTGTATAAATATACCAAAGTTCGTCGCAAATTGCATCATAATGTTCTTCAATTAATAAAGCTGCTTCGAAAAAAAAGAATAAAAGCTCGCCTTTTCTACGTTCTTCTTCCACAGCATCCACCACATATTGCTTCACTGCGGGATGTACAATGCCATTTACGATTGCTCGTTTTTTTTCGTCCGAAAAAATAATTTTTGCCAACTGCTGGCGGTCAAAGGAGCCATCCTCCGACAATAGCGCTTCCCCCGGAAAGGCTTCCAAAATCTTTTGATAACAGGGTTGCCCTTTCTCCATTAACAGATGCGCCACCTCATCAGCCAAAAGAACTTTCGTATCTTCTCTTGCATTTAAGATGCGCAGCACCTCAGATTTTCCGGCTCCCACACCGCCTGTAATTCCAATGAAATACATGACAGCCTCCTCTATTTAATTTAATGTGCCTCATACCAATCTTTTCCGATTTTGGTATCGACGATTAAATCTACTTTCAGTTCAACCGCATGGCTCATTTCTTCTTCTAACAAAGCTACCACACGGTCCTTTTCTTCTTCCGGCGCTTCAATCAAAAGCTCATCATGAACCTGTAACAGCACTCTTGCCTTTAATCCTTCTTCTAAAAGTCTGTCATGCACGCGTATCATTGCAATCTTGATGATATCTGCTGCAGTTCCCTGAATCGGCGAATTCATAGCAACACGCTCGCCAAATTGACGAGTCATAAAGTTTCCGCTGCTCAATTCCGGAATCGGGCGAATGCGTCCGAATAAAGTGGTAATATACCCCTTTTCCTTCGCATCTTCAACTGTCTGATCCAAAAAAGCTTTAATCTTAGGATATGTTTCAAAATAACTGTCGATATATTCCTGTGCCTCTTTTCTGGAAATATCCAAATCCTGAGACAAACCAAAGGCGCTGATTCCATAAACAATACCAAAGTTTACAGCCTTTGCATTTCTTCTTTGAAGCGGGGTAACTTCATCAAATGGTGTATGGAACACCTTTGAAGCCGTGGAAGTATGAATATCTTTTCCTTCCCGGAAATCTTCAAGCATATTTTCGTCACCGGATACATGTGCCAATACACGAAGCTCAATCTGAGAATAATCCGAATCGATAAATATGCTGCCCGGCTTCGGATAAAATACTTTTCGAATCTGTTTTCCCAATTCGATACGAATCGGAATATTCTGCAGATTCGGATCTGTACTGCTCAAACGTCCGGTGGCTGTTACCGTTTGATTATAGCTTGTATGAATTCGACCGTCTTCTTTTACAAAGTTCGATAATCCATCTGCATAAGTTGATTTTAATTTCGAAAGCTGGCGATATTCCAGAATATCCGCAACAATCGGATACTCGCCCTTTAACTTATCCAGCACTTCCGCGGATGTGGAATAACCGGTTTTCGTCTTCTTACTTCCGGGAAGTTCTAATTTTTCAAACAAAATCACTCCAAGTTGTTTTGGAGAATTGATATTAAATTCTTCCCCTGCGGCTTCGTATATTTTCTTTTCCAACGCATCAATCGAAACAGATAAATTTTCTCCGTACTTTTGAAGCGTATCTTTGTCCATTAGAATTCCTTCGCATTCCATATCTGAAAGGACAAAAGCCAATGGCATCTCGATATCTGTGAAAAGATTTTTCATATTCTGTGCCGATAATTCTGTCATCATCTTTTCGTAGGACTGCTCTGTCACATAAGACTCATATGCCAAAACTTCCGCAAACTTATCGGGATTTTCCTCTGCTGCTGCAGCATAAGGCTTCTTTCCAATCAATTCTTCTTTTGACGGAAGGAATTGACCCAACACATCCTTTGCAATATTTTCATACGGATAAGCTCCTGTGGTCGGATTCAAAAGGTATGCGCATATGGTACGGTCATAGAATTGTTCTCTTTTATTCGACGGATCAACCTGATATTTTTTCAGAACACGAAGTGCAGTTTTCACATCTGCCGTTTTAAAGACATCTTCAGCTTTTGCACGATTAAATGCTTGGCCCAGCGCATTGGCGATCTGTTCTCCTGTATATTCCTCATTTGCCGGAATGTAAACCACATGTTCCTTTGTTGCCACAGAAAGCCCTAAAAGTTCAAATTCTGAATCTGCTGCAATTTCAAATGAAAAGCTTCCGGAAAGATTCATCATATGTGCATTTGCAATCAACGGCTCAGAAAGAACCGTAAACTGAAACGCTTCTGCCGGAGCAGCTGTCGTTTCGAAACGGGATAAGAGATTTTTGAATTCTAATCTCTTACACATCTTATAGGCTTCTTCCGTATAAAGTGCTTGATTGTTTTCGATTTTCGCATCAGCAAAATCATATTCCAAAGGTGCGTCTAAAATAATTGTTGCAAGTTCCTTGCTCATGACTGCCTGGTCCCAGAATTCCACAATATTTTTGGAAGCACGCGGTGGCTTTACATTTGCCGCATCCGCATGTACCGCTTCGATATTGTGATACTGAGCAATCAAACTTTGTGCGGTCTTTTCTCCGATTCCCGGAACACCCGGGATATTATCAGAGGTATCACCTTGCAAAGCCTTCACATCAATAAATTCTGTCGGCGTTACCTGATATTTTTCCTGCACATCTTTTGCATAATAGTTTTCGATTTCGGTACCGGTCTTTTTCGTCTTCGGAATTCTGATTTGAACATGGTCCGTTGCCAACTGAAGCAAATCTCGATCTCCGGATATTACAGAGACTTCCATACCGGCCTGCTCCCCTTTTCTTGAAAGCGTACCTAAGATATCATCCGCCTCATATCCCGGCAATTCCACCACTTTCACACCCATGGCTTTCAGCATCTCTTTCATAAGTGGAACCTGCTGGCGCAGTTCCTCTGCCATTGGTTTTCGAGTGCCTTTATAGCCTTCGAACATCTCATGGCGAAAAGTTGGATGATGGACATCAAATGCCACAGTCAAATATTGTGGTTTCTCTTCTTCTAAGATTTTAAACATAATATTTAAAAATCCGTAAACCGCATTTGTATGTAAGCCTTCTGAATTTGTCAAATCCGGCAATCCAAAGAAAGCTCTGTTTAATATACTATGTCCATCGATCAGGACCAACTTTTGTGCCATAATTTTCCCTCAATTCTATTTGTTTATGATTTAGATGGTTCTGGTTGCTTCCTTCAACCATGCAAGTTCTTCACCCTCAAAATGTGGTGCAAGCACTTCATAAACCATCTTATGATAAGCATTCAAATATCCTACCTCACGGTCGGTCATCTGGTTTTTGTCGATTGCATCAAGATCAAACGGTACATAAGTGATTGGCTCAAAATACATAAACTGTCCGTATTCGTTCTTCTCTCCTTTTCTGCAAACCAACTCGTTCTCCAAACGGATTCCAAATTCTCCTTCCAGATAAATTCCCGGTTCATCCGTAGTAATCATGCCTGCTTCCAAAGTGCTATCCTCATGACGTCCCTGAGAAGTTCTCCAGCGGAACGCATTCGGTCCCTCATGCACATTTAATACATAGCCTACACCATGACCTGTTCCATGATTGTAATCCATTCCAATCTCCCAGAACGGTGCACGCGCCAAAATATCCAGATTAATACCGGAGCATCCATGCAAAAATCTTGCATTCAACAGATTCATGTGGCTTCTCATACATCTGGTATACATTTCAATTTCTTTTTCGGTTAATTTGCCAAGTGCTATGGTTCTGGTGATATCCGTGGTTCCTTCCAGATAATGTCCGCCGGAATCCACCAGCAAGAAGCTTCTCGGCTCAAGAGGAATATCCGTCTCCGGTGTAGCTTCATAATGCACAATTGCGCCATGTGCCGCATAGCCGGAAATCGTATCAAAACTGATTCCTAAGAAACCATCCTGTTTAGCACGCAAGGATTCCAAATAATCTGAGACAGAGATTTCTGTCATTGGGATCTTGCCGATGTTTTTCTTTAACCAATAGATGAATTTTGTAACTGCAATACCGTCTTTGATATGTGCCTGAATATTATTCTTTAATTCGGTTTCATTCTTTACCGCCTTCATCAAAGTGGTTGGTTCTACCGCATTGATGACCTTCACATCCTTTGACAATCCCGCATTGGTTCTGTAATTTGCATTTCCCTTATTTAAAAGAACCACTTCAGAGGAATTGATTGCATCCACGAAATCATAAAAATCATTGTATGGACGTGTCGTGATTCCATTTGCACTTAAATATTCTAAAACTTCCTCATTCAGCGCTTCCTCCTGCACAAACCAAATGCATTCCTCTTGTGATAATGCCAGATAAGAAAGCACCACCGGTACACAGGCGATATCATTGCCTCTGACATTCAACAGCCATGAAATGTCATATAAAGAAGTGAGCAAGTGAAGACTTGCACCTTTCTTTTTCATTTCTTCTCTCACTGCGGATAATTTGTCTTTTGTGCTTTGTCCGCTGTATTTTTCATCTAAAATCCAAACAGGTTCCTTCGAAAGAGCCGGACGATCTTCCCAAATCAGATTAATCAAATCCTCATCGACCTTTAATGCGCCATTCTTTTCCTCTACAATCTTCGCAAAGGTATTTCCTGTATCCGCATCGATGACTCTTCCATCAAATCCAAGGATATCCTTTTCTTTTAATACAGATTTTAAATACTCAGGGATGGTTGGCACGCCTTCCTCTCCCATCTTGCGCAGAATCACAGAACTATTCTTTAATTGCTCCGCAGCCTGCAAAAAATATCTTCCGTCGGTCCAAAGATTTGCCTCTTCCATGGTGATGACTGCGCATCCTGCGGAACCGGTAAATCCGGTAATAAACTCCCGGGCCTTGAAATGATCTCCCACATATTCCGAATTATGAAAATCGGAAGTCGGCACCACATATGCTGCGATATTTCGCGCCTTCATCTCCTTTCTTAGATTTGCAATTCTTGTGTCCACTGTTACCATTTTCTTATGTCCTTTCTACGAATATTTGAACCCCCAATGTTCGTCCCTTAGCTTGCTACATCTTCTGCAAAGTCTTGTTGGTGAATCAATTGGCAGAATCTTTCCGCAATACTTACAGCGAAGAATATATTCGTCCTTATCCAGGGCCAAAAGTTCCATAATATGGTCCTGGGTAGCTTCTCTCTCTTCCTCCAGCCAGCGCGCATCATAAAGCTTACCCATGCGCATGGAGAACTGATAATACAAATCCAGCTTTTTATAATAGGATTCGTATTTGTGAAGTCCCTCATAGCGGCTTTGCTTTGACGGACGTGTCAGCATAATATCCGCAGTATATGTCTCACAATAACGATTCCACAGTTTTACAACTTCCCGATCTTTGATATCAATCGGACAGGTAATCATTTTATAGAGCACATATTTGTCATCGAAATCCACAATATATCTGCGGTTTTTATATGCTTCGTTATATAAGAACATCATCTCTTCGATGTTGATCTTCTCAAATGGTTCGGAAGGTTTTACCTCCTTCCACAAATGAATGATGACATCAAGCGGCGCTTCCATACTCAAAAGCACCTGTGGGAATCCAAGGGTTACTTTTTGAATCGGCTGCTCTTCCTTTGCCAATTGACGTTTTAAGAAATTAAGTTTCCCCTCATCCATTGCTGTGATATAGCCATTTTCATAGATGCCATACCGTCCGGCGCGTCCGGCAATCTGCTTAATCTCAGATAGTTCCAGCGCTCGAACCTGTTTTCCATCATATTTGTCCACTTCCATAAAGACGATTCGTCGAACAGGAAGATTCAATCCCATACCGATGGCATCTGTGGATACGACCACCTTTGTCTCGCCTTCCAAAAACATTTCCATTTGGCGGCGTCTGATTTCCGGCGGCAAGCTTCCATAGATAACGCTGGCGCCGATTCCGTTTTGTTCCAAACGTCCTGCCACATTTAATACGGCTTTCTTTGAGAATACGATTAATGCATCGCCTTCTTTGACATCCTCCGGGAAAGAAATCGGAGTATCCTCCAACTCAAGCCCCGTCATTCGCTTATATTCTTTGATTTCATAATCAGAATTTTTGCACAGACGAATCAAATGTGTGATAACCTCTGTTGCTGCAGGGCTCATACAAACATGAATTTCTTCCGCTTTAACACCTAAGATTGCTCTGGTCCAGGAATGACCGCGGCTTTCATCTGCAACCATCTGTGCCTCATCAATGACAGCAACTTCATAGGTTTTATCAATATCGAGCATTTCTACAGTGGAGGCGGTGATATTGGCGCCCTCCACTTCCAAGCACTCCTGGCCTGTCAACATGGTACAAGGTACGCCGGCTCCGTTCATCTTCTCATATACTTCCAAAGCCAGCAGACGAAGCGGTCCCAGATAGACTCCGGACTTGGCCACCTTCAACCGCTCCAGTGCATGATAGGTTTTCCCGCTGTTCGTTGGTCCCACATGAAGCACAAAATGTCGCTTCATATTATGTGTTTCCGCAAATTCCATTTCCGGTTTTGCCGGTACCAATTCTACGATTTGCTTTCTTAAGATGCGTGATACATATCCTCTGTAAACCATCGAAAACGGCTGGTTTGTCAGTGCCCCGCCACTTTCTTTTTTTATCTTTTTTAAGGTTTCTTCCGTGATATAAGAAAGCTCGGAAGCACTCATATCAAATAGATCCAACCGCATCAACTCCGGAAGGAGTTCGCGATTAAATCTTCCGATTGCCTTTTTGTCATTATGATAATATACGGTCTCCGACAGCATCTTTACATCCTTGTGATGCTTCAACAGACGCTCGTAAGACGCACTTCTTGTATTTTGCAATTCCCTGATTTTAGAATTCATGCGATGCAAGTACTTATTAATACGCGCCGGCCGTTTTACCCCACGCGCAGCCGTACGAAATTGATCCACATAAAAGTCCAAAATCAAATTCATATCCAAATATTCGTTACCCATTTTTTTCACATTCTTCGTTATTTGTTTCGCCCACGATATAATGCGGACGATGCTTGACTTCCATATAGGTTTTGGAGATATATTGCCCCATGATTCCCATACAGAACAGCTGAATTCCACCTATAAAAGTAATGATACATACAAGACTCGGCCAGCCTGCAACCGGATCATGATAGAGCAACGCTCTAATGATTTCAAAAATAATCGCAATAAAAGAAACCATGGTCATAATGATTCCCATCACTGATGAAATACGAATCGGAGCATTCGAAAAGTTCACCATTCCATCGATGGAATAGCGCAACAACTGCCAGAAATTCCACTTTGTCTCTCCTGCAGAGCGCTGTACATTTTCGAATTCCAACCACTTTGTGCGATATCCTACCCACGCAAAGATTCCTTTTGAAAACCGATTGTATTCTCCTAAAGCAATAATGGAATCCACCATTGCGCGATTCATCATCCGAAAATCCCTTGCCCCATCGGCAATTTCAATTTCGGTCATCTTTCTCATCATCTTATAAAATCTGCGTGCAAAGAAGGAGCGAATCTTCGGCTCTCCCTTACGAGTCACCCTACGGCTTGCCACATTATCATAATCGCCGCTTTCTAAAATCTGCGCCATCTGCGGTAAAAGTTCCGGCGGATCCTGCATATCAGCATCCATGGTGACAACATAATCTCCGGTGGCATTTTTCAGTCCGCACAACAATCCGGCCTCTTTGCCGAAATTGCGCGAAAAAGAATAATAAAATACTCTTGCATCCTGTTGTGACAGCATGCGCATTGTCTTTAAAGTGTCATCCGTCGAGCCATCATTGACAAGAACAAATTCAAACTCGTAGTCTGTCATTTTTTGTGTGATATCCATCAATGCCCGATACAGAATCGGTAGCGCTTCCGCTTCATTATAACACGGAACAACTATGCTGATTTTCTTTTGCATGCCACGAATCTCCTTCCTACTAACAATAGCAGAAAAATCAGGATACATAAAGCACTAATTATTGCACCGGTTTTCAGTGCCGGAGTCTCATATTGCAAGGAAATCTGATGTGTTCCGCTCTCCAATTGTACAGAAATAAATGCATCACAAAAAGCAGAAATCTCTGTTTCCTCCCCATCTACTTTCAAAGTCCAACCCGGAACATATGGAATCGAAAGTACCAATCGACCTCCGTTTTCTGTTGTAATCGTGCCTTCCACACTCGTATCGCTGTAATCAGTCACTTCCAATTGCTCCTGCAACAGGTTCTCGCAGGCGGAAATGGCAGCGGATTCATCTAATCGAAACAGATTAAATTGCAATGTATCACCGCCGCTGTTTGTGATTGTGATTGTTTCGCCGGCCTCGCACTGTCCGATATCGAGAAGATATCTGTGAGATGTCTTCGAAAAACTTCTGTTATATCCGCTTGAACTGTACATCGATAATCGATCGTTTGAATTATTAAAATAAGCTGCATAATAATATCCATCTTCCGGAATGGTAATGGTGGTGGAGCCTGCGTCCTGTTCCTCCTCGTGCTTTACGATGGTCAGATATTGCTCACTTGCACCAAGTAATTCTGCCAGCTCATTTAAATTCATAATGCGTTCACTGGTTGATACATAAGTATTGTCCCAATCCGCAATCACTTCTTCGTCTAACACAAATCCCAAAGATGCTGTATAAGTGTTTTTATACAGATATAGATTTCCGGATTGCTTCACCAATGTGCGATATGGACTTTCCGCCAACTCATCCTTTGAAATCACATAAGAAACGGACAGCATCGCTGAAGTCATCGGAGTTGCGCCATTGAAGCAATAATAATTTTTGCCGCCCTCCATATAAACGCTCTGGTAAAAATGACTGACATCCAGATTCATCAATGATGAGAACACCGTAGCGGATGAATAGGTATGATAACTGCTATCATTTTTGGTCAAGCGGCTATAATCTTCTACTCGATAGAACTGATTGCCCTCTTCTTCCTCGATATAATCTATTAAAGCATCATAATCCGCATCATTTTGCGTATAGACAGTTCTGCTTGTAACTCCGATTCCCGTAACTGTCATATTGATTATCAATTCTGCGATAACAACCACAAACAAAAGAGTTTTCATGCCTCTTGCACGAATCAACAGATAAATCAGCAAATACAATAGCATAAATAAAGCTGTCACCGTATAACTCCAATATGCTGTCACTTCCGGATCGGCGGTGAACAAAGCTGCTATCATTAACGCCACTGCGATTCCAAAGGCAACGCATACCTGCCAGATTTTATAAACTTTGCGCTCTTTCCATGCTGCAAATGCCATCATCAGCACCAACAGCGCAAACAAGAAGGATTGTCTTCCCGGAAGGGACTCCGGAAAATGCAGTCCATGCCAGGCAAAATCCAAAATATTATTCGAAAAGCTTAAGAAGAAAAATACCACCATCAGGTAGGCAGGAATTTTTCTCTTTAAAGAAATATTGCGATTGAAGCCATATAAAATCATCAGCAAAAATGCAAAAATGCCACAATATAAATTCGGCCAATGCTCCGTTCCCGTATATACCTCAGTCACAACAGACATACGCGAGATTTCTGCAAGGATATTGAAATACCATTCCATAGCCTCCGGGAATCCTCCGCCCATGGAAGAACCGGAATAGGAAAGAACGACAATCTCCGGGAGAATCAAAACCGCAGACATACCGCCCGCCAGAAGTGAATATAATCCAAAGTGAGCCAGCGCCCATAGCTTATCCTTGATTCCTTTTGTTGCTGTAAAAAACAGCCATCCAAAATAAAACACCAAGAAAATGCAAAGCATAATAGCGATGTAATAATTGGACCAAATAGAAATGGCAAGGGCAATTGCATATAATGTCGGCTTCTTTTCTTTGACAAGCTTCTCCAGTCCTAGCAACACAAGTGGAGCCAATGCCACCGTGTCCATCCACATAATGTCCCAGCTGTAGGCTGCCACAAATCCGCTCAAAGCGTAGGCTGTCGCAAATACCAATCTCTCCTTTTCCATCAATCTCACATTGAAATGATATCCGAGAAATTTGTACATAAACAGACCGCACAAACCGATTTTGATTATGATCGTCAATTCCATAAATTCGATTACGAAGCTCTTCGGCAGAAGAATCAAAAACCAGTTAAACGGACTGGCCAAATAATATGCATACAAAGAGACATAGTCTGATCCCAGTCCCAGATTCCAGGTATAGAACAGACTTTGCCCATTTTTAAGCTTCTCTAAAAATTCCGTAAAAAACGGACAATATTGATGGTACATATCAATATGCAACATACATTGATTGCCAAATGGATATACCCGATTCCCAATGCAAATCACTACGACTGCCAAAAAAGGAATCAGGAATGCAAATAATTCATATTTGTATTTTGCAAAAAAGATTTTCACTATGGTGTTTCCTCCGCTTGATAATCAAACAAATAATAATACTGCAGCATTTGATATTCCTTGAGCATTTCTTCGCTTGCATCATCACTTTCTTCCAATCTTGCTGCCGAGATAATCGGATACTCCTTCTGCAGTTTGAGCAGGAAATTCTGATATGCACTTGTCGGAAGTCCCAAGGTCTCCATCATATTTGCTGCCAGATAGTTTGCACTGGTATCAGAGCCTGTTTCTTCTTCAATATCGTAATTTGCCCAGATAAAATAAGGCACCTCATATCGAATATAGGACTCGGTCGCCTGATTTACAGGGCGAACAGTCGCATCGTTCGGCTGATGATCTCCAAAGAAGACAATCACAGTCTTCTCATCCTCGCTTGCAAAATAATCCACAAGTTCCTGAATTTCAGAATCTGTGATTTTAATCAGCGATAAATATTGTGAAAGTGCAAAACTGTTTGCCCCCTCCACTGTCACATCCGGCGTGAAATTATCATAGGCATCTGTGTAGCTGCCATGATTTTGCATTGTGACATTAAAGATAAATAAAGGATTATCATCTTTTTCCTGATAGATTTTCTTAATCTGCTCGAAATCGCATTCATCACTGATATAGCTTCTGATATAGCTGCGATAAGACCATTGCGGTAAGAACAAATTATTTTCCAATCCCAGAAGCGGGTAAACCGTATCCCGATTCCAGCCGCTTGCATTATATGGATGCATTCCGTAGGTTGTATATCCAAGTCCGCTCAAGCAGCTGGCCAAAGATGGCAATTCTTCTTTGACATACTGCTGATATGGAATGCTTCCCATCGGCAAGAAATACATACTGTTTCCTGTCAGAAATTCAAATTCCGTATTGGCGGTATTGCCGCCACATACAGAAACATTTAAATATCCGGAGACTGTATTTTCCACTTCTCCGTCCATAATGCTATGCACAAACGGCATATAATCCTCGCTGGCCGTAAAATCAGACAACAATCCCACATCCGAAAATGCTTCATTCATAATGACAATGATATTTGGATAATCATTAGAAGCAGATGTATCAGATGTCTCCTCATAGGATTCCAAAATTTCCTCAGCCTTGCTTGCGCTATAACCTGATGGCTTATCCACATGGACATACTCAAGATCCATCACAAACGTTACTGTCATTCCATTCACCTGTGTCATATAAGACGGAGTAAATAAAAACGGATACAGATAATGTCTGGTTTGAAACGAATCATCCTGCAGACATTTGCCAAACAGGAACAAAATCAAAAAACTGGCCGCAAATGGAATCAGTCGAAAATAAAATCTAAGCTCGATTTCAAATTTGAAGAATTGTAGTGCAACGAAGATTGCAATGAAGATTAAGCTGACAATAATTATCCGACGATCCGGAGTGAAATCATAATTTCCGGCAACGCTGGATGCTGTCTTAATCGAAAAGATATCCCAGGGAACAAAAGGCGTGGATCGAAATTTCATCACATAATGATTTGTCAATCCAAAAATCATAGAAAGTCCGATTAAAATTCTAAGAGAAATCATAGCCTTTTTACATACGAAAAAAAGTCCCCATCCGATTAACTCAAAGATCAGGACATTAAAAAGCTGAGCCTCTGCGCGTACTTCCACAAATGGATTATGCTCATAGAACTCCATCAAATAAAACAACATAGCCGGAATCAAAAAACCTATGGTAATTTTACCGGCCAGCTGTAATTTCTCTTTGTATTCTTTTTTCATGATATCAGTACTTCCTTAGTAATTACTAAGAACAAGCCTATCCTTTATATTTTGCTCCAAACTATCCAATGCTCTTCGTGCCTGACTATAGCGATGCGGATTGGTTTCTATGATATAGACTTTTTGGGCGCCCCTGTATTTATCCCTTTGAAAGAAAGGAATCTTTTTGCAGTTCTTTGTAAAAGGAATTTGCTCGTCCAATAACAGTTCTACTGTTCGATTACCGACGCGCTCATTTGTCGTTCTACATAACTCGATATTGTTTCCGGAAAAATTTGACAATTCTTTTTTTGTACGCATTTCCACTCCCAAGATATAGTTTTGTTTCACATGTTTTGATAGGTTTTATCCCCTACATATAGTACATCGGTATTTCTATATATACCTTAACCCATTTCACGAAAAAAAACAGTATTTTTTCAAAATTTTTTTGTTTTTTTTGCTTTTAAAAAAACTTTAAAATAATCCTTGCAATAGAAAGTATGTTGTGTTAGGATATTAAACGTGCTTGAAAGAAGCTATGCCGGCATGTCGGAATTGGCAGACGAGACAGACTCAAAATCTGTTGGCTGTATGGTCGTGTGGGTTCAAGTCCCACTGCCGGCATTATAAAAGGACATCCATTCGGATGTCCTTTTTTGTAGTTACGTTTTGTAGTTACGGCAAAATCTGTATGTCATCAAAACAATCAAAAGTTGCAAAATAATCTGCCGGTGTTTCCGCACGGCGAATCAGCTTCACACTTCCATCTTCTTTTAGCAAAAGTTCTGCCGAACGAAGACGTCCGTTATAATTATATCCCATGGAAAAACCGTGCGCTCCTGTATCATGGATAAACAGATAATCTCCGATTTCAATCTTTGGCAATTTGCGATCGATTGCAAATTTATCACAGTTTTCACAAAGTGACCCCACCACATCATATACATTCGTACAAGGCTCATCTTCCTTTCCAAGTACAGTCAAATGATGATAAGAGCCATAAACTGCCGGTCTCATCAGGTTTGCTGCACATGCATCCACACCAATGTATTCCTTGTAGATGTGTTTTTCATGGATGGCCCTGGTGATCAATGCCCCATACGGACCTAGCATAAAGCGTCCCATCTCAGCATATATCTTGATATCGCCCAATCCCGCCGGCACCAGAATTTCTTCAAACGCCTGTCGCACGCCGTCACCGATTGCTGCAATATCATTCGCAGTTGCATCAGGTGTGTATGGGATGCCCACTCCTCCTGAAAGATTCACAAATGAAAACTCGCATCCGGTCTCCTGCTTTAATTCAACAATCAGCTGAAACAATTGCGCCGCAAGCTTCGGATAATACTCATTGGTCACAGTATTGCTTGCCAAGAATGCATGAATTCCGAATCTCTTTACGCCTTTTTCGGCTAACGTTTTGTATGCGCAAACAAGCTGTTCCCTTGTCATTCCGTATTTCGAATCACCCGGATTATCCATAATTCCGTTTGAAAGAGAAAATACGCCACCCGGATTAAATCGACAACTCATCTCCTCCGGAAAAGCTCCAACTTCTCGCTCGAAAAAGTCAATATGTGTAATATCATCCAGATTGATAATGGCATTTAATTGGTTGGCATATACATATTCCTCTGCCGGAGTCTCATTTGAAGAAAACATAATATGTTCCCCGTCAAATCCGCAGGACTTCGCCAGCATCAACTCCGTATAGGAAGAACAATCACATCCAAAATCATACTCTTTTAAGATTTTTAAAATATATGGATTTGGATTCGCCTTAACCGCAAAATACTCCCGAAAGCCCTTGTTCCAGGCGAACGCATCTTTGACAGCTTTTGCATTCTCACGAATTCCTTTTTCATCATAAATATGAAAAGGTGTTGGATAGTCTTTTACAATTTCTTCTACCTGTTCCTTTGTTATAAAAGGTGTTTTTTTCATTTCTTCTACCTCACACTTTATCCAATTACAGTGCCGCCGTAGCACTGTTATTCGCTATCTTACAGTAGAAAAAACGGAAATTCAACCGCGCAAGCAATTTACTTAATAAAATAAAGTGAAAAAATGCACTTTACTTTTCGAACAAATGTTCGTATAATAAAACAAAGATTTTGGAATTAGGAGGCGATAGTTTGGCAGTTATAAAATCATATCAATCCTTTGATTGGAAGCCTTGCACGATTGTTCCTGTCATTGCCTCATTTGACACGGAAGGACATATCCGACCGCTTTATGTTCGTATCAACAATGCTTCTTTTCGCATAGAATCCTATTGGGAAAAGAAAAGCTATGCAAATATATCAGAATTTATGTGTCATATTTTGGATGGAGACTGCATGCGCGCAATTGCCTTGACTTATTATCATGATTCACAGACCTGGACCATTCCGCGATAATCACTTTTATCTCAGTCGGAGTTACAATCTCCGACTGAGATAAACGCTCCGCGAGGATGCGCAGAGATTTGCATATGAAATATGTCAGCTACGCTGACGCAAATCTCGCGCCAAGTCTCGCGAGCGAGACTTGAACCCTCGTTTGCGATTTTTCCATTGTTTCTTTATAATTATGACTGAAGTTTTTTAGTATAGCACGGCATATTCATTTTTTTTAAATCATGTCGATATAAATTTAAATGGGGATTGTTTAGAAAGGAAGTGGCAGGATGGATGTAAAGGTATATTCTTATCTCAATCCTGAAGCCGTAGAGGCTCATAAAGCAAAAGCGCAGAAACTTGCTGAAGCCAAAAGCGCTTCAGATGTTTCTGCACTTGATTTTGATGAGACATATGATTTGGCAAAAAAAGCTTTAAAGGCAATGAATGTGGATGCAGCCTTAGAGGCGTTAAAAAATTCCGGCGAAAACGGATTTCGCCTGGACTCCAAACTTGCATATGAATTAGGTCTGACAAATTCATATTCCGGTGTCGATTCCGCTTCCGGTTCATCCGGCAGCTCCGATTCCGGTTCGACTTCCTCCGGCAGCAAGACTTCCGTAGATTTGTCTTCTCTTCCGGTAGATGTCACCGGACATACAACTAAGAATTGTCCATCCCACAGTGGTACCAGCGGATATTCAAATTCCGGTACGTTACAGTGTTCAGATGAATTACAAGCTTACTTCGAACAGGCTGCGGCTGCAACCGGTGTAGATGTGAAGCTTTTAAAAGCAGTTGCTTATTGCGAATCCAGCTTTAATCCAAATGATTTAAGCAGCGCCGGCGCAATGGGTGTCATGCAGCTGATGCCATGCAATGTCGAAGATTACAGTATTTCCGATCCATATGATGCAGAGCAGAATATTCTTGGTGGCGCATGTGAATTAGCTGATTATTTAAATAAATACGACGGCGACTTAGAGCTATCTCTGGCTGCTTATAACGCAGGAAGCGGAACCGTCCGTAAATACGGCGGGGTTCCATCCTTCTGCGAAAATTACATTAATAAAGTAATCACTTTATATAATAGCTGATTGAATCTGATTATCCTGCGCTTTCACTTCCAGTTTTACTTGCGCAGACTTCTTCATTCGAATCACTGCCAATGCGGTTCCGCGGTATGTTGTGGCTTTTCCTGAAGCATAGCAATCCTCTGTAATCGGATTGGCAGATCCGAATCCCAGCAAACTTCCATCTCCTGTTACAATGGCTTCCAATTCTTCCGTCGCATTTGTAACAACATTTTGATGCTCATCCACAATTTCTACTTTTACATACAATAAACATTCGTCATCCTTTGGAGCAGGCATTTCTTCTTTGATCAGGCGGATTGCTTTCGGTGTCGATGCTGAAGATAACATATCCTGTGAATCTCCGTCAGCATCCTTTCCAACCACGCGCAAAGTTCCGGCTTGATAGGTGGTATCCAGCTTTGCAATATGATCAGAAGTTTCAACATTCCCAATCAATTCATCATTCAAATAAAATTCCACTGAAGATGCCGAAGAATATGCCACAATCTGAATCGGCTTTCCTTCATATCCCTTCCAATCCCAGGAAGGAGTCACATCCGGCCAGCCCCACATGCTAACCAATTCTGCTTTTCCATAGTCCTTCGGATCAACCGTAAAGACTCTTGTAACCTTTTGCCCCCAAAGGATTTGACGCATCACGCCTTGCGGCAAAACAGTTCCGTTAATATCAATATCCGCATCATTTGCCAGTCTCCATGGATATTTTGAAGAATGTGACATCAAAGAAAACGGCCCTGCTTGAATTTCCGGACTGTCAGGCTCTCCAAAAACAGACTTTCCGATTCCTGCTTCTCCGATATAATCAAATGCAGTCCAGGTGAAATCACCGATCACATGAGAAAGCTTCTGCGTCAATGACCAAACCTCTTCCATCTTGTTCGGATATGACTCCGTACCTACAATCACACGTTCCGGATATAATTTATGATCCAGTTCATAATGATCATCCATGTAATTGTATCCAACCACATCAAGATGTCCAACGAATGCTTCTGACCGTTCTTCCCAACTGGTATCTTCACTATCACCGGAAGCGTTTTGCATCTGCGTCACTTCTCCTGACATTGCTGCAAGAAATGCTTTTGCACCTTCCTCTGCTGTTCGATCATCGAGTCCTGACCAATAGGAGCATAAACCATTGGTAATCAATCCGTTCGGGACCAACATGCGCATATATTCAGCCAGTTCCATTGCGATTTGATAACCATCACCAAGACCGCCGCGCTCCACAATTTCATTTCCGGTGGACCACAAAATAATCGAAGGATGATTCCTGTCGCGCTTTACAAAAGAAGCCATATCCGCTTTCCAATCCGTATCGAAAAATTGGCTGTAATCTCCCGGTTGCTTTGCCATTCCCCAGGCATCAAAAGCTTCCGTGAATACATAGATTCCCAGACGGTCGCAAGCCTCCATCAGCTCTTTCGAAGGCGGATTATGCGCCATGCGAACCGCATTGTAACCCAACTCCTTCATCTTCTTGATTCTGCGATATTCACTATCATAAAATGAAACCGCGCCAAGAATACCATGATCATGATGAATACAGCCGCCTTTTAATTTCACAGTTTCTCCATTAATGCGCAAACCGTTTTTCGCATCTGCTGTAACTGTACGAATACCAAAAAGCACCTGCTGTTTGTCATAGGCCGGCTCTGCCTCACAGGCTTCCAGGCGCACACCGAAGGTTCCTATTTCTGTCATTTCAGCTGCAACGATATATAAATTTGGATGCAGGGCGTCCCACAGTTTCGGATTTTCCACCGTCATCGGAATCCTGGCAACCGTCTCGCTCTGCTTCTTTACAAAAACTTTTGCAGTTCGAACCGGTGCTGCTTTTGCATCCTCTTCCGAATTCAAAGAAAGCTTTACTTCCACCATTCGATCTTTCAAAGTCTCGTTTACTACTGTTACCTCTGCCATGAGATAAGCACAATTTTCCCCATCCTGCGATTGTTCCACACGCTTGGTATATGTATAGATTCCATCTGTTGCAATATGTAAAAAAGGCCGATGTTCAATTGTGACATGTCGATAGATTCCAGCGCCGGTATACCATCTGCTATTTGGTTGCATTGACGGATTACAGGTCACCGTGATGCGATTCTCACAGCCGAAATCCAGTCGCTCTGTCAAATCCACATCAAAAGGTGTGTAGCCATAATGATGCAAAGCCACGCGACTTCCATTCACTTCTACAGTGGCATTCATCATCACGCCATCAAAATGCAATATCACCTGTTGATTTTTCCACTCCTCTGGAATTACCACATGTTTGGTATAATTTGCAATTTTTCCATCGAAATAGCCCATTGCAGGTCCTGCCGGAGCATCCTTTGTCACCGGTTGCTCTATCATATAGTCATGCGGCAGACAAACGCATTTTCCGCGATTGCCCTGCAAAAATGAAAGCGCATCATACATGCCCTCTTTCCAATACCATTCCTCATCAAATGATTGTACTTGTTTCTTTACATCTAATTTTTGCATAGTTCAGCCCTCCTAATCTCATCATATCAGCATTGAGGCGATTTTCCCATAAGATAATTTTTATGCAATCCGAGATTTTTTGACATTTTTATTTTATTTCGATATATTGTTTACAAGCGAGACTTGAACATAAAATGCGGAGGATGAGCAATGGCATTTTTACTCTATGGTGATATTATGAACACCATATATTTATACTATCTTAAGCATGGGCACGGAATCACCATTCAAAAAGCTGCTGAACTATTAATCGCAAAACAAAAAGTGCGAAACGGACTGCCACAGCAACCGGATTTTTCCAAATGGGATACTACAAATCTCACACAATTAAAAGAATTATCCTATAACCTTGGTTTTTCTGTTGATGAAATTCACAAGGTTGAGACAGATTATGCACCCCAGAGCAAAATCCGGACATATCATCTGCGAAATCGTGTCCAGATTTCTACCGAAACAGAATATAATACTGATGAATATGTTTCGCTTCCCTATATCACAGTTATATATATATTGAAAGGGAAAGCAGACTTTTTCACAGAAGAGGAATCTATGGTGTTGCACGAAGGTGATTTATTGATTTTGCCGGAACATCTTCCCTTCCGCCTATTTGTAACAAAGGATGATATCGCCTTAAATATCGTAACCGGAAAGGATTTGTTTCAGCAAAATTTTACCGGACTTCTCTCTGACAATGCTGTGCTATCAGATTTTTTCCACCGCGCACTATTTGAAACCAATCCGGAAATCCTTCGCTTTTATCTTCCGATATCCGAGGAAATTTTAGATATCATCCGCCACCTTTTCATCGAATTCACAATGCAAAAGGATTTTTATATCGATGTGTTTTTAAATTACCTGCAGATCTTTTATGCAGAAATATTTCGAAACGGCGATGCGCAACCGAAGCATATCAGCCGAAAAGATACTTCGCGAGTGAATCTGGTATCCTCCTTGCTGATGTATATTCAAGCCAACTACCGCACAGTCACCCTACAGGAATTGGCAGAACAATTCCATTATACGCCGGCTTATCTGAGTCGGCTCATTCACAGCGAAACCAAAATGACGCTAAACGAACTAAAGACGCAGCTAAAAATGAAGACCGCAAAGGATTTGCTTCATAATACAGCCTTAACCATCGAACAAATATCGGAATTGTCAGGCTACAACAGTGCCGACCATTTTACACATATTTTCAAGAAAGAAACAGGAATTGCACCAAGCTTATATCGGAAGCAACATGTCTCTTCCGGTTTATCAAACTAAAATTTTTGATTAATATTTTCAGCAGATCTGCCGATATATATTTTGCGAACATGAAAGGGAATACATGTGAAGCGAACCGGGACATGTGGTCATTCCGGTAGGAACTCAAACAATTACATACGTAACGCCAGGGACGGAAGCGCATTTAGTGTTCTTTCGTCCTTTTTTGTTTCTTTCTTGAACGGACTCAACAACAGAAATAATCGTTACTCAATCTTAACAAAGGAGTGAAGTAAATGATTATCACATCAAGTAATGTAAACATGGCTTCTAATCGAAGCTACCGAAAACACGAGCTATCCTACACGGCATATCAACGTTCCATGACCTCTCTCGGAGTTCAAACAACTCCGGAAGGTTTTCAGAATCTGATAGCGGATAAAAGCGCACAGGATGATACATCCACATCCGGCCAGGCCTCAGAAACGCCTAGTTCTCTGGAGGATATCAAGGAAATGCTCTCCTCTACTTCCGAGACCATGCGCGCCAATCTCTACCAAAACCAGTTAAAGCAGGTTGAAGATGTGCGACGAAAAATTATCCAATATCTGATGAAGTTACTCTTCGGTCAAGATGAAGTTTACGATTTAGACGAAAACCTGCAGTCTTCTGCCAATCAATCATCTTCTGACGCGACCTACAGCATCGGAGTGCAAACCAATCGTTATACAACCTATTACGAATTTCACGAAGATGAATCGGTAAGCCTTTCTACCACAGGTACTGTGCAAACGGCAGATGGACGCAGCATTGATTTCGGTGTCAATCTAAATCTCACGCGTTCTTTCACAGAAGTAACTTCAACACAGGTTGATTACAGTCAACCGATTTTAATTGATCCTCTGGTAATCAATGTTGATGCCTCTTTTGTCGGGCTATCTGACCAAACCTTTACTTTTGATCTAGATTCGGATGGCACGGCAGATGAAATGAAAGGTCTCGCACAAGGAAGCGGATTCCTTGCTCTGGACCAAAATGAAAATGGCATCATCGACAACGGCTCCGAACTTTTCGGCACAACCACTGGAAACGGATTCGAAGAACTGGGGGAATATGATGAAGATGGTAATGGTTGGATTGATGAGGCAGATTCTGTCTTTTCGAAATTAAAGGTTTGGTGTAAAGAAAAAGACGGAACCGACAAATTAATCGACCTAAAAGATGCAGGCGTAGGCGCTATTTACCTAGGCAGTGCCGCCGGAGACTTCTCTCTTACCGACGAAAACAATCAGACCGATGCGATTGTGCGCAGACATGGAATCTTTTTGTATGAAGACGGTAATGTAGGAACCATCCAACAAGTGGATATGGCCGCACAAGCCGACTACTCTGCATAAAACCAACTGTACACCATTCACAAATTGACCACGCAAAAAGGCTGTCCATTCGGACAGCCTTTTTTGCATGATTATTTTAAATTTGCCTCTTTACTATTTTCAATGAATCTTTGGACTTTCACAGCACTTTTCCCGCAATCGCCCTCTACTCCGCTACTGACATCTACCACATTAGGCGCAAACATTGAAATCGCCTGTCCCACATTTTCCGGATTCAAACCGCCTGCAAATACCAGCAATTTCTGTGTCTTTTTTAAGGAATTCAAATACTGCTGTATCGCATCGCGCTTTGCGATTTCTTCATCCCAGCCGGATGTTCTTCCACTGCCATATTTCGCAGCATCCACAACATAAGCCTTGATTTTCTTATCTTCACACAACTGCATGCTTGCATCATCAGCTCCAAGATTTACGGCTTGCCAGATATCACCATCCCAGGCTTGCAATACTTCTGAAGATAATGTTCCATGTACTTGAATCACAGAGAAGCCAAGGCTTTTCAAACGTTCCAACAAGGAAAGCGTCGGACTTACGCATACTGCCACCGGCATAATTGCCGAATCCAAACAAGAAAGCAATTCCTTTGCCTTTTCATCGCTTAAGTTCCGCTTGCTTTTCTCAAAAAATACAAATCCGGCATACTCCGGGCGATATTGATTGATTAAATTTATATCCTCTAATGTGGTAATCCCACAAATTTTCACTTCTGTTTGTTTCATCTTTCATCAATTAATGGTTGTCCATAATTTTCAGTTTCAATTCACGATCGACTTCTTTTCCGTCCTTATAGAACACACGCGGTACGCGCTTTGAAACCGCACAAGTTAATTCATATGGAATCGTTCCTGCGGCCGCTGCCATATCATCCAGAGAATTATGTTCTCCGAAAACAGAAACCTCATCACCCACGCCCACATTTGGCGCATCTGTCAAATCAATCATGCACATATCCATACAAATGCGGCCTCTGATTTCGGCCGGGCCATCCGCTGTATAAAAAGCATAATGATTTGATAAAGAGCGAAACAAACCGTCCGCATAACCGATTGGAACCACGCCCATTCGTGTTTTCCGCTCACTGGTCCAGGTGGCTCCATAGCTTACGCAAGTGCCCGGCTCATAAATCTTAATGGTACTAATGGTTGTCTTTAATTCCATCACAGGCTTTAGCCCTAAGCGCTTCGCCTCCGGGCCGTATCCATAGAGCAATAATCCCGGGCGAACCATATCTAAATAGGTCTCCGGATAATTTGCAACTGCCCCTGTATTGGCACAATGCTTAATTCGAAAAGTAAAACCTTTCGCCTCCACCGCATGAATCACATCGCAAAACAATTGAAATTGCTTCTTGGTATATTCTTTTGCAAAATCAGTATATTCATCAGATAACGAAAAATGAGTAAAAACACCTTCCGTATCCAGATAAGGCAATGTCACTGCATGATAAACAGCTTCCACACCATGGGAAAAATGATCTCCGTCACACAAAAATCCCAGTCGGGACATTCCGGTATCAAGCTTGATATGGACACGTAATTTCTTTCCGATTTTTTGAGCTTCTTCATTGTATTCTAACGCTTTGCTCTCGCAGGTAACCGCCTGGGTAATATTGTATTTGATCAAAGTTTCCACTTGATCCTTTGGTGTATGTCCCAGCACCAAAATCGGCATCGTAATTCCGGCATCTCTTAACTCGCGTCCCTCATCTGTACTGGATACCGCAAGATAATCCGCGCCTAAATTCTGTAACTCTTCCGCCACCTGTGTCGCACCATGCCCATAGGCATCCGCCTTTACAACGCCAAGGAATTTGCAATTTGCGCCGATGCGCTCTCTCAACGTGTTGTAATTATATTTTAAATGGTCTAAATTGATTTCTGCCCATGTTCTTCTTAATTCCGTATACAAGATCTTCATCTCCTTAATTAACAATTGCTTTTCCTATTATAGCACTCTTTTCCGAAACTGTTACCACTAAATCCAAGATATAGAAACGCATGTGCAAAAAAACACCCGAAAACATACTTTATAGATACGTTTTCGAGTGCTTTTTGTAGAGGTTTCAAGTCTCGCTCGCGAGACTTGGCGCGAGATTTGCGTCAGCGTAGCTGACATATTTCATATGCAAATCTCTGCGCATCCTCGCGGAGCGTTTATCTCAGTCGGAGATTGTAATCCCGACTGAGATAAATTTGTATTGTTTTCAGATTCGGCTTACTTCACCTTAATCGTAACAGTTTTGCTTGCTGCGCTATAGTTTGAAGTTGCGGCAGCTTTTACAGTAATCTTATAGGTTCCCTTCGGTGCTCCCTTTTTCACTGTTACTTTTCCGCTTGAGGAAACAGTCACATATTTTGAACTAGACTTATATGTCACCTTTCCGCTTGCACCTGAAACTTTTAATTTAAAACTCTGTGCCTTTGATTTTACAGTAGAATACTTGTAAGTCTTTGAAGTTGTATTTACAGTAATCTTCTGTGTCGCCTTTGTCACCTTAATGGTTACTGTTTTGGTGGCAGATGCATTGTAATTTCCGGTTGCAGAAGCCTTAACAGTTACTTTGTAGGTTCCAACAGGCGTTCCCTTCTTCAAAGTTACCTTACCGGAAGAATTCACAGTAATATACTTTGAATTTTCGGAATATACAACGCTTCCCTTTGCACCGGTTGTTCCGATTGTGAAACTGCAGGCCTTTGCCTTTGTGGTGGCATAGTTATAGCTCTTTGAAGATACTTTCACTGAAATTGCCTGAGAAGCCTTTTTAATTTCGAAAGTCTTTCTGATTGTACCTGTATATTCTCCTGCTCCTGTGATGATAACAGATGCAGTTCCGGCATTTGTGTTGTTCTTGTAGGTTACAATATAATCTGTGCCTTCTTTTAAGCACTTCGCGCCAATTTTCACAGAAACAGCAGGTGTATATGCACTACCGGTATAAGTCTTTGCAGTAAAATCGCCGGAAATTTGTGCTTTTGCAATACGTGTTTCTTCGCTGGCAATTGTGATACTGCCATCCTCATTTCTTGAGAACTGGCTAAGGAAATCCCATGCAGCCCAGCAGTTTTCAGCATAAACTTCATGTGACTGATTGGAAACATCACACAATACTGTATAATCATTGCCATCTTCGCTGGTGTAATAGCTTAAGGTCAAAACACAATTTTTAAATGTTCTGTTTTGAATTGTCTCTGTGTAATCTGCTTCAATTCCCCAGATTCCGTCATTCGCATCATATTCGTAAGAATCGGTCACCTGATTCACTGATAATACGGTTGCTACTCGTGCATCAATATTATTTGCCTCTCCAGACTGATGAGGAAGTTCAGGAAGCGGAGATGCATCTCCTGCCACAAAGAATACCGGTGTAATCAAATCCACATACTCTGATGAATTTGCAAAAGATCCATCCATCGGAGCCACTCCTGCAAAATACTGCGGATATTCTTCCATCAATGACCATGATTTAACAGAGCCCATAGAGAAACCGGATGCATATACTCTTGTAGTATCAATACAAGGATATTCTGCCTCTAATTGCTCTAAGAAGTGAACCATCGTAGTTGCATCATAAGCCACATGATTATTGACAGCAACAACCATAAAACCATACTGTTTTGCAATCAATGGCCATTCAGAAGCCCAAGCCTGATATTCCGCAGTATTTCCACCACCATGGAAAGTCATCACAAGAGGAATGCTTCCTGCAGACTCTGATGCAGGCGAAATTTCACTTGGAATATACTCGATATATTCGATTTCCTGGTTATCAACCGTCTTATACTTAGTTGTTTCCGAGATTCCTAAGGCATCATAATCCGGAATTTCAAGGATAATACCATTTTGTCTTCTGAGCGTTCCTGTCAGATTATGATAGGTACTCTCTACGATTTCTGAATCAAAGCCATCCGTTGTCGCACTGGTTAATAATTGATAATGCTGATAGCTTGGATTTAATGCTGCAACAGCAGTATCTGTACCTTCTACGCCATTTACAACAACCATCGGGATGTCATAATTTTCGTACTCTCCACTTGGAACTACGGTTGGATTAAATAACGAAATCGCAGTTGCAGTTCTGTCAAATGACATTGTAAATCCGTCACCGTAAGTAACAGATGTAGATACTTCTTTTGCCAAATTTTCAGCAACAAAATCAGCACCGCTTCCCTCAGCATACAAATAAATACGACCTGTCGTACCTGCATAAAGTCCATCAGCAGTTTTACCATTTGTGTACACATTTGTACTCGAATCAGAATATTGAGAAATAATTGCAGTATAAGCATTCACATCATCTGCTGCCCAATCATCTCCTTTTGAATTTACGAATACAAGCGGACATCCCTCTTCACATGCAATTTCCGCCAATCCCGAATCAATTGCAACACTTCGTGCAGTCACATCTGTATAATCCTCATCACCAAATACCATAATGATAGGACTGGTGCATGATCTTTTGCCCAACAGTTCGCTATCAGGCACATACACATACATCTCTGTGTCGTTTACGGTTATGGCATCTACAGACAAAGTGTAACTATCACTTGCATAAACCTCTGTCGGTGCCATCCATCCTGTCATCGGCAATGCGCTTATTCCCATTAAAGCTGCCAATGCGGATGCAATCATAGAATTTTTTCTTTTCATGAAAACCCTCCTTTGTTAATCAATTACAAAGGGAATCATATCATTCTAAACAAATAAAATTAATGCATTATCTTAATTAGTTAATTATTTATTTTTTGTTGTTATATTAATTTTTCTCATATAAAATAGATACTGAGATTTATTTTTTACATCTGAAATCAAACATACAATTGTGGAGGCTTTTATGATTCATACAGATTACGCACCATCTATCACATACCGGATTGTGACCACATCTTCTGACCACCTGTGTTGGAGCAATTCTCCTATGATTTTCCTACAGTTAAACGGCTTCGGAAACATCAATATAAACGGACAACAATCACCTTTGCCGGCGGATTCTATCGCATTTATCAATCAATATGATTTGTATTCCTATGATGCATCTTCAGATAGCATCGTCCTTCAATTCGAGATAAACGCGGATTGCATTTCCGGCCATTTAGACCTTCCAGAAGATGCAGACATCTCATATTTGCTCAGTCTATTGGCAGAATATGTCATTTCTAAAAATACAAGAAGAAAATATGCCCTTTTGCACCAGCAGGCCATAGAAAAAGAAATCATTTATCACCTTGCAACCTTTTATTCGTTGCAGGAAGTACAGTTTTCATCAGCTGAGGAGGAATCCATTACACCGGGAAAGCTTTTGTCTTTTATCGATTCCCACCATACTGAGAATCTTTCATTAAACCAGATTGCATCGGCATTTTATGTTACACCACAATATTTTTCACTGAAATTCAAGGAGCTGATTGGCAAAAACTTCCATGCATATCTGCGTGAAGTGCGACTCAGCCATGCATGCAATCTGTTAAGCAATACCACCGATTCCATCGAACGAATTGCAGAGACCTGCGGTTTTCCTTCCGCGCGAGCCCTTGGGCAAACAATGAAAGAGCATCTTAATGTATTGCCAAAGGAATACCGACTCGCGCATCAGGTTTCCGGCGTTTTCGAAGAGATGCAAACAGATTTATCGCATTTAAATCACTACCTAAAGCGCAAAAATTCTAACCTTTTTATGCCTCCTCTTCCGAGCCGCTTCGAAATTGAGCGTATTAGCATTCCGAATGTTTCTGTAAAAGAAAGCGGGCTTGAGCTCAAACACGCTTCAAATCTAATCATTAGTGTGGAAAACGCTTCGGATTTGCTTTTATCTTCGATTCGCGAGCGTCTGGCGGAAGCTTGTCAATACAACGGATTTAAGTATGTGCGATTTCACGGAATCCTAAACGACAGAACCTTATACTGCAACAAGACCAAAACCAATGGTAAAACCACCCTCACGCTAAATTTGTACAGCGTCTTCTCAATTCTCGACTTTGTGCTCTCTCTCGGTGCAAAACCAATGTTGGAATTATCTTATCTGCCAAGCTGTCTTGTGCCAAATGATTATGTACCGGATAACTATTTACCTTACAATATCTGTTTCCCTGAAGACGATTCCGATTGGGCGCAGCTGATTGGCAACTTTATGAATCAGTTAGTGATGCAATATGGTCTCACTGAGCTTAGGACCTGGCTGTTTTATCCATGGAATCAACCGGATAACTTTATGCCTGCTTTCAAGCAAATCAAGCAGGAGAAATTTGAATCAATTTACAAGATTACCTATGACATTATCAAAGCAACGGATCCGGGCCTTTGCGTAGGCACTCCAACCATGATGGATTATCAGCTCGAAAGCGGTGTCTGGTTTGATCACTTTATGGATTTTTGCCATGAGAACGACTGCATCCCGGATTTCATGCAATATGCGTTTTATTCCATGGTTCCGGCAAACAGCGGCGAACCGGGCATTCCATTTAAAAGCACAAAGGTGGATGCTGATGCATTGAAAAACAGCTTATATCATGTGATTAAACAAAACAAAGCCAAATGGCATATCAAAGATATCTATCTTCCGGAATGGCATTTCAGCCTCGGTTATGACGAATTGCATGATACCATGTTCAGCGCCTGCTATGTCATCCGAAATATGATAGAAAACATAGAACGCATTTCCGGATTTGGTTATAACATGTTAAGCGATGATTCCGACACCTTTGCAAACAACTATAATCATTTTCAAAACGCGATGGGAATGTATACCTATTCCGGAATTAAAAAGCCTGTTTTTTATTCCTATTTGTTTTTATCGAACCTGGGAAAACAAATGATTGCACAAGGTCCCGGATATTTGATAACCAAAACAGACAGCACAATCAATATTTTGCTGTGCCATTACATCCATTTTTCGGATGCATATTCGCGAGGCGAAGTATTTGACCGCACTCCCGGAAGCACCTATAACATGTTTGATACCAATACTCTGCTTCGCTTCGAGATTCCGCTTACGGATTTATCCGATCGACTTTATCGGCTGACTCGAATCTCTGTCAATCGGGAGCATGGCAGCTCTTATGACGCATGGCTTCGCGGAATGCGTGAAGACTCCGGTCCCATGGAGATCGATGTTCAAATGCAGGCAAATCTGTCCACCAAAGATGAGCTGAAATATTTAGAAGATAGCGCACAACCCCTCATTGAAAAATCCGGTATCCGTCCGAAAAACGGTTGTTTCACACTTGTTGAGGAATTGATGCCCTTAGAAATTCGTTCTATTACAATTCAATAATATATAACAAAGAGGACATATCATAATTGATATGTCCTCAAACATTTTAAATCTTGTATCCATGCCATGCGGAATAATATTTCTTTCCATTCACAACCTTATAGGTTCGAATTCTGACATAATATTTCTTTCCGGCCTTTAATCCGGTCACAGTTTTAGAAGTGGTTTTGGATCCTTTTACGGTCAATGTTTTCACATTGCTTGCATAAGTCTTACTGGTTGAATACTGAATCTGATATCCGGTCACTTCCGCAGTCTGCTTTTTCCAGGTAATTTTGTATCCACCGCGGATTGCTTTCACCTTACTGATATTAGTCGCCTTCGGCAAAATCTTAAAGGTTTTCTTAACTGTACCTGAATATTTTCCGCTAAATTTAACAGTAACTGTTGCAGTTCCAACTTTTTTATTATTTGTATATGTTACCTTGTAGTTCTTGCTGCTAATGGTTTTACCGTTTGCATCCTTAACAGTAACTGAAGGAGTCTGACTCTTTCCGTTATAGGTCACACTGGTCTTAGAAAGTGCAACGGATTTAATCTTCTTAATAACAACGGTCTTTGTATTCTTATCACCATTATAAGTCGCTGTATATACGATTTTACCATTGCTCTTTGTTGTTGCAGCTGTAACCTTTTTCGTTACTTTTGCCTGATAAGTTACAGTATGAGATGCATCATGTGTACAGGTATAAGTCACGGTACATGTGCTATAATCACTGCTCCATTTAAATACCGGATTTGCATAGTCATGGCCGCTTGCTTTAACTACAATTGTCTCGCGACTAAGTTCTTCGCCACATTCCTCACAATAAACAACGCTATCATAGGAGCCATTTTCGGTGCAACTCGGAGCAACTTCATTTTCTTTCACTGCTTCTGCAGCTGTATGTGTATGCACTGCATAATCTCCGGTTCGATACAAGGTCACATCATCAAATGAACCCCAAACACCGGCTGTAGTATTTGCCAAAGATAATGTCACAGTAAGAACTGTCTGATCTTCTGTAACCAAAATATCATTCACTGTTGGATTTGACCATACCTTCCAACCAGACAAAACTGCATCACTATTGGAATAAATCTCATCTCCAACGGTTGCAGAAACAGTGATGACATCCACATCCTCTGTGCTTCCGCCACCCTGAACAAAAGCTGATAAACTATAGATTCCCGCATCTACAGTCACCTGGTAGGTTGCAGTCATTGTAACGCCTGCACTTGCAGTATAGAAATGCATGCATCCGCTTCCCGTACGCGAATTAGATGAAGCATCTGAAGTATTAAAATCTGTTACTGACCAACCATCCAATCCGGACTCAAAGCTTCCGTTTTCGATCAGATTATTTGGTGTAATTGTTAAATTCAATACCACATCATAATTTTCATTCAATGCAGTGACACTACCATTTATCTGATAGGTTCCGACTCCGCTTGCAATTGCTGCCTCAAGCGCGCCTTCTTCCCATGTCACAGCAACGCTTTCTGTGGTTCCTGTGCTATAGGTAACAGTTGCTGTCTCAGGAAGTGCCAACTCCGATGCATCTCCGATTTCGATTGTGATATCATCCACCTTAACAGAAGATACATTCACCGGTGTTGTTGCTCCGGTTCTGATTAAATTATAGATTGAGGCGGTTACAATCGGATGTCCGGTAAAATCAAACCAAGCCTGATTATCCACTGCCGAACCGCCATACCACTTACCGGCATCATCTGCATCATATTCTGCAGCTGATGATGATGCCCATCCGGATCCGTTGGTCTCCCATGCAATTTTGTTTGATGCTAAGATTTCATCATCCAAATTTCCGTTCTCATCATATGCATATTGAACAGGAATCCATGCAGCTTCCCAATAGAATACGCCGATTCCATTTGTGGTATTTGCAATGGTATTTACAACAGAACGAATCTCGTTTGCCTGTCCCTGCTCTGTGAAATCATAGCTCTGACCGGTATCATTGCTTCCCTCACGAACGGTATTATCATGGCCATCTCCATCTTCGAGGGTATATGCCCAAGAGGTTTCAGCCACCATCACCTTCTTGTCATAGGTGGTTGCAATATTTGATAATACAGATTGTAAATTGCTTAAAGTTCCATGCCAGTATGGATAATAGGATGATGCAAATACATCATAATCCACACTATATTTATCTAACTGAGCTGCAAAATTTGCATAATTTCCGCTTCTCTCCGGATTGGTGAAATGAATTGCAATCAAGATATCCTCATCAATTGCACGAACCGCATTTGCACCGGCGCTAAATAAGGTGCAACGGTTTTCCCAATTGGATTCACCGCAGAAAGAATTGGTGGTCTCATTTCCAATTTGAACCATTCCTACGTCAACACCGGCATCCAAAAGAGCATTTAAGGACTCTGTTGTATAATTTGTGATTGCGGTTGTCTTTTCTTCTAAATTCATATCAGCCCAGGCTTTTGGAACTTGCTGTTTTCCCGGATCTGCCCAGAAATCAGAATAATGAAAATCGATCAGCACACGCATGCCTGCGTTGGTCGCCCATTTTCCCATCTTTATTGCAGCAGCTAAATCATTATTTCCGCCGCCGTATCCAACGCCTGTTTCAGAATTATATGGATCATTCCAAACACGAAGTCTGATCCAATTGGTTCCGTTGGCAGCAAGAAAATTAAAGAAGCCCTGAGGATCAAGTTCATTTCCCTCGTAATCATAGAACTTCGCACCGCTGTTATACAATGAAAGATAAGATGACACATCCGCACCGGTAATGAAATTATCTGTCAAATTCACTTTCTCTACATAGACAGAGGATTCCACTGCAGTATCCTCTTGCTCCGGTGAATCAGCTGTATATGCATATAAAACGATATCATCAATATCGCCCCAGTATTCTGCACTCAAATCCCCGGTAATAGAAATGCTTACAACAGACTCAGAATCCAAGGTGAATTCTTCTGTTTCCACTGTATTCCAAATATTATAACCTGTTGTCTGACCAGCCCCGATTGAGTTTGTTCCGGCTGTAAGCGTTAGGTTTGTATCGCCTTCTGCCCCCTCAAATTTTGCAGATACTTTATAAGTTCCTGCAGGAAGAGTAATCTCCTGAGACATTCCAAAATGTGCACTTTCAGAATTTCCGTTATAGAGATTCAGGAAGTTGGTGGCATTTTCTGTCATCCAGCTATCGGTCTTAACTGCATATGTCACACCGTCTGCAACATCCATGCTCCAGCCTGTCGTATCAGCGCTTTCAAAATCCCCATTTGTAAGAACATCAGACGCTTTCCAGCTGTAGGTTACAGAGCTGCTTTCTGTATCAGCAGATGCGATTTCGATATGATCAATATAGCCATATCCATCGGCTGATACATCAACAGAAAAACCAATTGGCACATCGGTTTGATCTTCTGAAACCGTAAAGGTATTTGTTATTTTGTTCCATGTGTTATAGCCTCCAAGGGATGTGGCTTCTGATTCATCAGTGCCTAAAGTCAATGATACATCAGCCGATTCTCCCATCACATAGGAGGTCACTGTATAGCTTCCCTGTGGAAGTGCTGCAATAATCTGCGTTAATGTAAAATTCCCTTCATCCTGCATCCAAAAGTGAAAGGCCGTGGTTCCCTCTTCCTCCCCGGTGGTCAACCACTCATCATCCGCATATGTGAATATGTCAAAACTTGTGTTGTCCCGAGTGCTTGGAGTCAGTGTCCAAACCCCATCATTCCAAAAATCCCCTGTAAAATCAGCATCTGACAGGGTAACAGATGTTGCTTCATCTGCAAACACATTTTCCGCAAATCCCGTAGTTGCAAATTGTGCGACTACAAGAGCAGCTGCAAGAGTCGTGCTACAGATTCTTGAAAGCTTTTTCCTTCTCATCTCGTTGTCCTCTTTTCTCTGATCGGCATCAGAAATTAAAATTTTTGTGCGCAACTTTTGCGCAACCGGTTGCTCACTTTTGTAATTCAAGTATAGCATTCCGATTTTTTCATTTCAATTATCACGAACTCCCAAAGTTAAAGGACATTTTTTAGTAAATATTTTTGTTTAAAATTTATCAAATCCTACTTTCTTCCCATCTGATATGCGCAACTCCGACTAATTTAGTACTATTTTCACAGAAAAAGTGCGCAACAAATATGTTTTGTTGCGCACTCCGGTCATCTAATTACATTTGAATTTCAGCATGCCATTCCTGAAGAGATTTAATATCATCATCTCCATTTACATTCACGTATTTGATTCCTTCTGCAGCTGCCTTTGCTCCTGTCATGGTCGTGATATAAGGAACATGTGCCTTAATTGCAGTCTTTCTGAGATAACTGTCATCATGAATACTTTCTTTCCCGCTTGGAGTATTGATTACCAAATCAATATCTCCGTTTGTAATCATATCCATGATATTCGGTCTTCCTTCATAGAGCTTAAGCACTTTCTGTGCAGGAATATTCGCTTCCACAATCTTCTCATAGGTTGTTCCTGTAGCAACAATCTTAAATCCTGCCTCATGAAGAAGCTTTGCTACTTCAGGCGCTTCCGGCTTATCTTTCGAATTCACGGAAATCAATGCTGTGCCACTGACAGGAAGTTCTGCCTTCGCAGCCTCTTGCGCCTTGAAGAATGCCTCTCCGTTTGATTTTGAAATGCCAAGCACTTCTCCGGTCGAACGCATTTCCGGTCCTAATAAAGGATCTACCTCCGGGAACATATTAAATGGAAATACTGCTTCTTTCACGCCATAATACGGAATCTTTCTCTCTCCTAAATTCTTAACCGGAGATGGTCTTCCTGTTAATTCTGCAGTCACAATATCCACTGCCAAAGGCACCATGCTGATTCCACAAACCTTTGATACCAAAGGAACCGTGCGGGATGCACGTGGATTTGCTTCGATTACAAATACCTTATCATTTTCAATTGCATACTGCATATTCATCAAGCCTACAACATGCATTTCCTCTGCAATCTTTCTGGTATATTCCTTAATCGTTTCAAGATTTTTCTCTGAAATATGCTTAGATGGAATGATGCAAGCAGAATCTCCTGAATGAATTCCGGCCAATTCGATATGTTCCATTACAGCAGGAACATATGCGGTCTCTCCATCGCTGATGGCATCCGCTTCACATTCCATCGCATGATTCAAAAATCTGTCGATTAGAATTGGTCGATCCGGGGTCACGCCTATTGCAGCAGCCATATAGCCTTCTAAGCTCTCATCATCATATACCACTTCCATTCCGCGTCCACCCAATACGAAGGAAGGACGAACCATGACCGGATAACCAATCTTGAGAGCCACCTCAAGTGCCTCTTCCACTGTAGTTGCCATTCCGGCTTCCGGCATCGGAATATTTAATTTATCCATCATCGCACGGAATAAATCGCGATCCTCTGCCAAGGCAATTACCTCCGGAGTCGTTCCTAAAATCTTCACTCCGTTAGCTTTTAAGCTTTCTGCCAAATTTAGAGGTGTCTGTCCGCCAAACTGTGCGATTACACCAACAGGATTTTCTTTCTTGTAAATGCTAAGCACATCTTCCAATGTAAGAGGCTCAAAATACAACTTATCAGAAGTATCATAGTCAGTTGATACCGTCTCCGGATTACAGTTTACAATAATCGTCTCAAATCCAAGCTTCTTCAAAGATTGTGCCGCATGAACACAACAATAATCAAATTCAATACCCTGACCGATTCTGTTTGGACCACCGCCCAAAATCATAACCTTCGGCTTGTCGGAGGATACAGGATTTTGATCCTTTGCATTGTATGTTGAATAATAGTAAGAGCTGTCCGGCGTACCGCTTACATGTACATGATCCCAGTTCTCTGTAATACCAAGGGCCTCTCTCCTTACTCTGATATCATCCTCGGAAATCTCCAAAATCTGTGCCAGATACTTATCTGAGAAACCATCTTTTTTCGCCTGAATCAAAGCTTCGTCAGAAGGAAGGCTTCCCACATTGGCAAGAAGTGCCTCTTCCTCTTCCACCAATTCTTTCATCTGCTCAATGAAATACTTCTTCACCTTTGTGATTTCAAAGATTTCATCAACAGTTGCACCCTTGCGAAGTGCTTCGTACATCTGGAAATGGCGCTCACTGGAAGGTGTAATCAATGCTTTCAGCAAATCTTCCTTGCTCATTTCATGGAAATTCTTTACAAAGCCAAGTCCGAAGCGATCTTTTTCCAGAGAACGAATTGCTTTCTGGAATGCTTCTTTGTAATTTTTTCCGATGCTCATGACTTCGCCGACTGCACGCATCTGAGTTCCAAGCTTATCTTCCACGCCCTTGAACTTTTCAAAAGCCCAACGTGCAAATTTCACAACCACATAATCTCCGTCCGGAACATACTTATCCAAGGTTCCGTACTTTCCACAAGGCAAATCTGCCAAAGTCAATCCAGTCGCAAGCTTTGCGGATACCAAAGCGATTGGGAAGCCTGTCGCCTTTGAAGCCAAAGCGGATGAACGGGAGGTTCTCGGATTGATCTCGATGACAACCACACGATCAGAAACAGGATCATGGGCGAACTGTACATTTGTTCCTCCGATTACACCAATATGCTCCACAATCTTGTAAGCCTGCTCCTGAAGCTTCTTTGCAAGTTCATCAGAAATGGTCAAAAACGGCGCAGTACAGAAGGAATCTCCTGTGTGCATACCAACCGGATCCACATTCTCAATAAAGCAGATTGTAATCATATTGTTGTCTTTATCACGGACAACCTCAAGTTCCAACTCTTCCCAACCAAGGATTGACTCCTCTACCAACACCTGGCCGATCAAGCTGGCCTGCAAACCTCTTGCGCATACGGTCTTTAATTCTTCTTTGTTATATACCAGACCGCCGCCTGCTCCGCCCATGGTATAAGCAGGTCTTAAGACAACAGGATAACCTAATTGATCTGCAATCTTTAAGGCTTCTTCTACTGAATAAGCAACTTCGCTGCGTGCCATTTCCACACCAAGCTTATTCATTGTTTCTTTGAATTCAATTCGGTCTTCACCACGCTCAATCGCATCCACTTGAACACCGATGACTTCTACATTATATTTTTCCAAAACGCCGGCTTTGTACAATTCCGCACAAAGGTTCAAACCGGACTGGCCTCCTAAGTTTGGAAGCAATGCATCCGGACGCTCTTTTGCAATAATTTGCTCAACACGTCTTACATTTAATGGCTCAATATACGTAATGTCCGCCATCTCCGGATCTGTCATGATTGTCGCCGGATTTGAATTCACCAATACGATTTCATATCCTAAACTTCTGAGGGCTTTACAAGCCTGTGTTCCGGAATAGTCAAATTCGCAAGCCTGACCAATTACAATCGGGCCCGAACCAATGATAAGAATCTTTTTAATGTCTGTTCTCTGTGGCATAAGTCAACTCTCCATAATATGCTGTTTATTTACAGTTACTTTTTTTCCACAGAAAATTATATCATAATCTTTAAAATTTTAAGTATATTATTTACTTATGAATACTATGCATTTTGGGGAAGATTTGAAAACAAAAAAGGAATCCAATCATGGATTCCTTTTTTGAAGAATTAGAAGCTGGCAACGAGAGTTGAACTCGTGACCTCCTCATTACCAATGAGACGCTCTACCTCCTGAGCCATGCCAGCAATCTGTGTTGTCAGCGACAACTATTACAATATACAGTATGGTTATCTAAATGTCAACACAATTTTGAAGATTTTTAGATTTTTAGGTTTCGATATCCAAAATATACTTTTCGTAAGCATTAATCACCTGTGTTTCGCCCACCTGCGTCACCCGCGGAACGTTACGTCCATAATTCATATGTACATGTCCGTGCACAAAATATTTCGGATGATATTTGCTCAAAAATTCATTAAAACAATCAAATCCCATATGGCACAAATCTTCGCCATCATTCAATCCTCTCGCAGGCGAATGTGTCACAAGCACATCCACGCCTTTTCGGAAATAAATCTGATGTTTTAATTTTTTGATTCGCTTACGCATTTCTTCTTCCGTATACTGCTGTGCCCCCGGCTTATATCGCATACTGCCGCCAAGCCCCAAAAAGCGCACACCCTTATAAGTAAAAATCTTATCTTCGATGCAAATGCATCCTTCCGGCGGTTTTTCATCGTAGCGCTTGTCATGATTTCCATGAACATAAGCCACTTCCACCCCACTCATTGTCGCCAAATATGTCAGATAATCTGCTTTTAAATCCCCACAGGAAATAATCAAATCAATATCTTTAAAATCATTCTTGTCAAAGAAATCATAATATTTTTTTGATTCTACATCCGCAAGAAATAATACCCTCATGCTTCAACTCCCTTAATTTCTACTACAGTTTTTGCTCCATCAATCAAATCTTCCATATTTGGAAGTGACCCAATCACGTTTTCAGCCAGCCAATCCATATTCATAATATCCGCCGGCTTCATCTTGTGCCCTTTTTTGTTACGTAACTTACCATTCTGATCACGGATTTCTCCGGAAAACACCTGAATTTCTCCCTGGCAAATATCATTTCTCATATGATCAATCAAAGTTGCCACAGGAACCGGTACATTCTTTGATGCAATCAAATCAATTACTCCGGCAGACATGCCCCACCAATAATTCAGTGGGCGACGCTCGTCCCATTCCTCCGAATCAAAGGTTCCGGATAAAATGCTTTGAATCAGCTTCTCATAGAATACGCCCCAGTTCCAGATCGGCATCACCAGATTCTTGCGCTCCACGTCCACATCATAAGCATATAAGCCAAAGCTTCTCGAAGGATCAGTCGGCGTAATCATATCCTGGTCGGATACAATATGAATTTGATGCTCCTCCATCAACTTCTCGAAATTGTAATCCTTTCTTGTGGACCAATCGAGATAAACCTTTGCACGCGGATTTACACAGGATGTGCCATATGCAAAAGCATTGATATTTGCAATCATTCCATAGATTGGATAATCCGCAATATAAGCAATCTTGTCATTTTGTGCCAATGCACCTGCAATCATTCCTGCCAAAAACTTTGCTTCATACATTCTGGCATAATAAGTTCTGATATATTTATGTGGTGCATTCAAAGAACAATTCAATATTGTCACCTGCGGATATTCGACAGCCACTTTCAAACTTTCTTCCATCAGCTGCGGTGCAACTTCAAAAATGATTGTAGCGCCATCGGCAATGACATCTTCCAATACATTGACTACATTGCTCGGAGATACATCATCCACGCGAATCGTCTTAATCGTATCCGGAAATGTTTCCTCCAGATAATGACGTCCCAATTCGTGCGCATAAATCCAGTCAGATTTATCCGGTGCCTTCGGATACAAAAAAGCCACCGTGGTGGTCTTTGCAGAAGGCGCAAACAGACCGAATAAGCCCTTCTTTTCTTTCACTTCCGTCGGACTCATCACCAAATCCACCTGGAAATGCTCTGCCATATTGGTGATTTCGTTCCAACATTTCTGGATGCTGGTATTAAACAAAGCCTCGTTCATCTCGCAAGCCGCACCATAACCGTATACATTCAAAAATGCAACCAGCGCATCACCCAGCTTCAGGTTCAACTTCTGTCCGCCCTGTGCCACAAAGGCTTTATTAAAGGTAAAGACAACGCGGTTAAACTCCTCTAGCGTCTGTTCATTCCAAGGAGTCGGCGCATTTACATGATCTAATAATTTCTGTGCGCTGCCGTATACCGAAAACTCAATGGTATTTAAGCCCGTAGCTTTATTAAAATCCATAAATTCATAATAAAGCTTCACTTCCGGATCGTCGGTCAATTTCGGAATCTTACGGGTGACAACTGCAGGAATTGCACCGGCGCCAAAGTATTTCATTACGCTAACGCGCTTATTGCCCTCCACCACGTAATAGCGATTCATGTATTCGTATACTTTAATCGGATCGCGAATTCCTTCATTCACCTGTGCATCGGAAAGAACTTCCCATTTAAAAGAAAATTCAGATGACTCGTCTAGAATCGGCATAAAGTTTGCTGCAAAGGCTTTCGTCCGCCCTGCAGTCGCGGTTCCTACAACAAATTCCAACGGAATATTTAAAAGACCCATATATTGCTCCGTTTGGACCTGTTCATTTGATAAAATTTCATCCAGGACAGGTAAATATGGTGAGCGTCCGATAGAGACGCAATATTTGTATTCTTTTTTGCCCAATTTTCGTGCTTCTACATAGTCGCTTAAGCTCATAAAATGTCTCCTTTTTTGTTCAACATGTTGTTTCAAAAGCTGCGATTTTACAATTCACTTTATTAATTTTAACATAAATAAAAAAAATTAAAATATTTCTTCCATATTCCACTTATCTTTGTTATAATCGACATTAGGAAATAGGTACTATGGAGGTATCTTATATGGATAAAATCACTATGGAGCAGGCTGATGTGATTGGCGAAGTTGCCAATATTTGCATCGGAAACGCTGCAACAACATTGAGTTTAATGCTCAATCATGCAACAAACATCACCACCCCTGTTGTAGATGTCCTAACAAATGAGGCAGAACTTCAACGGGAAGACAGAGTCCTTGTTAAAATACCTTATACAAAGGGGCTCGACGGTACCAACTTAATGGTTCTTCAAGTATCAGATGCTGTCATCATTGCTAATCTTATGATGGGCGGTGACGGACACCCTGAGCAAACAGATTTGGATGAATTATCCGTATCTGCTATTTCTGAAGCAATGAACCAAATGTGTGGAACCATAGCAACATCCATGGCAACCATACTCGATGTTCCAACGGATATCGGTTTTCCGCTTGTAAACAGCAAGTTCAAAACCACCTTTACGATTCCGGAAGAATTATGTAATGGTAGCGATATCGTAAAAGTAACATTCCGACTTACCGTTGGGGACCTGATTGACTCACAGCTCATGCAGCTCTACCCAATCAGTATTGTTAAGCAGATTTTAAAACAGGAGGATAAATAAATGGCAAGTGTATTAATCGTTGATGACGCAGCATTCATGAGAATGATGTTAAAGGACATCCTTACAAAGGGTGGCTACGAAGTCGCAGGCGAAGCCGCAGACGGAAACGAAGCGGTTGCAAAATATGCTGAATTAAAGCCTGACCTTGTAACTCTCGACATCACCATGCCAAACAAGGACGGAATTCAGGCATTAAAGGAAATTAAAGCTGCAGATCCGAACGCTGTTTGTGTTATGTGCTCTGCAATGGGTCAGCAATCAATGGTTATCGAAGCTATCCAGTCAGGTGCTAAGGATTTCATCGTAAAACCTTTCCAGGCTGATCGTGTTATCGAATCCATCAAAAAAGTTATCGGCTAATCGATAAAAGGAGGCATTTATGCAAGAGAAATTTCGATTAAAAGGCATTGGACGCTCTCTTGCAAGAATGACCGTACTTCCAATTTTAATATTAGGAATCATAATATGCGTATTTGGTATCTTCTGGGTCAAATCATCGATAGAAAAAGAAATTCACCTCGCTCTCATCTCGCAGGCGAATTTAGCAGTTGAAGCATTCAACGCACTCTATCCCGGTGATTATACAATTAATACTTCAGGCGAAGAATTAATTGTGACAAAAGGAGATACCATTTTAAATTATGATTATGATTTTCTTGATTCCTTAAAAGAAGCTTCCGAAACAGATTACACTATCTTTCTTGGAAATCTGCGCGTACTTACCACGCTCGAAAGCGATGGCACACGCTTAACCGGTACGGAATGCAATTCTATCGTTTATGAGGAAGTATTCAAAGGCGAAAAAAGTCATTTTTACAAGAATGTAAATGTGCTCGGAAACAAATTTTATGCCTATTATGCCCCGCTCTACAACTCAGATGGTAGCTGCGTCGGCATGATAGCCGCTGTAAAGCCGGATTTAGGAGTCCAAAAACTGGTCCTGCACGCTGTAATACCTTTAACTTTAATCATCGTATTCACAGCGCTTTTGGCAATGCTCGGAACCTTCCATTATGCAAGAGACATCAGGAAAAACATCGTAAAACTAAATGGCACCTTTGCCAAAGTTGCAAACGGAACCATGTCTAACACCGTTCCGCCAGAATTATTGTCTCGCAAGGATGAATTCGGTGAAATGGCCCATTCAGTCATTGACATGCAGGCTTCTTTGCGCAAATTGGTAGATGAAGATATGTTAACCGGGCTTTCCAACAGACGAAGCGGTCAGCTTCGTTTGCAACAGGCAATTAACTCCATGAATGAAGCCGAAGGCTTCTGCCTCGCGCTTGGCGATATTGACTTCTTCAAGAAATTCAATGACAACTACGGTCATGATTGCGGTGATTTAGTGCTGCAACAGATTTCGATGATTTTAAAACAGCAGGTAAAAGACTATGGAGTTTGCGCTCGTTGGGGAGGCGAAGAATTCTTAATCATCTTCTCTCGCGGCTCTTTTGAAGAATGCAAAGATATCATGGAACATACCTTAGAAGTCATTCGAACTCACCAGGTCAACTACGATAACCAGGTTCTGTCCGTAACTATGACCTTCGGTTTGATCAATACTGCAGGTATGAAAAGCGCAGATGAAATGGTAAAACGCGTTGACGAACTACTCTATTACGGAAAAGAGCACGGACGCAATCGTCTTGTAACAGAATCTGAGGCACAATAAGAAAGAATAAACAAGAAGAATAAATAAAAGGCACGCCTCACTAAGGTGTGCCTTTTACTTAATTCATATTTATTTAATACATGCAACTTTCCAACTAGATTTCTCGCAGTGTTTCAATTGCCCGGCTCTCCAAAATCACATCAGCATGCTCTTTCAAGAATGCCAATCTGTCATTTCCCACCATAAGACCAGTCGCATATTCATCTGTCAAAACAGATAATCGCAATACCTCATCTTCGCTGTAAGAAGACAGATTCATCATCAGATAATAAATATCTTCGAATTTAAACAATGTAGATTCCGGAATTCGCTCCAGATTAATGTTTCTTGCATAGGTACAAAGCGTATCCATATCCGTAAATTGCAACATAATTGCAATACGAACTTTCTCTTTGCTTTGCTCTTTTTCTTTTTCTGATTCGATGCCGGCCTGCTCTTTTATTTCATCTAATTTCTCTTTCGAGAGGCCAAGCATCTCATTTACATATTCGAGTAAATGCTCCACAAACCCATTCATTTTCTTTTGAGAAGCATTCTCCGAAAATGTCAGGGACACAGAATGATTTGGAAGGAAGTCTGCCCGCACAGTCTTCAATCCCATATCAAATTTCATGCCAAGCTCTTGTTCTGCGATGTCAAAGATTTCATTCATAAACTCCTGCGTTTTCTCCGCATTGCCCAGAATGTCCTCAATCGTGTAACCGAGATCAGAGATCTCTTCTTCTGTAATTACACACCGAATTGTGTGCGTGCCGATTCTTGAGAATTCCATAACCTCACCTTCTTTCGAATCCTTTGCAGTGCATTGTCAATTGTCTTCGGCTCTTTGTGCATCACTTCTGCAATTTCTGTGTAGGTTCTGCCCTCGCGATACAAGGTCAGCACCTGTTGCTCCATTTTGCTGAGTTTTTTCCAGAGTTCACGATAAAATTCTTCCCAAAATTCCTGCTCAATCACTAGCTGTTCCGGACTTGCGGAGGCTCCATTTAGAATATGCTCCTCCAAAACCGTCTGGTCTTCCCCTTCCTCAGAAGAGAAAGAAATATAGGTATTGAGCGGTGTGTGCTTCTTTCGATTGGAAGCTTCCATCGCTGTATATATCTGTCTTCTCACACATAAATTTGCGAAAGAAGAAAAACTCGCTTCTTTACTTTTTTCATAATCGCGAACAGCCTTAAATAATCCAATCATCCCTTCTTGAATTAAATCCTCTGTCTCGCCTCCGATGATATAAAACTCGTTTGCCAGTCCTCTGACAAGCGGCTTATATTTTGCCATCAGATAATCTGTGATTTCTTCTCTGTTTCGAACCTGAGGATCTCTGATTCGTGCAATCAATTCCTCATCTGTTTGTTCTGTAAAATCTCCCAAGTCATTCCCCTTTATTTGCCCTTTGCCATACGCTGACGAAGAATCTCATATGCCAAAACACCTGTTGCAACAGATGCGTTTAAGGAATCAATATCGCCCTTCATCGGAATCGAAGCAATCATGTCGCAATTCTCGCGAACCAATTTGCTGACGCCCTCTCCTTCGTTTCCAATCACCAATCCGATTGGACCGGTCAGGTTCAAATCATACATTTGTGTGCCGCCCATATCCGCACATACAAACCACATTCCCTTGTCCTTTAACATCTTCATAGTCTGTGTCAGATTGGTCACCTTTGCCACCGGAGTATAATTGATTGCGCCGGCAGAAGTCTTTGCAACAGTCGGTGTCAAACCAACGGCTCTGCGCTTCGGAATGATGATTCCATGCGCTCCTACAAGATTTGCTGTACGAATGATTGCGCCTAAATTATGAGGATCTTCGATGCCATCCAATAAAATGATAAAAGGTGGTTCATTATGTTTTTCGGCATTTTTTAGAATATCCTCAACCTCTGCATACTCATAAGCTGCTGAAATTGCAATGACACCCTGATGTTTTCCGATCTCAGAAAGCTGATCCAGACGCTCCTTTGCTACGAAATTGATGATGGTATCGTGTTTTCTCGCCTCACGGACAATGGTTCTCACCGGTCCATCCTGGCAACCATCCAATACATATAATTTATCAACCGTCTTTCCGGAGCGAAATGCTTCTAATACTGCATTGCGTCCTTCGATTTTACTTTCTTCGAATTTATTTCTTTCTAATTCCATTATATCCTCTTTTCAGCCAAATTCCTATTAACCGGTGGTTAAAATTTTATGAAACTTATTACGATTTTATGCAAAATCAAAGTGCTATATCCAAGCGTTTTAATCCCTCTTTTGTCAATTCCACCAGACGATCAAAGCGATCTGTCACATACAGATATCCTGCCAAAGCCTCAAATCCGGTTGCCTTGCGATAATCAGACATAGAGGCATTCTTTGCCATCGTAAAAGACTTTGCATTTCTTCCACGTTTGAAGACATCATGCTCTTCCTCTGTCAGCATATCCATAATTGCTTCCACAAGCTTTGCCTGAGTCTCCGCTTTCACAATTTTGCTGGTGCGCTTGTGAAGCGTAGCGGCCTTTGTATTGCCTTTGCCCACTACGACAGATCGGATAATCAAATCAAAGATTCCGTCGCCTATATAGGCCAATGTCAGCGGAGAATAGGTACGCACATCCACCTCACCGATTCCAAATGCGGTCTTGATATAATTGTCTATCGCAAATATCTGCTCACTCATTAAACCAGCTCCCAAACCACGCCTTCGCGGGTATCCTTGATTGCAATGCCCTTTGCAAGAAGTTCATCTCTGATTGCATCAGCTTTTGCAAAATCTTTTGCTTTCTTTGCTTCCTTACGCTCTTCGATTTTTGCAAGAATAAAGGCTTCAAGTTCTGCATCGACAGAAGTTGAACTCTCTTCTAACTTCTTTCCGTTATTGTACAAATCCAATGCCAATACCTGATCAAAATCATTGATTAATGCAAGCTTTGTCGCATCATTGGTATCTGCCTTTAAGACATCATATACCAAGGTGATTGCCATGGCGCTGTTTAAATCATTTGAAATTGTATCTGTAAACTTCTGCTTGAAATCATCAAATACAGCTGTATCTACTGCACCATCTTCCTTCAAAGAAGCAACTTTTTTCGCCAGTTTGTCATAGGTTGCCTGAGCTGCATCCAACGCATCCGTAGAATATTCCAATGGTTTGCGATAATGCGACTGTAAGCAGAACAATCTGTAAGCCAAAGGATTGTATCCATTATCCTGAAGCACGGATACTGTCAATACAGCTCCCTTGGACTTACTCATCTTGCCGCCGCGATCATTTAAATGATGTACATGGAACCAATAGTTGCACCACTTATGTCCAAAGCAAGCCTCTGACTGTGCGATTTCGTTTGTATGATGCGGGAAGATATTGTCTACACCGCCGCAATGAATATCCAAATATTCACCCAAATGCTTTCTGCTGATGCAAGAGCACTCAATATGCCATCCCGGATAACCTACGCCCCATGGGCTGTCCCACTTCAATGCCTGATCTTCGAATTTTGATTTGGTAAACCAGAGAACGAAATCATTTTTGTTCTTTTTGTTGGTATCCTCTTCTACATCATCTCGCACACCAACTTCTAACTGTTCCTTTTCCACTGCAGATGAGAACACAAAATAATCATCCAGCTTTGAAGTATCAAAATAAACGTTTCCGCCGGCAAAGTAAGCATATCCTTTTTCGATTAAGGTTTCCACCATCTCGATAAATTCAGGAATGCAATTGGTTGCAGGTTCTACCACATCCGGCATGCAATTTCCCACTGCCTGAAAATCTTTAAAGAACGCATCTGTATATTCCTTTGCGATTTCCATAACCGTCTTGTGCTCACGCTGAGCACCCTTGACCATCTTGTCTTCTCCGGTATCTCCATCACTGGAAAGATGTCCCACATCTGTGATATTCATGACGCGTTTTACATCATATCCATAATAGCGAAGCGCGCGCACAAGCAAATCCTCCATGATGTAGGAACGAATGTTACCGATATGTGCAAAATGATAAACAGTAGGGCCACAGGTATACATTGCAATCTTGCCCTCTTCGTTTGGAATTACAGTCTCTACTTTTCTGCTGAGTGTATTATAAAACTTAAAATTGTTTTCCATGATAAAATGTGTTCTCCTTTAGTCTGTCTTTGTCTGTTTATATAGCTATTTAAGTCCTTGCGCAGCCACCACAACCGCTACAGCCGCCACCTACTTGCATACTGCCTTCGTAGATGCCGGAGAGCATACAGACTGCCTGAGCGGCGATTCCTTCTTCGGTTCCGGTAAATCCGAGTCCTTCTTCCGTCGTCGCCTTTATATTAACCTGCTCCGGAGAAATCTCCAGCGCACGGGCTACATTCTTTTCCATTTCTTCGATATAAGGTCGAAACTTTGGCTTTTGAGCAATAATTGTGGCATCAATATTGTCCACCAAATATCCTTTTTCCTGAATCATATTTCCGACCTGAGACAGTAATTTCATACTGTCCGCACCGGCATATTTCGGATCCGTATCCGGAAAATGTTTACCGATATCGCCGAGTGCTGCTGCGCCTAAAAGCGCATCACTGATGGCATGTAACAGTACATCCGCATCCGAGTGGCCTAACAGTCCGAGATGATGTGGAATTTCCACGCCTCCGACAATCAATTTGCGTCCTTCCACCAAGCGGTGTACATCATAACCCATTCCGATTCTCATAATGTTCCTCTTTCATGTCAACATGTCAATCTACATAAAACAGGCAGGGATCGATTATTTGGATTCCTGCCCGTTCCTATGCTTGTTAAATTACAGCCTGCGAAAGATATCTCTTAAGCAAGTGCTGCAGTGATAATTGCCATGGAATATACTTCCATTGCGTTACATCCACGAGATAAATCGTTAATCGGCGCGTTAAGTCCCAAAAGGATTGGACCGTAAGCATCAAAGTTACCAAGACGCTGTGCAATCTTGTATCCGATATTACCTGCGTTGATGTCTGGGAAAATAAATGTATTTGCATGTCCAGCGACCTTTGAATCCGGGCACTTTGTACGAGCAACTGCAGGAGAAACCGCAGCGTCGAACTGTAATTCACCGTCGATATCAAGCTCAGGATATTTTTCCTTTGCCTTTGCACATGCATTATGCATCTTATCTACATCTTCTCCCTTTCCTGAACCCAAGGTAGAATAGCTTAAGAAAGCAACCTTAGGATCGATTCCGAAGATTTTTGCACAGGCAGCTGTCTCGCCTGCGATTTCTACCAAGTCATCCTCTGATGGCTTAATATTGATTGCGCAATCACCCATTGCAAGAACTTCGTTCTCTCCGGATGCTGCAGGACGAACCATGATGAAGCAAGATGATACAATTGAATTGCCCGGCTTGGTCTTGATGACCTGAAGTGCAGGACGAACTGTATCTGCAGTTGAATAGGTAGCTCCGCCTAAAAGTGCATCAGCCTCTCCCATCTTTACAAGCATGGTTCCAAAATAATTTGCTGCTGAAAGAATCTTGCGTGCCTGTTCTTCAGTCACACCTTTGCTCTTTCTAAGTTCGCAGAACAAAGCAACCATCTCATCGAATCTATCATAGTTATCAGGATCGATAATCGTTGCACCGTGTACATTAAATCCGGCCTTCTCTGCAGCTGCGAATACTTCCTCTTCCTTTCCAATAAGAATCGGATGAAGAAATGTACCTGACAAAAGTCGAGCAGAAGCCTCTAAAATACGAGGATCTGTACCTTCAGTAAATACGATTTTCTTAGGGTTTGCCTTTAAGCTGTCAATTAACTTTCCAAACATTTTTTCGTCTCCTTTTTGTCTGTTAATTAAACTGTGCATAAACACTGCTATTATTTTAAACCCCAAAGCCTCAAAAAACAAGGTTCGCCATGGTTTTTATTCAATACCAGAAAAGAATCCGCCATCTGTTATCATAGTACCTACCGTAAGTTTAATGACCTGTTCCAATGCATCCTCTTTGTCGTTGTTGATTACGAAATCACAGATTTCGCGATTGCGCTTTTCCGCATCCACAGACAAAATACGCAATGTCTTTTCCTCAATCGAATAATCCTCTTTTAATATATCATGAATCAAAATCTCTTTATCGCGATCCAAAAAAATGATGGCAGTCGGAAAATACTGCTTCATCGCAATCGCGCCACACATATCAAGTGGCATGACCGCGAACTTGTTTTGATCTAAGATTTCCTGAATATCTTCTTTTTTCGTGCCATATTTCACACCGGCATACTGTGTTTTCTCGATAAACTTTTGCTTTGCAAACTGTTCCTCAGTCAAATATCTGTGATTGTGACTACGCTTGGTGCAATAAGTCTTCGGATTCACAAATCGTGGGTCCACGCATAAGCTGTTTGACAGATGTGTCTTGCCGGATCCAGACGGACCAACCAAAGCAAGCACAGCCGGTGCATGAATCTCTGTCACCTTCGTATGACTGGCCAACATAATCTGCTCCACCAAAGAAACAAACTCAGTCATATTATTCACAGACAAAAGGCCTGTCATCTTCCAGTTCCAAGGCTTGCGCATTAATACCGGATAAGCAGCCGGTGATTCTAACACATTATGGATTGCATCATCCAAAATGATATCAAACTGCACCAGATTTTTGGCATTTCCCAATATAATATTCTCCGGTGGAAAATCCGGAAAATGTTCCAATATCTGCTTTGCTCGAATGCCCATAAACTGTGGGTAAGCAGCTGTAATAAAATACACATCCGCAATCTCCATCAGCTTACGTATCATCTTTTTATTTTCTTCCGGCACCCTCTGTCTTTCGTAAAGTTCTTCCATTCCGTAAAACTCTTTAATCACAGAAGCGCGCCCGGTATTTGCCCAAGATGTAATATCCCCCAATGTCAAAGGCGGATCGAAGTGATATTTTTCATTCGCCATCTCGATTGCCACATCATTAAATGGCGCTGTCACGTCGTCCCAATCCAGGCCGATTTTCGGTCTTAACATGCTTTCTTCTCCTACTTTGTTCCGTTTAATTTCACCGGATTACTTCTTGCTAAATCTTCTTCTTTGTATTCTTCCAAAAGTGCAAAATCCCAATCCCAGAAAATCAAATCCTGATACTCTGCCGGATTCTCCAGCTGTTCGAGATATTCAATCGCCTCTGCGTCAGGATTTTTCGAGCCGTCGGCTTTAAAATCCTCTGTCAGCTTTTCTAATACATAGCTGCGCTTCGGCATCTCCGGCTGCACAGTCTCTCCAAGCTCCTCATACAGTCCTAAAAGCTGTGCGAGAACATATTCCATCACCTGTTCCGGCACATATGTCTCATCATCCGTCAAAAGGTGATATAGCTTCATAAACAGCTTTGCCTGCTTGTCTTTATCATAATTTTCAGGAAACAAATAAAAGATTTCCTCCTGAAACTGCGGATCGGCTTCTGCCGTATCCACATCAAAATCCGACAATATATCTGACATCAGTCCAATCAGACGCTGGTTCACATATCGATTGATGATTTCGTCTGCTTTTTCATCTCCACAAAGTGGGCCGGGAATCTGTAACATATTCTTTCTCCTCCAAGACCTATCTAACGATCAAGACTCGCTCGCGAGTCTTGCGCGCCGGATTCGGGGCTGCTTCAGCAGACAAATTCCTGTCCGAATCCGTGCGCATCCTCGCGGAGCGTTTAACTCAGTCGGAGTTTGTACCCCGACTGAGTTAAAATAGGCTTGCAATAAAATAAGTGATGAAAGCTGCAATCCAGGCGATGACGCATTGCCAGATTACAATTCCAAGTGCCCATTTGCGACCTAATTCCCGCTTGATTGAAGCGACGGCTGCGATACACGGAGTGTATAACAGCGAGAAAATCAATAGCGCAGCTGCGGAGGCATTAGAAAGCGCTTGGGTGACATTCCCTGTGAATAGTACTTCGAGAGATGAGACGACACTTTCTTTTGCGATAAATCCGGTTATCAGCGATGTGACAATTTGCCAACTTCCCAGACCAATTGGTTTAAATATTGGAACCAACCATCCGGAAATCACTGCTAAAATACTGTCTTTTGAATCCGTGACCAGATTTAGATGGGTATCGAAACTTTGCAGTACCCAAATTACGATGGTAGCAAGGAAAATAATCGTAAAGGCTTTTTGGATAAAATCCTTTGCCTTTTCCCAAAGTAACTGTAAAACATTTTTGAGACTTGGCATTCTGTAGTTTGGAAGCTCCATCACAAAAGGTGATGCTTCACCTTTGTATCGTGTTACTTTTGCAAGCAATGCACAGATGATACCAAGTATGATACCTGTAATATAAAGTCCAATCATGATTAAGGCTTTGTGCTCCGGGAAAAATGCATTTACAAAGAAAGCATAAATCGGAAGCTTCGCACTACAGCTCATAAATGGAGTCATGAGAATCGTCATCTTTCTATCACGCATACTCGGAAGCGTACGACTAGACATGACAGCCGGTACAGTGCAACCGAATCCAATCAGCATAGGGACGATACTTCTTCCTGAAAGACCGATTTTTCTAAGAAGCTTATCCATTACGAAGGCAACGCGCGCGATGTAGCCACTATCTTCCAAAAGAGATAGGAAGAAAAACATTGTGACAATGATTGGAAGGAAGCTTAAAACGCTTCCTACGCCGGCAAATACGCCATCGATGATAAGACCTTGTATCGTTTGGTTGACATTGCTTGATTTCATCAGTGTCTCCACGGATTGACTTAGGTAATCGATTCCGGTTTCCAGTAGGCCTTGTAAGCCTCCGCCGATGACGTTAAATGTCAGGAAGAAGACGAGTCCCATTATGGCAATAAAGATGGGAATCGCTGTGTATTTACCGGTTAGGATTTTATCAATTTGTTCACTGATGAGAGTGCTCTTGCTTTCGTGGGGCTTGATTACTGTCTTAGAACATACGCGGTTAATAAATGCATATCGCATATCTGCGATAGCCGCACTTCTGTCGAGACCTCTTTCATCTTCCATTTGAAGCACGATGTGCTCTACGGTTTCGATTTCATTTTGTGATAAATTAAGCTGCTTTAGTATTAAAGTGTCGTTTTCTATCACTTTTGTGGTTGCAAATCGAAGCGGAAGGTTGGCGGCTTGCGCATGGTCTTCGATGAGATGACTGATCGAATGAATACATCTGTGCACCGCACCACCATTATCTTTCTCATCGCAGAAATCTTGTTTCAGAGGGGTCTCTCTGTAATATGCAACATGCAAAGCATGTTGAATCAGCTCCTCTATTCCTTCGTTTTTGGCAGCAGAAATTGGTACAACAGGTACGCCCAAAGCATCTTCCATTGCATTCACATCGATTGACCCGCTGTTGGCGGTTACTTCATCCATCATATTTAGGGCCACAACCATAGGAATTTCCAGCTCAAGAAGCTGCATCGTAAGATATAGATTTCTTTCAATATTTGTAGCATCTACGATGTTGATGATTCCTTTTGGTCGCTCATCCAACACGAAATTTCGCGAAACGATTTCTTCATTTGTATAGGGAGACATGGAATAGATGCCCGGGAGATCTGTAATCATGGTATTTGCGTGTCCCTTGATTGCACCATCTTTTCGATCTACTGTAACGCCGGGGAAGTTGCCAACATGCTGGTTGGCTCCGGTTAGCTGATTGAAGAGAGTGGTTTTCCCGCAATTTTGATTTCCTACCAATGCAAAACTGATGAGTTCGCTTTCTTCTAGAGGATTTCCGCTTCCTTTTGGATGAAAGATTCCATCTTCACCAAATCCCGGATGGAGGGATTTTTTCTTGGGCGGTTGAGGCGAGGATTGAATGATACTATCTGCAGACTGTACTTCCAACTGATCTGCTTCTGCCACGCGAAGTGTAAGCTTGTAGCCATGAATTAAGATTTCTATAGGATCGCCCAATGGCGCATATTTCACAATTTTAACTTCAACGCCGGGAATGATGCCCATATCGAGAAAATGTTGTCGCAGCGCTCCGTCACCACCAACGGATATGATTTTTGCGCTTTCCCCAATTTTAATATCTTTTAAAGTCATAAGGTACCTCTTGAACAATCATTTAATAGTTCTATTTTAATACAAAACCTGCGTACGGATGAACTAATAATGGTTAGCGAAATATAATCTGAAAAAGTGTGTTGCATTACTCCGTCAGTCGTAGTATACTTACTACGACTGATGAAGTACTACGACAGACGAAGTGTAAAGGAGGAAGTAATGGTTGAAATAAGTAGCGATGTGATTCGCGGCTACAATGACACCATGATTCTCAGTATTCTCATTCAGGCACCTTCATATGGGTATGAAATTTCAAAGCGAATAAAGAAGATTACGGATGAAAAATACATTATAAAAGAGACCACTCTTTATTCAGCTTTCACGAGAATGGAGAAAAACGGTTATATAGAGTCATTTATTGCCAATCCTGATTCAGAAGGAAATGGGAAAAAGAGAACATATTATAGAGTCACTCAAGCAGGGATAGATTATTACAATGACAAATGTGAAGAATGGGAAGTCACAAAAGAGGTCATTGAAAAATTTGTAAAAAAATAGGAGAAGCGTTATGGAAACAATAAAGAGTTATTTGGAAGCAATGTTTGCAAGCATGCCAAACACCCCGGAGGTAAGAAAGGCAAAGGCGGAATTATTGCAAATGATGGAGGACAAGTATAATGAGCTGATTGCTGATGGCGCAAGCGAAAATGCTGCAGTTGGCACAGTGATTTCTGAATTTGGAAATTTGGATGAACTTGCAGAGGGGCTGGGTCTGGAAAAAGAAGTGGAAGAAGTCCACGAGAAAAATCAGGAAGAGTCGCGTAGATTTATTTCTCTGAGTGAAGTAAAGGAATTTCTTTCCGCAGAAGTAATCTCAGCAAGAAGAGTCGCACTGGGTGTTCTCCTATGTATCATATCAGTTGTACCAATTATGATATGGAGTCATTTCGATGCTGAGCATGATAACTATGGTGTAGCAATTATGTTTGTGTTGATTGCGATAGCAGTTGCGCTTTTTGTTCTGAATGGTCTCAGCGGAAAAGTATGGGATTATCTCAAAAAAGAGAATTGCAGAATTGACATTCAGACTGCGGATTATGTTAGAAATCAGCAAGAAAGTTTCAAGAAGACATCCATTCTATGCTACACCCTGGGTGTTGCATTATGTATTCTATCGGTCATTCCATGTATCATTTATGACAATGATTTGATGGCCAGTCTAATCTTTGGATTTGTAGGGATTGGAGTATTTTTGTTTGTTTATGCATCTATTATTAATAGTAGTTATGAAGAGATCCTTCAGATTAATGATACTGATACAATCAGTGGTGAATATGGATATGAGGAGCGTGGTCGAGAAGAAAATTGTGTGAATCATAGAGGAACCAATAAATCATATCATAGAAGGAAAAACAGAGGATGGAAGCATGCTTTTTGGATTGTACTAATCGTCGTATTGGTGTTATGGGCATTCAGATACATTACGTGGTTTGTGCCATTTGGAGGTAAAAGTGTAACCGACGAGCGGACATTTGAAAATGGGACAGTATCAGAAATTAGCATCGATGTTGATGCCAGTGATTTAACATTAGAATATGGAAAAAACTTTTCAGTAAAATATACTTATCCGGAAAAGTATGCACCAACAATTACGTTCGAAAATGGAAAGCTTGATATCGTAGAAAAAATTGATAGCATATTCAATAATGTGAACAAGAAAAATTGCAAAATGATTGTGACGATTCCTGAAGGAACAAAGCTTGACGAAATCAATCTAACAGTTGATGTGGGTGATGTGATCATCAATGATATCGAAGGAGAAAAATTGACACTTGATGCAGACTGTGGTGATATTGACATTTCAGGTATCAGTGTAACTCAATCGAAGTTTGATATTGATGTAGGAGATTTTGACATCTCAAATGCATTTGTTGGAACATCAATCATTACATGCGATGTAGGTGATGTCGATGGAAAAATCGAATTCGATTTCTTGGAAGTTGATTGCAATGTGGGAAGCGTCGAAATTAGCACAAATAGTGACTTAAACAATCTTACGACAGATTGCGATTTAGGTAGCATAAGAGTGAACGGAAAAAAGCGCTAATACTAAATAGCCCCCATCCAATATGATTTGGATGGGGGTATTTTTAGAATTTGTATAATTCAATCATAAGGCTTGTGAGATTTTCTCCTAGAGAAAGTGTCATCACTTCATCGCCGTTGAGGATGCGTCCGCGTTTCCATTCGCCGCATACGACTTCACCTTCTTCTAAGCGTACAACATCGACTTTACATTTCTCGCCTTCTTTGACTCTAAATTCAAGCGAACTCATCATTCCTACGATCAGGAATCGGTTTGGATCCAGTTCAAAAATCATTCCGGCGCCAAGCGGTTTGGCAGTGGCACGGGGAGCATATTTGATTGCCAGATCATAGTTTGTAAAGTGAAGAAAAGTACCGTAATCGGTTTCTCCTTTTCGAACATAACTTTGAAGTTGATCGGTTCCGCGATATTTCAAGTACAGCGGTTTCACTTGATTCATAAAGTTGTAGGTGCTTCTTAATAATTCTTTGCTGCCTGTGATATCGAATGCCGATGGATCAATATTTAAGGCAATCATTACTTCCATCGGTGGATGGTCAACTGCTTCAGGAGGTAGCGCTAATTCTTCAATTCCAAAAGGAGAGAAGCAAATCGCATTATGCTTTCCAAATGCGTAGAGGCAGTAGGAAGCAGCTACGGCATCTTTGCGCACTTCCGGAATGAACAGCGGATTGTCCAAGGTTGTGTATTCATCCATAATGTTGGCCACATATGGCACATAGATATCCGGAGCCAGAGTGAATAAACTTGGGGCAACAGACTGCCAAATCTTATGAACATCAGGAACCGGACCGCCGGATGGATAAGAACCCGGATACCAAGGATACTGTTTTAACCAGGAATTGGCATAGCATGGAAGCGGATATTCCTTGATACCTGCACTTGCAATCTCTTCGACTGCTTTTCCGAAATAATATGCCATAAAGTATTCCTCTGCCTGAGTGCCAAATGCTTCTTTCCAGGAGCCTGACACCTGATAAAGAGAAGCAATTGTATCCGGAACCGCTTCAAGAAATGCTTTATTTGCAGCGTCGCAGTAATCGCGCGCCGTGCCCAAAAGACCGATTTCGTTTTCGACTTGCATGACAATGACGGTGGACGCTTCCTGATCCACATCGCGAATATGTGCCATCAGTTTCGAAAATGCATAGGCATCCTTTTCGATTGCAGCGCGGCAGAATGGAGAGATGGTTTTGGTTTTCTCTCCGTTTATGGTTTCGGCGCGGAAATAAGTACTCGAATCTTTTTTCATCCAGCCCGGTACATACATGGATTGCGCATTTTTCCACAGGCCGAACCAGAGAAAAATAATTTTCATATTGTATGTTCGCGCTTGCGAAATCAGGCCATCGATGAGGGTGAAGTCAAATTGACCCTCTTCCGGCTCGATACATTCCCAATAAGATGGAATGATGACTGAGTTTAATCCAATCTCCTGTAGAGCCGGCCAAACATGTGTCTCCATGTAATCTAAATCGCTGGCGCTTGAATTATGCAATTCGCCACTGAGACAAAAAAATGGTTCATCATTAACGAAAAGTGTTTTGAAGCCATTTTGCGTTTTGATGGTTGGCAATGATGTCATAGAATCCCCTCCAATTATAAAAGTCTCGATTTACATCTTTATTATAAAAAGAATCTTTCAACCCCTCAATATTAATAAAATAATATAAATGTAAAAATATTAAGTTGCTTCCGCGTTGCAAAACAACAAGTGTGTGAAAGGTGAACAAAATTTACTATAGATATCTGGACAAGTGTAGGAAAATGACGTACAATGAATTGTGTAAAATCGAATTGCATAAACTTGATATATGCGTGGAGGTGTTGGAATGTCTACAATAAAAAAGGGATTTTGCATTTCTTTTGGAATGGTTTTATTACTGATGTTGGCTGTGATTGAACTGAATAAGAATACGATTGTTGGTTGGATACTTACGATTCTGGCCGGAGGTTTGTTCTTTTTTGTGAACCGGATATTGCTACAAAGCAAAAAGTGGTGGACGAGATGTTTATCATGGTTTGGATGGCTTGTGGTTTTTGCAGGTGTGTTGGTGATTACCTGGCCGCCGGTACGCGCGATTAAAGCTGTCGACTATGCAAATCCGGAGAAGACGGATATTGTACATGTGCAAAACGGCGATGTACAAGGGGTTGTAACTGAAGACGGTGAGGTTGAAATATATGCCGGTATTCCATATGCAAAAGCTCCGGTTGGTGAACTGCGTTGGAAAGAACCGCAAGATCCGGAGGAATGGGATGGAGTGCTTTTGGCGGATACCTTCGCGCCGATGAGTATGCAACCAACAAATCTTCCGATTTACGATTCATTAACCCAAATCATAGGTTTTCACGATTATCATTTTTCAATGAAAGATAATTATGTAGCACCTGTAAGCGAGGATTCATTATATTTGAATATATGGAAGCCGGCGACGGATGAGACGAATCTTCCGGTAGTGGTTTATGTGCATGGTGGATCTCTCCAAACCGGTCAGCCGTGGTATTCGGACTACAGTGGACAGGGCTTGGCGCGACAGGATGTGATTGTGGTAAATATGGGATATCGTCTTGGTGTTTTTGGTTTTTTGGCGGACGAGGAGTTGGCAGCGGAATCAGAGCATGGAACTACGGGCAATTATGGGCTGTTGGATCAGATTAAGGCATTGCAATGGGTTAATGATAATATTGAAGCATTTGGTGGAAACCCGGACAATATTACTTTGGCAGGAGAGTCTGCAGGCGCTGCATCTGTAAGTGCGCTCTGTGTATCTCCTTTGGCATCAGGCTTGTTTACGAGAGCCGTTTTGGAAAGTTCTACAGTTGCATCGGTTAATCCACCTCATTCATTCCGCTCTTATGAGGATGCACTAGAAAGTGCAAATTCGGTTAAGGAGCGTTTTGGTTGCGAGAATGTGGAAGAACTTCGGGATGTTTCTGCAGAGGAGCTTGTGGTTGCAGCGGATACAGAGCATCATATCACAATTGACGGATATGTATTGGAAAAAACACCATATGAATACTATAAAGCGGGAGAGCATAATGAGACCGCGCTAATGCATGGATATAATGCCAGCGAGGCAGATTCGTTCCTTTTGTTTTCCAATGCAAATATGAAAAATTTTGAAGAACGGGTAAGAGATTATTTTGGAGAATTTGCGGATGAGGTTTTGGAAATTTATCCTGCATCAACGAACGAGGAGGCAAAGGAATACTGGAGAGAAATCTGGGGTGCTGTGTTCTTTGATTATTCACATTATTGCTTGAATCGGCTTGAGGTAATGAATCAGGTTCCTGTTTATGAATATCAATTTACTAAAACAAATGGTCGCATCGGACCATGGCATAGTGGAGAAATGATTTATCTGTATGGTAATATTCCGGAAAAATCAAAGCTGTTTGATGATGAGGACCGTGCATTGAGCGATATGATGATTACGTATTATGCGAATTTTGCTAAGAACGGAAATCCGAATGGAAATGGGTTGATGACATGGGAAGAGAATCTGAATTCTCAAGATCTGATGGAATTTGGAGAAAACAGTGGAATGATATCGGAAAAAGAGCATGCATTGTTTGCGATACTTGATCGTATGCAAGGGTTTGAAGAATAGATGGCTTTTATTCAGCATGAGAATAAAGCTTAGTAGAAATTGAATTGAGTGCAGAAATTCATTCCTCTAAAATTAAGATTATGTGGGAGATTATCCTACATTTGGAAATGGAGGAGAATATGAAAGCAGCAAGTGGAAATGCAACAATTCAATTTGGCGATAAGATGTTCCCGTTGGAGGGATTTAAGGCGGTTCATGATATGCCTAAAGTGAGTGCCATAGTAATCGAACAAAATGATACAAAGGTGGCTATTATTTCAATTGAAATCGTTATGCTCTGGGATGATTTTGTAGAGCGATTGAGAAATACTGTAGCAGGCATTGTCAATATACCGGTAGAAAACGTATGGATTCATATGACACATGCCATCACAACACCACATGCTCCCGGTGGTCCATTAATTGGATTGGGAGGAGCAGAAGTCGAGCTAACCGAAGAAGAAAAGGCAAAAAGGCAGAATGAACTTTCAAAAAGAGATAAATATGAAGAGGCCATATTGGAAGCACTCAAAGATTCGCTTAATCCATGCAGAAATCTGCGTGAGGCCAAAATGTATATTGGAACTGCCAACTGTCCTGTGGTAAAAAACAGAGATATTCAAACTCAAAGCGGTTGGTGGATTGGAGTTGATGGCGTAGGTGAGGTCAACGAGACAATGACTGTTATTTGTTTCAGAGATGAATCTGATAACGATATTGCTCAAATTGTTGGATTTGGAATGAAACCATGCGTAATTGACAACGCACAAAAGGATACCGGAAATCGATTAATATCAGCGGATGCACCAGGAATGATGTGTCGAAATCTTGAAACTCAATATCATTGTCCTGTGCTTTATATTACAGGAGCTGCGGGAGATACTGTGCCTGAAAAGACAGCATGGTTTGATCGCGAAGATTTAAAGGGCGAGATAGAATGCGTTGATTTAGGTGTAAAAACAGGAATTAAGTTTGCAAAAGCCATTTCTGAAAAAATGGTGGTTGCAGCCAATCATGCAATTTCTGATGCTTCTGAAATCAGAGTATCTGAGTTGAAACTTTTGCATACCGAATTCGTATGGCAGACAAAAGGCAGAGTCCCAATGCACCCGTATCAAAGTATACAATATATCGCAGAGGGAGAAAAAAACATTTCTGTAGATGGAATCGTGATGGGTGATCTTGCACTGGTAGCAGGAAAACCGGAAATGAATGCAATTACAGGAATACAGCTGGAGAACGGCTCAAAGTTTAAACACACATTATATGTGTCTATGTTAAACGGTGGAATGAAGTATATGCCTGATCAAAAATCATATGACGAAATCCACTGGGAAGCGTTGACTTCTATGCTGATGCCGGGAGCTGCGGAAAAATTTGTCGAGACAGCGCTTGATCTGATTAATCATGCAATATAAGTAATAATCGTAGGAGAAACAAAATGGGAAATACAAAAATGCAACCGGCTAAGCTGGAAATCAATAGATTAGATATAAAGATTATCATCGCAATCGGATTGTGTATTCTCACATCCACAATCCTAGATGTATTAGGAATCAAAGTCCATTACGGACAAATGCAATTGGATATCATTCAGAAAGCCACTGCGGCAATCGCATGCTTACTGTGCGTACAGGATAATTTAGGGGCAAGCAAAGGTGCCGGAGTCATGCGAATTAAGGTGACTGTCATGGCGGCGATTGCAGCGCTTGCAATTGTGTCACTTGATAGCTTAATCGGGAACCAATGGATTTCGATACTGCTGTTGATGGCAGGTGTGTTGCTCACGATGTTTTTGTGCAAGCTCGTGAAGGCACCATACATGAATTGCCGCATCGGTGCAATCAGTTACGTGTTGATAGCAGTAACCTTGCCGGGACAAGCACGCATAGTATATGCATTGCTTCGAGTGGCATCCACAATCTATGGAGTCTTGATTGTATTACTTGTCACATGGATTTTTGGGTTGGTTTCTGGCCACTCAAAATAATAGCTCCAATATCCCCCCCAGTGGCTTGTGACTCTATTTCTCGGGTGGTAATATCTTCAAGGTAAGTATTCGAGAAATGGAGAAAGATTATGAAAAGAAGAATCGTCAGCGTGCTGATTGCAGCTTCATGCTTCATCTCATTATCAGCATGTGGCAACGCAACCCAAAAGGGAACAGAAAGTGCTAATGAAAACGAAAGCATCAGTGTCTACATCGGAGGAACCATCTTTGAGGAAAGCATGGATCCGGTAAAGGGATTCATGAGCTATGGATACCCATTCATCAACGAAGCACTGATTCAGGTAGACACAGAATCGAATTATGTGGCAGACTTAGCAACAGAATGGTCTGTCAGCAATGATGCATTAACCTATACATTTAAGCTGCGCGAAGGAGTCAAATTTAGCGACGGAAGTGACTTCACCGCAGAAGATGTGGTATATACATACGAAGAAGTCAAGAACAACCAGGCAAACAACGAAAATGTTGATTTGACCAAATTGGCAGAGGTGAAGGCAGAAGACGACTATACTGTCGTATTCACATTAAGCGAAGCATATTCACCTTTCCTTGACACAGTGGCAATGCTTCAAATTGTGCCAAGCGATGCCTATGAAAGCACCGCATTCGATACTGCACCGATTGGAACCGGAGCGTATAAGGTAGTACAGTATGATGCGAACCAGCAGATTATCCTGCAGATCAACGAGAACTACTGGGGAGAGACCCCGGATATCGAGCAGGTGAACATCGTATCCATGAGTCAGGATACAGCATTTTCGAATGCGGTTTCAGGACAGATGGATGTGGTAATGGTTAGCTCAACCTATATAAATGAAGAAGTGGAAGGCATGACACTTCACAAACTTGAGACCATGGATGTGCGAAATGTCAGTTTGCCGACATTAGAACCACAGACCATGAAAGATAGCAAGGGCAATGAATATCAGGTGGGTAATGCAGTAACCTGTGATATCGCAGTCAGACATGCGCTTGCAATCGGAATCAACCGTCAGGAAATCATCGACAATGCATTTAACGGAGAAGGCGTTCCGGCAGTAAACTTTACAGACAATCTCCCATGGGCTTCCACAGATGATTATGAGGACAATCAGGTGGAAGAGGCAATTGCAATTTTGGAGGAAGCCGGCTGGAAGGATACAGACGGAGACGGCATCCGCGAAAAGGGTGATTTGAAATGCGCTTTTGATATCATCGCACCGGGCAATGACGAAGATCGATATAAACTTGCATCTGCCTTGGCTGAAAACGCAAAGAACCTTGGAATCGACATCAACGTGCGAAACGAATCATGGGATGTGGCAGTAGAAGAAGAAAATACCACTCCAATTGTTTGGGGCTGGGGTCAGTATTCTCCGACTGTAATCTATAATACATACCATTCAGAAATGTTCCTTGAGGCACAGTATGCGAATGTGACCGGATTTACAAGCGCAGAATGTGATGCTGCAATCGAAAAAGCATTTGCGGCAACAAGCCAGGAGGAAGCAAATGCGGCATGGAAAGAGGCACAGGCCATCGGCGATGCTCAATATCCATACCTGTATCTTGTGAATATAGAACATTCTTATTTTGTAAACGATAAGTTGGACATCTCTGAGGATACACAGATTCCACATCCTCATGGACATGGTAGTCCAGTTATTTGCAATCTGAAGGACTGGGTATTAGAATAAGAAAAGATAAATGCTGTTGCAGTGAATACTGTGACAGCATTCTTTCGTAAAGGAAACAATTAGCATGAAGAAATATAAAAGCCTGATACATGAATGTATACGAATGCTGCTCCTTCTGTTTTTGGTGAGCTTTCTTGCATTTGTATTAATTGCAAAATCGCCGATTGATCCGCTGGTTTCTTATATCGGAACAAATTCCACATTGTCAGAGGAAGCCAGACAGGAAATTGTGGCACATTGGCATTTGGATGCACCGATTATGGAGAGATTTTTTATCTGGATCGTAAACTTATTCCACGGTGATATGGGAATGTCCATCACCTATAAGAAATCTGTCATCTCAGTTATCGGAGAACGTTTTTCTTATTCATTTATTCTGATGATGGTATCGTGGGTGATTTCCGGATTATTGGGATTTTGCATGGGTGTAATCTGCGGAATAAGACAAGGTGGAATCTTTGATCGAATTATAAAAGTGTTTTGTCTGATTACAAAATCTGCGCCGACGTTTTGGGTCGGGTTGCTGTTTTTGGTGATCTTTGCCGTTCAATTGGGCTGGTTTCCAATTGGAATGGCAGTTCCAATTGGGAAGCTGGCATCGGATGTTACAATCGGAGATTATATTTATCATTTAATACTGCCGGCATTGACCCTTAGCATTGTAAGTATGGGCGAGATTGTGCTGTACACAAGGCAGCAGGTTGTGGAAATTATGAACTCGGATTTTATTCTCTATGCAAAGACACGCGGAGAGAAGCCGGGTCAACTTGTGCGTAGACATATTTTAAGAAATGTGGCATTGCCTGCAATCACGATTCAATTTTCGTCTTTCAGCGAATTGTTTGGAGGAATGGCGCTTGCGGAAAATGTATTTGCTTATCCGGGCATTGGAACCGCGACAACCGCAGCAGCTCTAAACGGAGATGCTCCGCTTTTGATGGGAATTGCGCTGATTAGTGCTTTGTTTGTATTTACCGGAAATCTGATTGCAAATATTTTGTATGGTATTTGCGATCCTAGAATCAGGGAGGCAAACAAAGATGCATAAGAGATTTGAATGGAACCGAAAAAAGACTGTAATGACGCTCATTATTCTGGCAACTGTATATCTGGTGACAATCTTTTTCTGGGGCATTTTTATGAATCCGGAAAATTATGCCGTTCATTACGAAAACAAACTTCAAATGCCTTCTCTTTCCCATTTATTTGGAACTGATGCCATGGGAAGAGATATGTTCTGGCGTTGTATCAAGGGACTTTCCAACAGTATTGTGATTGGATTGATTGCTTCGCTGTTTAGTTCGGTGGTGGCTTTAATCTTGGGAATTGCATCTGCAGTCTGGGGAGGATTTCTTGATCGCTTTGTGAAGCTGGCTGTGGACCTTTGCATGGGATTACCGCATCTGGTTCTGCTGATTTTGATTTCATATATGATGGGAAAAGGTGCCATCGGTGTAACCACAGCAGTGGCTTTGACACATTGGCCGGGGCTTACCAGAATTGTTCGTCAGGAAGTATTGCGACTGAAATCTTCACAGTATGTGCTTGCTTCGCAAAAGATGGGGAAATCCACTTTCTATATTGCAGTGCATCACATGGTGCCGCATGTGCTTCCGGCATATTTGATTGGTTTGGTACTGTTGTTCCCACATGCCATCATGCATGAGGCATCCGTCACATTTCTTGGTTTCGGATTGCCAAAGGAAATGCCGGCAATCGGAGTAATCTTGTCCGAATCGATGAACTATATTACCACAGGAAAGTGGTGGATGGCCGTATTCCCGGGTGTGATGCTTTTAATTGCAGTGATTCTTTTTGATGTAATCGGAGAGAATCTGAAGAAATTATGGAATCCAACAAGTGGAAATGAATAATAGATTGTAGATTGGATGAATTGAAATCGATATGAAAGATACTATTTTAGAGGTGAATAATTTAATCGTCGGATTTCAAATGTATCAAAAGAAGGGATTTCGGAAAGACACACTTCAGGTGATACATTCTCTTTCTCTGGATGTGAGAAAGGGTGAGCTTCTTGCGGTGGTTGGATCCAGTGGATCAGGAAAAAGTATTTTGGCACATGCCATTTTAAATTTGCTTCCGAAAAATTCCATTAAGACCGGATTGGTTTTATACAAAGGAGCACCAATTGACAAAAAACGTGAGCGTGCATTGCTGGGAAAGGAAATTGCGTTCATTCCGCAGTCTGTAGATTATCTGGATCCGCTTATGAAAGTGGGAAAGCAAGTGCGTGGCGTGTATGGAACAAAGCAAAGACAGGAGGATTTGTTTTGCAAATATCAGCTTGAGCCGGATGTTGCCGAAAAATACCCATTTCAGCTTTCCGGAGGAATGGCAAGACGTACGCTTATTTGTGGCGCGTTGATGGGAGAGCCGGAGCTTGTGATTGCGGATGAACCGACCCCTGGACTGAGTCTTGATATGGCGATGGAAACTTTAAAGCATTTTCGCCGGATCGCAGATGAAGGCGCGGGTGTTCTTATGATTACGCACGATCTTGACCTGGCACTTCATGTGGCAGATCGCGTGGCAGTTTTTTATGCGGGAACCATTTTGGAAATTGCGCCAAAAGAGGACTTCGTAAAAGGGAAGGATGCGCTGCGGCATCCATATAGCAAGGCATTAATCGATGCCCTTCCGCAAAATGATTTTAAACCGATTCCCGGAACACAACCCTATGCCGGAAATCTTCCGTCGGGGTGTTTGTTTGCGGATCGCTGCAGCTTTAGAACGGATCAATGTGTCGGAGAACAGCAGGAAAGAATTGTCCGCGGCGGAAAGGTAAGGTGTGTCAATGCTATTTAGTGCAGATCATATTTGTTTTCGATATTCTGATCAGACAGATGAAATATTAAAGGACGTGTCTTTGACAATCGAGTCCGGCGAGCGCGTTGGAATCATCGGCCCTTCTGGATGCGGCAAGAGTACACTGGCTAAAATTATGGCAGGGTATGAGATACCATTAGAAGGCACCATTTCCATTGATGGTCAGCCGATTTCAAAGAAAGGATTTTGTCCGGTTCAAATGATTTATCAGCATCCGGAACTTGCGGTTAATCCACGGTGGAAGATGCGCAAGATTTTGAATGAATGTTGGGAGCCGGATCAGGCTTTACTTGAGAAAATGGGAATTGAAAAAGCTTGGCTGGATCGCTGGCCGACAGAATTATCAGGAGGTGAACTTCAGCGTTTTTGCATTGCGAGAGTGCTTGCGCCGGAGACGAAGCTTTTAATTTGCGATGAGATTACAACAATGCTTGATGTCATCACGCAGGCCCAAATTTGGGAGACTCTGCTTGCAGTTGCAAAAGAGCGCAATATGGGAATGGCAATCATCACCCATAATCGCGCGCTGGCAGAAAAAGTATGTACTAGAATCGTGGAAATGTAACAGTGGGTCATTATTGATTTTTGTTGATCGTTGTCTTTGCATAAAAATGTCTGTTTAAAAACAGGCATTTTTTTATTTCAGCTTATGGGACTTGAAATTTCGCGATAAGTAAAAGTTATCACCGACGATAAAGGATAACGATTTTTCAAAACCATACTGAGATGGTAGGATATAAACATCAAAAAAATAGAAACTATCTAAAAGAGAGAAAGAGAACAAAAAACAAGAAAAGGAGATAACGATTATGAGTAATTACAAATTTGAAACATTACAGTTACACGTTGGACAGGAACAGGCGGATCCTACAACCGATTCAAGAGCAGTTCCGATTTATCAGACGACCTCCTATGTATTCCACAACAGCCAGCATGCAGCAGACCGATTTGGACTTGCAGATGCAGGAAATATCTATGGAAGATTAACAAATACAACTCAGGATGTATTAGAAAAGAGAATTGCAGCTTTAGAAGGAGGAAGCGCAGCACTTGCATTAGCTTCCGGTTCCGCAGCAATCACATATACGATTCAGGCATTGGCAGCAAACGGCGGTCATATCGTAGCACAAAAGACTATCTATGGTGGAAGCTATAACCTCTTGGCACATACTCTTCCACAGTATGGAATCAAAACCACTTTCGTAGATGCACATAATCTTGAAGAAGTAGAGGCAGCAATCCAGGAAGATACAAGAGCAATCTATTTAGAGACTTTAGGAAATCCAAACAGTGATATTCCTGACATTGATGCAATCGCAGAGCTTGCTCATCGCAAAGGTTTGCCGGTTGTAGTAGATAATACATTTGGAACCCCATATTGGATTCGCCCAATCGAGCATGGCGCAGATATTGTAGTTCATTCTGCTACCAAATTCATCGGAGGTCATGGCACTACATTAGGTGGACTTATCGTAGAATCCGGAAAATTTAACTGGAAAGAAAGCGGAAAATATCCGAATATCGCAGAAGCAAATCCAAGCTATCATGGAATTTCATTCTATGATGCAGTTGGACCGGCAGCATTTGTGACATATGTAAGAGCAATTCTTTTAAGAGATACCGGCGCAACAATTTCTCCTTTTAACGCATTCCTTTTGTTACAAGGAGTAGAGACATTATCTCTCAGATTAGATCGCCACGCAGAAAACACCAAGAAGGTTATCGAATATTTGCAGAATCATCCAAAGGTTGAAAAGGTAAATCATCCATCATTACCGGATCATCCGGATCATGAGCTATATAAGCGCTATTTCCCGAATGGAGGTGCTTCTATCTTTACCTTCGAAATTAAGGGTGGCAAGGAAGAGGCATGGAAATTTATTGATCAGCTTGAGATTTTCTCATTACTTGCAAATGTAGCAGATGTGAAGAGCCTTGTAATCCATCCGGCTTCCACAACACATTCACAGTTGTCAGAAGAGGAACTTTTGGATCAGGGAATCAAGCAAAATACAATTCGATTATCCATCGGAACAGAGCACATTGATGATATTATTGCAGATTTGGAAAAAGGATTTTCTGCATAAAATTTGAAAGGAGATAACTATGTCAAAGATATATAAAGGCACATTGGATTTAATTGGAAATACACCATTGGTAGAAGTTACGAATCTTGAGAAAAAGTTAGGATTAGAAGCTACCATTCTGGTAAAACTGGAATATTTTAATCCGGCTGGTTCGGTGAAGGACCGCATTGCAAAAGCAATGATTGAAGATGCAGAAGAGAAGGGTCTGTTAAATAAAGACTCTGTTATCATTGAGCCGACATCAGGAAATACAGGAATTGGTTTAGCTGCAATTGCTGCTGCAAAGGGATATCGTTTGATTTTGACCATGCCTGAAACCATGAGCGTAGAGCGAAGAAATATTGTGAAGGCATATGGCGCAGAAGTGGTATTGACAGAAGGCACAAAGGGAATGAAGGGTGCCATCGCAAAGGCAGAAGAGATTGCGTCACAGACAGCAAACAGCTTTATTCCTGCACAGTTTGATAATCAGGCGAATCCAAAAATTCATAGAGAAACAACAGGACCGGAAATCTGGGAAGATACAGATGGTAATGTGGATATCTTTATTGCAGGTGTTGGAACCGGTGGAACGGTAACCGGTGTTGGAGAATATTTAAAATCCCAGAATGCAAATGTCAGCGTAGTGGCTGTAGAACCGGAGGATTCACCGGTCTTATCAGAAGGCAGATCAGGAAGCCACAAGATTCAGGGAATCGGTGCAGGCTTTGTACCTACGGTTTTAAACACTTCTGTCTATAATGAAGTATTTAAATCTCCAAACCAGGCAGCAATTGATACGGCAAAGTTGCTTGCAAAAGAAGAAGGAATTTCTGTTGGTATTTCTTCCGGTGCAGCGCTCTATACCGCAATTGAGCTGGCAAAGCGTCCGGAGAATAAAGGCAAGGTCATTGTGGCATTATTGCCTGATAGCGGAGATCGTTATTATTCAACACCGTTGTTTACAGAATAAGCCAAGAGGAAAAAGACAGCCGATACTTCGGCTGTCTTTTATCTCAGTCGGGGTTACAATCTCCGACTGAGATAAAAGCCCCCGCTATGGAACTATGCCTAGTGAAATGGTATGATATAGATATTGGAATGATCGAAGGAGAAGTTAGCATGAATATTTCTCAATTAAAATATGTCTTGGAAATTGCAAATTCCACTTCTATCAGAGAGGCTGCTACAAAGCTTTTTATTTCTCAACCTGCATTATCTGCAAGTGTCAGAGATTTAGAAGAAGAACTTGGTATTTTGATTTTTGCGAGAACCAACAAGGGTATCTCTTTGACAAATGAGGGAAGAGAATTTGTAACCTATGCAAAAAAAGTGACGAGTCAGTATGCAATAATGGAAGAACGATACTTATCAAGAGACAGTGATAAAGAGCGCTTTTCTGTTTCTACGCAGCACTATAATTTTGCAATAAAGGCATTTACAAAAGTGATTTTGAAATATGATCCGCAAAAATATGCTTTTTCGATTCATGAGACAAAAACACGCGAAGTATTAGAGGATGTCAGAACACTAAAGAGTGAAGTAGGAATTGTATCATTCTCCGGATCGAACAAAGATATTATGCAAAAGCTGATGAAGGAATACAATCTGGAATTCACACCACTTATGGTCCGCAATACATATATCTATGTATGGGAGGACCATGAGTTTGCGGGAAGAGAGGAAATTTCTATAGATGAATTGGCTGATTATCCATGCATTACCTTCGATCAAAGTGATGGAAGTAATTTCTATTTGACGGAAGAGGCGATGGCAGATTATGACTTTGCGAAAAGTATCAAGTCAGATGATCGTGCTACCACGATGGAGATGATTTCGGAATTGCATGGCTATTCGATCGGATCCGGAATGCTCTCCGGAGAAGAGGCGATTTTGAAAGGTATGGTTTCCATTAAGTTAAAAGAAGAAGATCCGTTGACCATCGGATATATTGTAAGAAAGGATGGTCAACTATCAAAGTATGGTCTGGAGTACATAGAAGAATTAACGAGGCACAAGGAAATATAAATAAGCTAATTAAGAATTTACTTGACAGTGAATAGGATATCTTGTATTTTAATCACGTGAAACAAAGGCGTTTTTGCACAGAATGTGCGAAAACGCCTATTTTTTTATAAAAGCGCTCCGTGAGAGGAATATATTATGGCAATTGAATTATCCAGATTAATAGAAAAAGTTGCTCATATGGACATTACATTAGTAGCAGGAGAAAAGGGGCTTTCTAATTGTGTAACGTGGGTTCATATGGTAGAGACAGTTGAAGCTTCAGATTTTTTGGATGGAGGACAGCTGGTTTTTACAACAGGAATAGGAATTGGATCAGAAGAATTATATAGTTTGGTAAAGTCTTTTTGGAAAAAGAAAGTAGCCGGTGCAATTATAAATATAGGTCCATTTATAGAAGTGATTCCGGAGGAAGTGAAAAATTTTTGTAATATGTATGATTTGCCTTTATTTGTGGTCCCTTGGAAGGTTCATTTGGCAGAAATTATGCGAATCTGTTGTTTTGCAATTACAAAGGATGAACAACGGATGATGGAGACATCAGCTGCATTTAAAAATGCAATTTTCTTTCCAAAACAAGAGGAATTATATGTGGTTCCGTTGTCGCAACGTTCTTTTCGTGTGAATTGGAAATATAGTGTGACAGTACTGAAATTGAATACGACCGAACCAAATAAGGAAGCACGTTTGGAATCCTTATGTATGTCGATGGAGAGTATGATTCGTCATAAGAACAAAAATTTTGCAATTTTTGTAAATGAAGCAGAATTGATACTGGTGCTGGCAAATATAAAGGAGGAAGTTTTATTTGCTGAAGTGAAAGAAATTCAAAGGGATATAAACCGATTTTTGATGGAGGGTGAAAGTGTTTCAATGGGAGTTGGACGCTTGACGAAAAGTGTCAGATGCCTTTATAAAAGCTATAATCAGGCAAAGGCGATTCAAAGGTTGCAGGCACGTGGCAAGATCGGAGCTGATAAAGTGTTTTATACCAAGCTTGGGGTATATCGATTGCTAATGGGCATTGAAGATAAGGAAATAATCAAAGACTATTATCATCATATGCTACAGCCGTTAATAGACTATGATCGGGTAAATCAAACGGACCTATGCCAAACATTGCAATGCTATCTTAATAATGATGGGAGTGTAAAGGATACGGCAGAAGAATTGTTTGTTCATCGTAATACAGTGAATTATAAATTGAATAAAGTGGAAGAAATATTAGAAATAGAAATGTCGTCTCTGGCAGCGAGGACTGAGTTGATTATCGCATTCAAGCTGATGGATATTATGTAGAGAAATATTAGGAGGTATCAAGGAATTTGATATCTCTTTTTTTACTTTATAGGAAAGTTCTCCTTTTGTAACCTCTTGATATGAAAAAGGCCCGCACTGAGGCGGGCACGACAAGTAAACGATGGTTTTAGAAGATGTAGAAGCCTTCAGCTCCAAGAAAGTCTTCATCAAACGGATCGTCTTCG
>SVFB01000113.1 GCA_015057085.1 Lachnospiraceae bacterium
GATACTATACTACCAAATTTGGCAGATGAAAACATCTGTCTATTTGTGTTGCACTAAAATCAAAATAAAATGTTATACCAATATATTTCTTGATAATTATTCGTGCAACACAGCCTTTTATCTATTATCTTAATGACATTGAGGTGGCGGCGGGCGGGGTTGGGTGGTGATGGGATGCGGGGGTGGGACGAAAAAATTGTGGAGAATTTTGTAAAGTTGTTCTTGCAAATGTGAATACTTTGTTGTATAGTATAGGTTGCACTATTGTGGTGCAATAGGCGAAGCTATGCCCTTTTGAGGGCCGGAGTGCTTGAAAATCAAGGCTTTTTGAATTGTCTATTGAATTGCAAAGTGAAGCAGTTGAGGTAATCCACAAGATGTAGTAATCCAATGTGGATGAATCAACACTATCTAGAAAACGAGAGGTGAAACGTCGAATGGAGAAAAACAGAATACGTCCGGTCAAGGCTGGAAAAGGCATGCGTATGAGTTACTCAAGACAAAAGGAAGTTCTTCAGATGCCAAATCTGATCGAAGTCCAGAAGAATTCCTATCAGTGGTTCCTGGATGAAGGATTAAAAGAAGCATTTGCAGATATCTCCCCAATCGCTGATTACAGCGGACACTTGAGTCTGGATTTTGTAGACTTTACTTTATGTGAAGATGATGTAAAGTACACAATTCCTGAATGCAAAGAAAGAGATGCAACATATGCAGCACCTTTAAAAGTCAAGGTCAGACTTGTCAACAATGAAACAGGCGAAATCAATGAGCACGAAATCTTCATGGGAGATCTTCCACTCATGACAGAGACCGGAACTTTCGTTATCAATGGCGCAGAGCGTGTCATTGTTAGCCAGTTAGTTCGTTCCCCTGGAATTTATTACGGCATCGCGCACGACAAAGTCGGCAAGAAGCTTTATTCATGTACTGTAATTCCAAACCGTGGTGCATGGTTAGAATACGAAACAGACTCCAACGATGTTTTCAGCGTTCGAGTAGACAGAACCAGAAAGGTTCCGATCACCGTCCTTCTTAGAGCATTAGGACTTGGAACAAACCATGAAATCTTAGAAATGTTTGGTGAAGAGCCTAAGATTTTGGCATCCTTTGCAAAGGATCCTTCTATTGTTCCGGAAAAGAATCCGGAAGGAAGTTACGAAGGTGGTCTTCTCGAATTATATAAAAAGATTCGTCCGGGCGAACCTCTTACCATCGAGAGCGCAGAAAGCCTGATCAATGCAATGTTCTTCGACCCACGTCGTTATGACCTTGCAAAAGTAGGACGTTATAAATTCAATAAGAAGTTGATGCTTCGCAACCGTATCCGTGGACATATTCTCGCAGAGACTGTCGTAAATCCATCCACCGGTGAAGTAATTGCAGAAGCAGGAACCACTGTAAGTCGTGAATTGGCAGATCAGATTCAGAATGCAGCCGTAGAAGCTGTTTGGATTCAGACTGAAACCAGAAATGTCAAGGTGCTTTCATCTCTTATGGTAGATGCGAATGCACAGGCAGATTTCTCAGTGCAGGATTTGCTTGCTTACTTAGACAAGGTTCTCAAAGAAGACGCAATCGACAAGAGAACACGCGATGAAATCGAATCCTTCTTGAAGGCACTTCCATCAGAAAAGAAGATGACCGCGGAAGACGAAGCTTCATTGAGAGCATTCACCAATAAGATTGTCGGATTAACAGAACTTGTTTACTATCCTGTACTCAGCGATTTATTAGAGCGTTTCACTGATAAAGTAGAATTATTAAGCGAAATTAAGAGAAACATTGGAGATTTGATTCCAAAGCATATTACAAGAGAAGACATCTTTGCTTCTATTAATTACAATATGCACTTGGAGTGGGAAATCGGACATGATGACGATATCGATCACTTAGGAAACCGCCGTATTCGTGCCGTAGGCGAGTTGCTTCAGAATCAGTATCGTATCGGACTTTCCCGTTTGGAGCGTGTTGTACGTGAGCGCATGACAACTCAGGATATTGAAGGTATTTCTCCACAGAGTTTGATTAATATTAAGCCTGTAACTGCAGCTGTAAAAGAATTCTTCGGATCTTCACAGCTTTCACAGTTCATGGATCAGAACAACCCATTGTCAGAGTTGACCCACAAGCGTCGTCTCTCTGCATTAGGACCTGGTGGTCTTTCAAGAGACCGTGCAGGATTTGAGGTCCGAGACGTTCACTATTCTCACTATGGACGTATGTGCCCAATCGAGACACCTGAAGGACCTAACATCGGTTTGATTAACTCACTTGCATGCTACGCAAGAATCAATGAATACGGATTTGTAGAAGCGCCATATCGTAAGATTGACCATTCAGATCCTCAGAATCCGGTTGTAACTGACGAAGTTGAGTATATGACCGCCGATGAAGAAGATAATTACCATGTAGCACAGGCGAACGAAAAGCTCGACGAAAACGGACACTTCGTTCGTAACAACGTTTCCGGACGTTATAGAGAAGAAACTCAGGAATACGATAAGAACATGTTTGATTACATGGACGTATCTCCTAAGATGGTATTCTCCGTAGCAACCGCATTGATTCCATTCTTGCAGAACGACGATGCGAACCGAGCCCTCATGGGATCAAACATGCAGCGTCAGGCCGTTCCGCTTTTGGTAACAGAAGCTCCGGTTATCGGAACAGGTATGGAGACTAAGGCCGCAGTAGACTCAGGTGACTGTGTCGTAGCAAAGGCCGGCGGTGTAGTTGAACTCGCAGAGTCTAGCAGAATCGTTGTACGTGAAGATGATGGAAACAAGCGTGAATACATTTTGATGAAATTCACTCGAAGCAACCCATCAAACTGCTACAACCAGAGACCGATTGTATTTAAGGGACAGCGTGTAGAAGCCGGCGAAGTCATCGCTGACGGTCCTTCTACCTCAAATGGTGAACTTGCTCTTGGAAAGAACCCGTTGATCGGATTCATGACATGGGAAGGTTACAACTACGAGGATGCTGTACTTCTTAGTGAGCGTCTGGTAGAATACGATGTTTACACATCTGTACATATTGAAGAATATGAAGTAGAATCACGTGATACCAAACTCGGACCGGAAGAAATTACCCGAGACGTACCTGGTGTCGGTGATGATGCATTAAAGGATCTTGACGAGCGCGGAATCATCCGTGTCGGTGCTGAGGTTCGTGCAGGCGATATTCTTGTCGGAAAGGTAACTCCAAAGGGAGAGACCGAGTTAACAGCAGAAGAAAGACTTCTTCGTGCAATCTTCGGCGAGAAAGCAAGAGAAGTACGTGATACTTCCCTTAAGGTTCCACACGGTGCATACGGTATCGTAGTTGATGCAAAGGTATTCAGCAGAGATAACGGAGATGAGTTATCACCTGGAATCAATCAGTCTGTTCGTATCTATATTGCACAGAAGAGAAAGATTTCAGTCGGTGATAAGATGGCTGGTCGTCACGGAAACAAAGGTGTCGTTTCCCGCGTACTTCCGGTAGAAGACATGCCATTCCTTCCAAACGGTCGTCCGCTTGACATCGTATTGAATCCTCTTGGTGTACCTTCTCGTATGAACATCGGACAGGTCCTTGAGATTCACCTTTCTCTTGCAGCAAAGGCATTAGGCTTCAATATCGAAACTCCGGTATTCGACGGAGCAAAAGAAATTGATATTCAGGATACACTTGAGCTTGCAAATGACTATGTCAACCTTCCATTTGACAAGGAAGAAGCAAAGAATCCTGAATGGGCTGAAGATACAGAAATCTTCTATGAGAAGTATAAAGACACATTACTTCCGGAAGTAATGGATTATTTATCAGAGAACCGTGCACACCGCGCACTTTGGAAGGGCGTTCCAATTTCCCGCGATGGAAAGGTACAGCTTCGCGACGGTAGAACCGGTGAGTGCTTCGATGGAAAGGTAACCATCGGACACATGCATTACCTGAAACTTCATCACCTTGTAGATGATAAGATTCATGCACGTTCAACTGGTCCTTACTCACTTGTAACCCAGCAGCCACTTGGTGGTAAAGCACAGTTCGGTGGACAGAGATTCGGAGAGATGGAAGTTTGGGCACTGGAAGCATACGGTGCAGCTTACACCTTACAGGAAATCCTGACTGTGAAGTCCGATGACGTTGTAGGACGTGTTAAGACTTACGAAGCAATCATCAAGGGTGACAACATTCCTGAACCTGGAATTCCGGAATCCTTCAAGGTATTGCTGAAGGAATTACAGTCATTGGGACTTGACGTCAAGGTACTCGATGAAGATCGTAACGAAGTTGAGCTTATCGAAACCAGTGAGTATGGAAACACAGACTTCAACTCAGTCATTGGAAACGATAAGGACTATGCGTTCGAGAACAGTGAGTCATTTGAACAGCATGGCTTCCAGAAACAGGAATTCGATGCTGAAAACGGCGAGCTTGTCAATGTAGAGGATGAGGAACCATCAGACGATGATTACTTCGAACAGGACGAAATCCTCGCAGAAGACGGCTACGGCGATGAAGATTAAGGAAGGGAGAACCCGTAAATGCCAACAACTACTGTAAATGATCAAAATCAGGCAATGCAATTTGACGCACTTCAAATCGGACTTGCGTCTCCTGAAAAGATTCGTGAGTGGTCTTATGGCGAGGTAAAGAAACCTGAGACCATCAACTACAGAACCTTGAAGCCGGAAAAAGACGGTTTGTTCTGTGAGAAAATCTTTGGACCAACCAAAGATTGGGAATGTCATTGCGGAAAATATAAGAAGATTCGCTACAAGGGCGTTGTCTGCGACAAGTGTGGTGTTGAAATCACAAAGTCCAGCGTCCGTAGAGAGCGTATGGGACACATCGAGCTTGCAGCTCCTGTATCTCACATTTGGTACTTCAAGGGTATCCCATCCCGTATGGGATTAATCCTTGACTTATCACCACGTGTTTTAGAGCGTGTATTATATTTTGCATCTTATATTGTATTAGATGCAGGAAATACATCTTTAAATTACAAGCAGGTATTAACAGAGTCTGAATATCAGGAAGCTTGCGAAACCTACGGTTTCACCGAGTTCCGTGTAGGAATGGGTGCAGAAGCAATCCGTGAATTGTTAGAGCACTTCAGCGAGCCTGTTGACAGAGAAACCAATCCGGAATACACCTTCTTAGACAAAGAAGCAGATGAATTAAAGAGCGAATTGGAAAACTCTACCGGACAGAAGAGAGCTCGTATCATCAAGAGACTCGAGGTTGTAGAAGCATTCCGTGAATCCGGAAACAAGCCGGAATGGATGATTATGACCGTAATCCCGGTCATCCCACCGGATCTTCGTCCGATGGTTCAGTTGGATGGTGGACGTTTTGCAACATCAGACTTAAACGACTTATACAGAAGAATTATCAACCGTAACAACCGTCTGAGAAGACTTCTTGACCTTGGCGCACCGGATATCATCGTGCGCAACGAAAAGCGTATGCTTCAGGAAGCAGTTGACGCGTTAATTGACAACGGCCGTCGCGGTCGTCCTGTAACAGGTCCTGGAAACAGAGCACTCAAGTCTCTGTCAGACATGTTAAAGGGTAAGGGCGGACGTTTCCGTCAGAACTTACTTGGTAAGCGTGTTGACTACTCAGGCCGTTCCGTAATTTGTGTAGAGCCGAAGTTAAAGATTTACCAGTGCGGTCTTCCAAAGGAAATGGCAATCGAATTATTCAAGCCATTTGTAATGAAAGAACTGGCTGCAAACGGAACTGCACACAACATTAAATCAGCAAAGAAGATGGTTGAGCGCCAGAACGACGAAGTATGGGATGTACTTGAAGAGGTAATCAAGGAGCACCCTGTAATGCTGAACAGAGCACCTACTCTTCACAGATTAGGTATTCAGGCATTCGAGCCAATCCTTGTAGAAGGAAAAGCAATTAAGCTTCATCCGCTTGTATGTACCGCTTTCAACGCCGACTTCGACGGAGACCAGATGGCTGTGCACCTTCCACTTTCAGTAGAAGCACAGGCAGAGTGCCGCTTTATGCTGCTCTCTCCAAACAACCTGTTAAAGCCTTCAGACGGAGGCCCTGTAGCAGTACCTTCTCAGGATATGGTCCTTGGTGGATACTACCTGACAATGAGAAAGCTTCCAAACTATATGGACGACGACTCTGTGTCAGCAGTCAGCGATCATATTTATCTTTCAGAAGACGAAATCAAGCAGGATGCAACTCCGGGCAAGAACGGAAAAGCAAAAATCAGCATTTATGATTTCATATGGTACCGCGATATGAATGATATCGTAGGAACAGACGAAGACGGAAACCCTAAGGGACGTAAAGTATTATGTAAAGCAATCGATGTCATCGGTTATCACTATGGAAGCATGAATCAGGCGCTTCTTGCACACGAAAACGGTGAGATTACTTTACATCAGAAGATTTATGTATACCGCAAGGCACAGACCGTACCGACTGGAAATGAAGAACCTGTAGAAGTAGAAGGTTTCGTAGAGACAACTCTCGGACTTTTGCTTTACAACGAAATCATTCCTCAGGACCTTGGATATGTAGATCGTTCTAATCCGGATGAAGTCTTGAAGTACGAGATTGACTTCCAGGTAGGAAAGAAGCAGATCAAAGCAATCCTTGAGAAAGTCATCAATATTCATGGTGCAACAAAGACTGCCGAAGTATTAGATGAAGTAAAGGCAATGGGATACAAGTATTCCACAATCGCAGCAATGACCGTATCTATTTCAGATATGACCGTGCCGCCACAGAAGCCTGAATTAATCGAATCTGCTCAGAAGACTGTAGACAGAATCACAACACAGTTCAAACGTGGTTTCGTAACAGACGAGGAACGTTATAAGGGTGTAGTAGAGACCTGGAAAGAGACAGATGATGCCTTAACAAAGGCCCTTCTTGACGGACTTGATAAATACAATAACATCTTCATGATGGCTGACTCCGGAGCCCGTGGTTCTAACCAGCAGATCAAACAGCTCGCAGGTATGCGTGGTTTGATGGCTGATACAACAGGACGTACCATCGAGCTTCCAATTAAGTCAAACTTCCGTGAAGGTCTTGACGTACTTGAGTACTTCATGTCTGCGCACGGAGCACGTAAAGGTCTTTCCGATACAGCGCTTCGTACCGCCGATTCAGGATATTTGACAAGACGACTTGTAGACGTATCACAGCACATCATCGTACGTGAGCGCGACTGCTGTGAAGGAACAGATCGTGAAATCCCTGGAATGGTTGTAAAAGCATTCATGGATGGTAAAGAAACCATTGAAAGCTTAAAGGACCGTATCACAGGACGATTCTCATGCGAATCCATCTTTGATAAAGATGGCAACATGATTGTAAAGAAGAATCACATGATTACACCAAGCCGTGCCGCAAGAATCTTAAAGGATGGCGTGGATGAGAATGGAAACGAAATTACACAAGTAAAGATTCGTACCATTTTAACCTGTCGTTCACACATGGGAGTCTGCGCAAAGTGTTATGGTGCAAACATGGCAACAGGACAGGCCGTACAGGTTGGTGAAGCAATCGGTATCATCGCTGCACAGTCAATCGGTGAGCCTGGTACACAGCTTACCATGAGAACATTCCATACCGGTGGTGTAGCCGGAAACGATATTACTCAAGGTCTTCCTCGTGTCGAGGAAATCTTTGAGGCACGTAAGCCAAAGGGACTTGCAATCATCACAGAGATTGCCGGAACTGCAACCATTAAGGATACAAAGAAGAAGCGCGAGGTTATCGTAACAAATAACGAAACCGGAGAGACCAAGACCTACTTGATTCCATACGGATCAAGAATCAAGATCGTCGATGGCGCTGAACTTGAAGCCGGTGATGAAATCACCGAAGGTTCCGTAAATCCACACGACATCTTAAAGATTAAGGGTGTTCGTGCCGTTCAGGATTACATGTTACGCGAAGTACAGCGTGTATACCGTTTGCAGGGTGTAGATATCAATGATAAGCATATCGAAGTAATCGTACGCCAGATGTTGCAGAAGGTTCGTATCGAAGAAGCTGGAGATTCCGAATTCCTTCCGGGAAGCATGGTTGATACACTTGACTTCTTAGAGAAGAACGAAGAACTTGAAGCAGAAGGAAAAGAAATGGCAAAAGAAGAGCAGGTACTTCTTGGTATCACAAAAGCTTCTCTTGCAACCAACTCATTCCTCTCAGCTGCATCCTTCCAGGAGACCACAAAGGTTCTTACTGAGGCAGCAATCAAGGGCAAGGTTGATCCGCTCATTGGTATGAAGGAAAACGTAATTCTCGGAAAGCTGATTCCAGCCGGAACCGGTATGAAGAGATATCGCAATATCAAATTAGACAGCGAAGTAAACGAAGAAGAGATTATCGATTTAGATGATGACTTCCTTCCGACACTTGAAGAGGGAGAAGAAATGATTCCTGTTCAGGTAGTAGACGAGATTATCGAATAGTCTAAGCACATATTGTCAAATAAAGCACAGAATTCTTTAGGGATTCTGTGCTTTTTATTGCTTGACTTTTGCGTGAAATATGATAAAATATCTTAGCGTGCCTACAAGTACGCAAAAATATATTAAAACAGGAGGTGAAATCAATGCCAACATTCAACCAGTTAGTAAGAAAAGGTCGTCAGACTTCAGTTAAGAAATCTACAGCACCTGCACTTCAGAGAAGCTTTAACTCTCTTCAGAAGAAGGCCGTTAACACATCTTCTCCACAGAAGCGTGGTGTATGTACAGCTGTTAAGACTGCTACACCTAAGAAGCCTAACTCAGCTCTTAGAAAGATCGCCAGAGTACGTCTTTCTAACGGAATCGAAGTAACATCTTACATTCCGGGTGAAGGTCACAACCTTCAGGAGCATAGCGTTGTTTTGATTCGCGGTGGTCGTGTTAAGGATTTACCAGGTACACGTTATCACATCATCCGTGGTACATTGGATACTGCAGGTGTTGCAAATCGTAAGCAGGCTCGCTCTAAGTACGGCGCTAAGAGACCAAAGGCAGCTAAGTAATTTAACTTAGAAAATTAAACTGTATTTCACAAACGAAAACTAACGTAAAAGTGTTGGGAATTGATTTTCAATATACCTGCACGAACACATTAGAAAGAAACATGTGAGTACCGAAGATCTAACAAAAATTTAGTTAAGGAGGGAAGTAACGTGCCACGTAAAGGACATACTCAGAAAAGAGACGTTCTGGCAGATCCACTTTACAACGACAAGGTAGTTACCAAGCTTATCAATAACATCATGTTAGATGGTAAGAAGGGTGTAGCTCAGAAGATCGTATACGGCGCATTTGCCAGAGTAGAAGAAAAGGCTGGAAAGCCTGCTCTCGAAGTATTCGAAGAAGCAATGAACAATATTATGCCTGTACTTGAGGTTAAGGCTAGACGTATCGGTGGTGCAACATACCAGGTACCGATCGAAGTTA
>SVFB01000086.1 GCA_015057085.1 Lachnospiraceae bacterium
AAATATCGGCCCGGATACCCCGGAGAAGAAAAATTCGGTAATAGAAGAAGCGAAACACGTTGGTGCAATTTTCGCAGCAAGACCTTGTGCGGGAAGAGGGAATGTTGGCGTGGTTGCAAAACAAAATCCGTCAATAAAGTTTATGGAGCCTGCACCAGATAAAGCCTTTGGAGACCTGTTGCTTGCCCAAAGTATAAGAAGTGGAATTGTGTTTGCGTGGCGGGCTGGAAAGGGCGTCTTGTGCCCGGAGGGGGTGTGGCGCGTTGCGGTGCAGGATGTAGATGGTGGGATGTGCTTGAATCGAGGCTGGAGTGTGTGGTAGAATTATTGGCGCATGGTGAATAGACACATGAAATGACATAGGGGGTATTCGGATGACAGGCGAACAGAGACGAGAAAAAATCATAAAGAACTTGCTGGGGAGCTCAGGCCCTTTGTCAGCAACAGCCCTTGCAAAGAAATACGGCGTCAGTCGACAGGTGATTGTGCAGGATATTGCACTGTTGCGTGCCAACGGACATGAAATATATTCCACAAATCGCGGATACCTGGTAACAGGAAAAAGCACGAGACCACAGCGTGTATTCAAAATGTATCATACCGCCGACCAAACAAGAGAAGAAATGGAAACCATCGTAGACCTCGGAGGCAGAATCGAAGACATCTTCATCTTCCATCGAGTATATGGAATCGTTCGAGGAGAACTGCATGTATACTCCAGAAAAGACGTCAAAAACTTTATTGAATTAATGGACGGCGCAGAATCCAAACCACTCAGTGATGCAACCAGCGGATATCACTATCATACAGTAACCGCAGAATCAGAAGAAATATTAGATCAAATATTTGAAGAACTAAAAGAAAAAGGATTTCTTGCCGGATTGCAGGACTATGAGCCTGTTAACTTCTGGGAAACAAAATAAAAAATGTTAGGGCTTGTACGTCCATCGGGCGTATGTTATAATTTGACATTGTCAGGGCAGATTCCCGAGTGGCCAAAGGGGACAGACTGTAAATCTGCTGCACATTGCTTCGGTGGTTCGAATCCACCTCTGCCCATACAAAGAAAGGTCTTTGAACCTTTCTTTTTTTTTTGTGCCCGTAAATCGATTATCTGAAGGAGTTATTCACTGGTATGAAAATTCGAAGCGGTGAGAAGTGTCTCTATATCTAAATCATACAATTTAGAAAGTTCTGAAAGAAATGATAGATTCGGCTCAGAATCGCCCTTTTCCCATTTGTATAGAGTCTGACGACTGATTCCTATCGTTTCCGCAACGAACTCTTGCGTGAATCCTTTGCCGGTACGCGCCTCTTTTAAAATGTTTCCTAAGTTTTTCTTTACAGTGTTTCGGTGAGCGCGTGATTGGGAGGAGCGAATATATCGTTTAACAGCTTTTATAATCAATAGGAGTATAAGAATTGTTACGACGAGAGATAGTATACCTAATAGTAGCAAAAAGATGTCTGTTATTGTTTGTGAATCGAAATTAAAAATTGTATGGTGGTTCATGGTGTATCGCCTTTCTTTTTTCTAAATAGTATTTTAGCAAAGCAAGGATAATATGACTATAAATCTATGTGTATAAGTTTGTTTACATTTGTAATCTATAGGGAAAAAGTCAAGACTCGCTCGCGAGTCTTGCGCGCCGGATTCGGGTCTGCTTCAGCAGACAAATTCCTGTCCGAATCCGTGCGCATCCTCGCGGAGCGTTTAACTCAGTCGGAGCTTGTCCCCCGACTGAATATAGTTTGTCATAACCCCCACCTACGCTAACGCTTAGAGGTGGGGGATTTCTCCGACTGAGTTAAAAACACCTCAGGCGTGAGGTGTTTTTTGGTAATATCGTAATGAGATTTATTGTTCTGATAATATTTCTTCCCACGGCATGACTTCTGGCCAATCGGTGGTATCGAATCCGTCGCGGATGCATTTGCAATAGTAGTCTAGCTTTTCATAAAGGTAATCATCAAAGTACATATCCACAACATAATCAGGATCGTCGCCGATTGCGTAGGAGACTGCTTGCCCGAATATCTCTGCCCGGTCCTCGGTGGCGAAGGTGGTTCCGTAGGCGTCGATAAAGTATTCCGAATAGGTTTCGTACGGCTCGTAGCTACTGTAGTCAGAATATGTTTCCGCATAGGCGAAATCCGTTGGATTATAGGTGGCCCAGGTCTCTTCTGAGAAGAGGACATCGTCGAGCTCACTGTCTGCATATTCTAATCGCGAATCAATCATATGAGAAAATTCATGATTAATCGTATAAATCATATCCCAGATATAATTGCAATCGATGACCATCAGCTTGCTCTGTTCGATTTGTGTGACAAAGGCGCCTGCTTCGGATAGCATTCCGTCGGTGTCGCTGGTGAGAGAGCCGCTGAAGTAGAAGCGTAGCGCATTTAATTCACCATATTGCAATTGGGTGAAAAAGTTCTCCGGATAAGCGGAGAGGATTTTTTCGAAAGTGGTGAGCGCCTCCATAAGAAGGGAAGCATCCGTCATTTCTCCAACGGTGAATACATCAATCTGATCCGGGATTTCTTCACCGAGATAGATCTCGATACCATATGTTTCTTCTAAGGCATCCGCCTTTTCGCGACATTCAGACAAATCACCCCACTCAATGGAAGTGCTGTCATATACTTTTGTGAGGATGGAATTCATATCCGGATCTTCCTCGTGCGCCTGTTGCAGGTGATAAAATTCCGCCTCGTCGTAGCTGCTGTAAAGTGTTAAGTCGTCTCCGTAATTTCCCTTTTTAGAGAGATCCCAAACCAATAAATAAGGTTCAAGAGAACTGTTGTAACAAAGGTAAAAAGCCAGTTGATCATCTTCGAAAACCACATTTTGATTGGCTATATAATATGCATCATCCGATCCATATTTTCCTAATCCATATTTGAAACCACTCTTTACGGTTCCATCTGCATTATATAAAGTGGCGGAAAATGAGGTATCAAAGTCGCTATCGGTCTCACCCTCGTCAGGATATACAGAATTTGTGAAGATAAAGGTCCCGTCGGAGAGCAAATCCGCATAGTAATAATCATCATTATAAAAATACGAATCCAATCCATCTGCCTGATGTAACTTCCAGTATCCTTCGTATGCACAGGCGCGAAGAAGATAGCTGTTTTCATATACGTCGCCGGCGTAGTAGGAATTGAATTCTGCCAGAGTGGTGGATTCCTGAGATTCTAAATCATATTGGACGACCACATTGCGAAGAGTATCCTTGTCCACACCGCCAAGGATTAAATCTGAGCTGTCACAGCTTTGACTATTCAGCGTCAGACTGGCAATGGTATCGATAGAAATCATTTCAGCTGAAGCTTTCTTGGTTTTCTCCTCCTCGCCTTTTGAAATATCAGGCAAAGTGATTTTTGCTAAATCAGAGGAGTTATAGTAGGTGGTGTAGATCGTGTTCTCGTCCTCACCGGCATAAAAGGTATAGGAGAGCGTATCTCCTAGATCGCTTAATTTATAGGTGCCGATTAAATCTAAAGACTCATCATAGATCCGAAACTTGGTGGAGCCCTCTGAATATAGCAATAGGCGGTTATCCGATAGGACGCAGTAGCCATCGCATTTTGATTCATCATATTCGATGGAACCGACGATGCTGTTGCTCCATGGACTATAGACATCAAAAGAGTATTTGTAATCTTCTTCTGTGAAATCTTCCGGATTGCTATTGGAATTTCCGTAGGCGGCCTGACCAATCAGTAGAATGTGATCGCCAAAGCGATGCATCTCGATATAAGGTTTGTGCTCAAAGTTTTCTCCGGAAATTTTATATAGATTTTTGCTGCCGGAAACAGCTTCTGAATCATCCCAAAACAATGGATTTTCGTGCGCTTCTTTTTCATCGATAAAACGATTTTCGATTGATGAAATCACATTTGCCGGAGAGCAGGCAACGAGTGATAAAATCGATGAAATGCAGATTCCAATCGCGATTGTTTTGGCGAGAAAATATCTTCTCATATTATTACCCCAAATAAACAATTAATAGCTATTTTTAAGTATAATTCACGGATATTCCTTATGCAAATTATTTCTTGACGAGACCACTATTTACTGTTGTAATAATTACATAAACTGTATGTGTTACAGGAATGAATATGGAAAGCGGGTAAGTGATATGAGAAGTATACTTGCGGTAATCTTTGTGTTCTTTTTCCTGGTCTTGAATCTACCTGTTATGGGTGTGCTTTGGATCGTAGGGAAACGCAATAAAATAAAAGCTGATTTGGCCGAACTTGCAATCGTAAACTGGGCGTTTCGCGTTGTGATATTTATCTCCGGAGTAAAGCTGGTGGTAAAAGGATTGGAGAATGTTCCGGAAAATGAAGCAGTATTATATGTGGGAAATCACAGAAGCTTTTATGATGTGATTTGCACCTATCCTCTGGTGAAGGGACGCACTGGATATATTGCAAAGGATGGAATCAACAAGGTTCCGATTCTTGGAATGGTAATGAAAAGATTGTATTGCCTTTTTATTTTCCGAGATGATATGAAACAAAGCTTAAAAGTCATTTTGACAGCCATTGAATATATCAAGAATGGAATCTCGATTGCAATCTTTCCGGAAGGAACCAGATGCCATGATGCAGATCCATGCGCAATGCTTCCGTTCAAAGAAGGTTCTTTTAAGATCGCTACCAAAACGGGTTGTAAGATTATTCCGATGGCAATTACAGGCGCAGCTGATATTTTGGAAAATCATATGCCGTGGATAAAAAAAGGCACGATTACCATAACGTATGGCGCACCGATTGATCCAAAGGCACTGGATAAGGAACAACAAAAGCAGATCGGTGAGTATGTTCAGGGAATTGTGCGAGAAATGCTAAAGCAAGAAAATACGGGAAATTGCTCCAAAAAAGGCGACGATTCATAAAGTGTATGAGGTGCTGCATATTTATTATACATGCGGTACTTATGGACTATTGTGTCGAATTTAGTACTTTGCTATACTAAAACCACTAGATATTGTGGGTATCCCCATACTATCGAAGCAAAATAGAGGAGGGTATTATGGAACAAGCAGAAATCAGCAAAGTACGCGCTTCAGTGCATCAGCAATGCGGAAGTCGTGTAAAGATACAGCTGGATCGAGGACGTAATAAGGTTGATATCCAGGAAGGCGTAATTCAGGAAGCATACCCAAGTGTATTTACAATATTGGTAGATGACGAATTGGATCGCAATCCGCCGCAGCTGCTCTCTTTCAGCTATAAAGACATCATTACGAAGGATATTCGAATGAAGCTTTGCAACAACTAAATATCAGAATAAACGAATCCTCCAAGCAGTTGCCTGGAGGATTTTTTTGTAACAAGTCAAGACTCGCTCGCAATTAAGAGTCCGGATTCTTTGGAGCAATATCCAGGAGCTTATCAACAGCACTTTGTACATCCGGATGTTTACGATAGGCATTGATGAGTTGCAACTCTTTTGGTGTGACAGCCGGTTGCGAATGCTTTTTGGCTTCCATTTCCGAAACGGGCTCCGGTAGCGGTATATCATATATTTCACAAAGCGTCAGAAGCTTTGGCACGCTGAGATTATATTGACTACGCTCCCAGTTATAGATTGTTTTCTCACTCACTTTCATATCATATTCGTCTAAAAAGATGCGCTGAACTTCTTTTTACATTCAGCCCGCGTTTTTCTCTGTATGCGCGCAGAAATGTTCCGATATTATTTGCGTTCATTACAATACCTCCGTTTTAGACGATAAAGGAGAATAGAAGCAGATTCAAAACACTACTCGCGCCACGAGAAAAATGGTCTCGTATTCCGTGAAGCGAGAAAACGTACTCTCGCTAAACGAGAAAGATGGAATTTCCGATAGGAGTGGAATTTAAATTTTCATTCGACAAAAAAATTAAAAAAAGTTTGGAAATATGTTAAAATATTTATGAAAGTTGCCGATGTAAATATCAGAGATTCTATGCATCAATAAAAGAGGGTTTGAAATGGTAAAAGGTCTTTATACTGCATATACCGGAATGGTAAACGAAATGAAGCGCATGGATGTTATGACAAACAACCTTGCAAATTCAGATACATATGGATATAAGAAAGAGGGAACGACATCCCATTCTTTCGGAGAAAAGCTGGCATATGCCATTAAGGATACTTCGAATTATGGATTGGATAAGAATATCGGTTCCATCGTATATGGTGTTCATCTTGGAGAAACCTATACAGATTATTCCAGCGGAAGCTTTGAAGTGACAGATAGTGCTTCTGATTTTGCAGTATCGGGAGACGGATTCTTTGCAATCGCCTTTACCAACAAAAATGGTGAGACCAGTGTGAAATACACAAGGGACGGTGCTTTCACTGTGAATGCAGAAGGATATCTGGTAACGGCAGACGGTGATCATGTATTGAATATGACCGGTGCTTTAAATCAGGATGCGGCGGAAGCAAACTGGGTTAGAGTTGATCCGACAATTGATTATCAGGTAGACGGACTTGGATATATCTATCAGAATGATCAGGTGGTTGGAACCCTTGGATTAGCTGATTTTGATAATTACGATTATATCGAAAAGTATGGCGAGAATTTATATAATCTTGTGGAAGGCGGTAATGTGATTGCCGCAGAAGGTACCATCGAGCAGGGATGTCTTGAAACATCAAATGTGCAAGTGGTAGACGAGATGGTCAATATGATTACCATTCAAAGAGCATATGAAGCAAATCAGAAAGTAATCACTTCCATCGATGAAACATTACAAGTAGCAACCACTCAGGTTGGAAAGTTATAATAAAAAGCGAGACTTGAAAATAGTTTTATGATTAGAAAAGAGGTAGACGCCTTATGATGAGAGCACTCTATACCGCAGCGACCGGAATGAAATCTGAGCAGGTTAATGTGGATACGATTTCAAATAACCTTGCAAATGTAAATACTGTCGGATATAAGACACAGAGAACCGAATTTAAGTCTCTTTTGTATCAGACAATCCAGACCAGAACCACTTCTGCAAATGGTGATGAGAAGCCGGTATCTGCACAGGTTGGACTTGGTACCCGTGTCGCAGCAAATACCTCAATGTATACACAGGGTTCATTAACAGCCAGCGAAAGTGATACTGATTTCGCAATCGAAGGTGATGGATTCTTCGCAGTCAGAGGACTTGATGGGGATGTCTATTATACAAGAAATGGTAACTTCACATGGTCTTTGGATGCGAATGGAAATACCTTCCTTGCAACACAGGATGGATATCCGGTTCTGGATACACAGGGAAATGCCATTGTGGTTCCGGAAGGAATCAATGCTCAGAATATGTACTTTTCTAAACTTGGTGAAGTAGGATATCGTGATGTGGATGGGAATGTGACCATGTTAAATCAACAGTTTGCACTCTATCAGTTCACAAATCCAAATGGTTTGGAAAAACATTCTGATTCATTATTGGAAGCAACCGATGCATCCGGTGCGCCGATGGCAGAGACAACCACAGCCGGACTGGTGCAGAGTAAAGTTCATCAGAATTATTTAGAGGCATCAAATGTATCTGTTGCAGATGAAATGGTAAATATGATTATTGCGCAAAGAGCTTACGAATTAAATTCAAAGGCCATCCAAACAGCAGACTCTATGTTAGATACCGCAAATAATCTTCGCAGATAATTTTGATTGAAAACGAAAGCAGGAGATCATATGGATATTTCAAATTTGAGTAATTCTTTATATACAAACGGAAGCACCGAGGCTGACCAGGCTAAGTCATCATCCTTAAATAGCACAGTGAACAGCCTTTCTTCCGATTCTTCAGAAGAAGAATTGCTGGGCGCGATTAAAGATTTTGAATCCTATTTTATGGAGAAAATTCTAAAAGATGTGAAAGAAACTTTTACCTCTTGGGGAGATGATGAGGATGAAGATTCTACCATGAGCCAGATGACCGATATGTATATGGATTCGGTTTACGAAAAGCTGGCGGATCAGATGTTGGATGAAGTGGGCGATACCTTTACACAGCAGCTCTATGAGCAGATGAAGCGCAATTATAATATTGTAGATGCTTCTGATACAATTAAGACGACAGAAGAATAAAATGAGCAATCAAACTTGCGTATTAAGACCTGCTTTTTAAGGCGGGTCTTTTTTGTGGCTCTATTGCGAAGATGCTTTACGCGTGTTAAGATTTTACTGTTGATTGGAAAGAATTCGGAGACAAAAATTTAGAATGGACAGCAAAGCAATAGAAACAATTAATGGATATGTGGATCATATTATCTGGAGAAATCCGGACAATGGATATACGATTCTTGTGCTGATTGTAGATGAGGAAGAATTGACCTGTGTGGGCAGTTTTCCGGATATTGCAGAAGGCGAGAATATAGAAGCGAAGGGTGAATATACCGAGCATCCCACATACGGAAATCAGTTTCGCGTGATTTCGTATGAACAAAAGGCACCGGAAGATGAGGATGCCATTGAGCGGTATCTTGCAAGTGGTGCAATCAAAGGAATTGGCATGGCGTTGGCTGCGCGTATCGTGAGACGCTTCAAAAAAGATACATTTCGAATCATAGAAGAGGAGCCGGAGCGCTTGGCAGAAATCAAGGGCATTTCTCAGCGCAAGGCAATGGAAATCGCAGATCAGGTAAATGATCGAAAGGATTTGCGAGAGGCTATGATCTTCTTGCAGCAGTATGGGATTACCATGAATCTGGCTGTTAAGATTTACAATCGATACGGAGCTGAAGTCTATAATGTACTGCGAGAGAATCCATATCAGATAGCAGATGATATTGAAGGCGTGGGCTTTAGAACTGCCGACGAAATTGCGACGAAAGTAGGAATCAGCACAGATTCGGATTTTCGTATTCGAAGCGGTATTTTATATGCATTGCAGCAGGCTTCGGTAGAAGGTCATACGTATCTTCCTGCGGATGAATTGGTTTCAAGAACAGCTTCACTTTTGGATATCAATCCGGATTATATTGAACCTCATTTTATGAATCTGGCTCTAGACAGAAAGATTGTGATGCAAAATGTAGACGAGCAGGTGGTGATCTATTCTTCTGTTTTTTATTATATGGAAGAAAATACTGCAGCAATGCTTCGAGCATTGGATACAGAATATGATGTTCCTGAAATCGAAGTAAAGGAGTGCATTCGCAAAATCGAGAAGAAAAATGGAATTGAGCTGGATCAATATCAGGCTGATGCGGTATTGGAGGCTGCCAGAAATGGACTTTTGATTGTGACAGGTGGACCGGGAACCGGAAAGACCACCACAATCAATAGTATCATCCAATATTTTGAGGCAGAACATTTAGATATTTTTCTTGCGGCTCCGACTGGACGAGCTGCCAAGCGCATGAGCGAGACCACAGGTTATGAAGCAAGAACAATTCACCGTATGTTAGAAGTCTCCGGAGGCCCGGAGGGAACAGGCGGATTTGAGCGCAATGAGCAGAATCCCTTAGAAACGGATGTCATTATCATCGATGAGATGTCGATGGTGGATATCAGCCTGATGTATGCGCTTTTGAAGGCAATTCCACAGGGCACGCGTTTGATTTTGGTAGGCGATACCAATCAGCTTCCTTCGGTAGGACCCGGATCGGTTCTGAAAGATATTATCGCATCAAAGCAATTTCATACAGTTATGCTGACAAAGATTTTCAGGCAGGCTTCCGAGAGCGATATCATAGTCAATGCGCATAAAATCAATCAGGGACAGGAAGTAATTCTGGATAATAAAAGTAAAGATTTCTTCTTTTTAAAGCGTTATGAGGCGGATAAGATCATCAATGTGACATTGCAACTGATTAAGCAAAAGTTGCCGAAGTATGTAGGAGCTGATGAAGATGATATCCAGGTTTTGACTCCGACGCGAAAGGGTCTTTTGGGTGTGGAGAGACTAAACGGTATCTTGCAGGAATATTTAAACCCGCCTTCGAAGAGCAAAAAGGAGCATGAACATGGTGGCCGTATTTTCCGAGAGGGAGATAAGGTGATGCAGATTAAAAACGATTATCAGCTGGAATGGGAAGTGAGAAATCGCTATGGACTTCCGCTGGACAAAGGCACGGGTATTTTCAACGGAGATATGGGAATCATCGAACATATCAATGAGTTTGCAGAGCAAATGACCATTTGCTTCGATGAAAATCATATGGTGGAATATTCATTTAAGCAATTGGATGAACTCGAGCATGCTTATGCCATCACAATTCATAAGTCGCAGGGATCGGAGTATCCGGCGGTGGTAATTCCGTTGATGAATGGTCCACGAATGCTGATGAATCGAAACTTGATTTATACAGCGGTGACCAGAGCGAAAAGCTGTGTGACAATCGTTGGAGATGAGCATACCTTCTTTGATATGGTAAGCAACAATCATGAGCAGAAACGCTATACAGGCTTGGCAGAAAAGCTGGCGAAGAATTTATAAGACTTAATTTATTAAAGAACAGTCTTGTTCAAAAATGATGGCAAAAAATCAATTTTGCCATCTTTTTTTGTTCGCTTTTTGCGATTGAAAAAACCCAATTCCTGTGATAGAATTTTCTAAATGCGGAAAAAAGGGCATTCGACTCTTTTTTTTTGCCCAAATCAGTTATTAGAAAGGCGGAAAAATGAAAGCATATCTCATCTTAGAAGATGGCACCGTATTCACCGGAAAGGGAATCGGTTCCGACAAAGAAGTCATCAGTGAGATCGTTTTTAATACTTCCATGACCGGATATCTGGAAGTTTTGACCGATCCCTCTTATGCAGGTCAGGCAGTTGTTATGACCTATCCACTCATTGGAAATTATGGTATTACACCGGATATGGAGTCTTTAAAGCCATGGCCGGACGGATACATTGTTCGAGAATTATCACGTAACTATTCTAATTTCAGAGCTACAGGATCTATTCAGGATTTCTTAACCGAGCATGATATTCCGGGAATCTGTGGCATCGATACCCGTGCCCTCACCAAGATCCTTCGTGAGAAGGGAACTATGAACGGCATGATTACCCGCAATGAAAACTACAATTTAGATGAGATTTTACCTAAGCTTCACGCTTATACCACCGGAAATGTGGTAGATAAAGTAACTTGCGAGGAACCTTCTGTATTAAAGGGAAATGGCAAGAAAGTAGCGCTGTTGGACTTCGGTGCAAAGAACAATATTGCAAAGAGCCTGAACGAGCGCGGATGCGAAGTGACAATTTATCCGGCGCGCACTTCTGCAGAGGAAATTTTGGCAACCAATCCGGATGGCATTATGCTTTCCAACGGACCGGGAGATCCGAAGGATTGTGGAAGCATCATCGATGAAGTGAAAAAGTTATATGATTCCGATGTGCCGATTTTTGCAATTTGTCTCGGACATCAGTTGATGGCTTTGGCCACAGGCGCTGATACCCATAAGATGAAATACGGACATCGCGGTGGCAATCATCCTGTTAAGGATCTTGCAACCGGAAAGGTGTATATTTCTTCCCAGAACCACGGTTATGTGGTAGACACAGATAAGCTTGATCCAAATGTGGCTAAGCCTGCATTTGTGAATGTAAATGATGGAACGAATGAAGGTTTGTCTTATGTTGGCAAAAATATTTTCACCGTGCAATTCCATCCGGAGGCATGTCCGGGTCCGCAGGACAGCGCATACCTCTTTGACCGTTTTATAGATATGATGAGTAAGTAAGAAAGGAGCCAGTAAAATGCCAAGAAATCATGACATTAAGAAAGTATTAGTTATCGGCTCCGGTCCTATCGTAATCGGACAGGCAGCAGAGTTCGATTATGCAGGAACCCAGGCTTGCCGTTCATTAAAAGAAGAAGGCGTAGAGGTTTGTCTGGTAAACTCAAACCCTGCGACAATCATGACCGATAAGCAGATTGCAGATCAGGTCTATATTGAGCCGCTGACATTAGAGGTCTTAAAAGAAATTATTTTAAAAGAAAAACCGGATTCCATTTTGCCGACTTTAGGAGGTCAGGCAGGACTGAATCTTGGTATGGAATTGGCAGAAAGCGGATTCCTAGAAGAAGCCGGTGTGAAATTAATCGGAACCACAGCTGAGACAATTTTTAAGGCGGAAGACCGTCAGGCGTTTAAGGACACCATGGAAAAGATTGGCGAGCCAATTGCCGCTTCCCAGGTTGTAAACAATATCGAAGATGGTATCAAATTCACCAATACCATCGGTTATCCTGTAGTGCTTCGCCCTGCATTTACCTTAGGTGGATCCGGCGGCGGTATTGCTCATAATGAGCAGGAATTAATCGAGATTTTGAGCAACGGATTGCGCTTGTCCCGCGTGGGAGAAGTATTGGTAGAACGTTGTATTGCAGGTTGGAAAGAAATCGAATACGAAGTAATGCGCGATGCAAACGGCAACTGCATTACTGTCTGCAACATGGAAAACATTGATCCGGTTGGTGTGCATACCGGTGATTCCATCGTTGTGGCTCCTTCCCAAACCTTAGGTGATAAAGAATATCAGATGCTTCGTAGCTCTGCTTTAAATATCATCAATGAGCTTGAAATTACAGGTGGATGTAACGTGCAGTACGCACTCCATCCGGAATCCTTTGAATATTGTGTAATCGAGGTAAACCCTCGTGTATCCCGTTCTTCTGCGCTTGCATCCAAGGCGACTGGATATCCAATCGCAAAAGTAACTGCAAAGATTGCTTTGGGATATACCCTTGATGAAATTAAGAATGCAATTACACAGAAGACCTACGCCAGCTTCGAGCCGATGCTTGATTACTGCGTCGTAAAGATTCCGCGTCTTCCATTCGATAAGTTCTTAACCGCAAAGAGAACTTTGACAACACAGATGAAGGCAACCGGTGAAGTTATGAGTATCTGCGACAACTTCGAAGGTGCGCTGATGAAGGCAATCCGTTCTTTGGAGCAGCATGTGGATTGCTTACAGTCATACGACTTCTCTGAACTTTCGAACGAAGAACTGTTAAAGCAGTTAGCGGTTGTGGATGATCGTCGTATCTGGGTCATCGCAGAAGCACTTCGTCGTGGTGTAAGCTATGACAAGATTCATGAGATTACCATGATTGACCACTGGTTTATCGATAAGCTTGCAATTCTCGTTGAGATGGAAAAGACCTTGATGCTCTGCAATCCGGCAGTTGCAAAAGCAACCGGAACCCATGCAAGAGAACTTACTGCAGAGCTTCTTGCGGAAGCAAAGCGCATCGAATATCCGGACAGCGTCATCGCGCGTCTGGTTGGAAAGACCGAAGAAGAAATTCGCGATCAGCGTTATGCGAACAATATTGTAGCAGCATATAAGATGGTAGATACCTGTGCGGCAGAATTTGCAGCTGAGACACCATATTATTATTCTGTATACGGAAGCGAAAACGAAGCAGCAGAAACCAAACCGGAAAAGAAGGTTTTGGTACTCGGTTCAGGTCCGATTCGAATCGGACAGGGTATCGAATTTGACTTCTGTAGTGTACATTGTACCTGGGCTTTCGCAAAGGAAGGCTGGGAAACCATTATCGTAAACAATAACCCGGAGACGGTTTCTACCGACTTCGATATTGCAGATAAATTATATTTTGAGCCATTAACCGCAGAAGATGTGGAAAGCATCGTAAACATCGAAAAGCCGGACGGTGCGGTGGTACAGTTCGGTGGACAGACCGCGATTAAGCTTACCGAAGCCCTAATGAAGATGGGTGTTCCGATTCTTGGAACCAAGGCTGAGGATGTGGATGCAGCCGAAGACCGTGAACTCTTTGATAAGATTCTTGAAGAAACCGGAATTCCTAGAGCATCAGGCGGCACAGTATTTACTGCAGAGGAAGCAAAGGAAGTTGCAAATCGCATCGGTTATCCGGTACTTGTTCGTCCTTCTTATGTCCTGGGCGGACAGGGAATGCAGATTGCATTTAACGATGACGAAATTGATGAATTCATGGCAATCATCAATACCTATGCACAGGATCATCCGATTTTGGTTGATAAATATCTTCAAGGAAAAGAAATCGAAGTGGATGCGGTATGTGACGGCGAAGATATCCTGATTCCGGGTATCATGGAGCATATCGAGCGTACCGGTGTGCATTCCGGAGACTCCATCTCTGTTTATCCGGCACCGACCATCAGCGACCATGCCCGTGACACTTTGGTGGAATACACCAAGCGTCTGGCAAGAGCATTGCATGTAGTCGGATTGATTAACATCCAGTTTATCGACATGGATGATGAGATTTATGTCATCGAAGTAAATCCGCGTTCTTCAAGAACCGTTCCGTATATCAGCAAAGTAACCGGAATTCCAATTGTGGATCTGGCTGCAAAATGTATTATGGGACATACCTTAAAGGGTATGGGTTATACTCCGGGACTTGCTCCGACAGCAGATTATATTGCAATCAAGATGCCGGTATTCTCCTTCGAGAAATTGCGCGGCGCGGAAATCTCTCTTGGACCGGAAATGAAATCCACAGGAGAATGCCTCGGAATCGATAAGACCTTCAACGGTGCACTTTACAAAGCATTTGCAGGCGCCGGCGTGAAACTGCCAAAATATAAGCAGATGATTATGACCGTAAAGGATGCGGACAAGCCGGAAGCAGTTGGAGTTGCAAAACGTTTCGAAGCACTGGGCTACAAGATTTATGCCACAAGAAGTACTGCAAAATATCTGCAGGAGCATGGCGTAAATGCGCTCCGCGTCAACAAGATTTCGCAGGAATCTCCAAACGTAATGGATTTGATTCTCGGACATAAGATCGACCTGGTCATCGATACTCCGACACAGGGACGAGACAAGTCACGAGATGGATTCCTGATTCGTCGAAATGCAATCGAAACCGGTGTGTATTGTATCACTGCAATGGATACGGCAAATGCACTTGCGCATGCGCTTGAAACAGCAGATGCCACAAAAGAACCGGTTGATATCGCAACTGTAAAAAATATATAAGAAAATTTTAGGAAGAAGAACTGCGCAAGCGGTTCTTCTTTTTGTTATTAGATATCGGGGAAAAAGCGCTTTGTGGTTGAAGTTATATAAACAAGAATGGTATATTAGTATCGTGGGGTTATTACAGGGAATCAATAAGGAGAAGGAGTATGCAATTTGTAGTAACAGACGAGCTGAAGACAGGGATGCGTTTGGCAAAACCAATCTATAATAAGAATGGGGTTTTGCTGTATGATATCAATTCGAAACTGACCATTCCTGCTATCAACAGCATTAATAATTTCGGTTTGATCGGCATTTATATTCTCGAGCCGGCGGAACCTGTTCCACCGCTTTCGAAAGAGGATATAGCCTTTGAACAACTTCAAACTGTTTTTATATTCAAATTACGCGATGTGATGGATAAAATTGTATCGCGTCAAAAAATCACAGAACTAAGCGGCTTGATTGACGATATTGTGCGAAGCTATGGCCGTTTGGATCACCGTGTCAATTTTAATCAAAATTTGCGCAGCCCTGAGGATTTTGTCTACAAACATGCCATCAGCACTGCGATTCTTGTGGCGATGATTACAAGCCGCCTTTCCTTTTCGATTCAAAAACAACGGACCATGATTGCGGCAGCACTGCTTTATGGAGTGGGATATCGCTATGTTCCAAGACAGGTTTTAGAAAAGGGCGAAGACTTGGACAAAGTGGATCGGGAGTCAATTCGCAATTCCCTGGAAAAAGGGCTGGATTTTCTGTCCAATTATCGCGGCGACTTTGACTTTTTTCCCCGAGCATTAGCACTGATGCAAGTGTTCGTCGACGGAGATGGGGGCGAATTGAATCATTTGAAACCGGACGAAGACTTAGTTCAGATGAGAACGCTGATGCGTGTGGCAGATCAGTTTGATCGCTTAACAGCCATGAATATTGGCCATTATCCGGTATCGGAAATCGAAGCAATTCGAGTTTTGGATAAGAATCCGACATTATATCATCCGGTTTATGTATCGACTCTGTGCGAATGCATTCATATTTGTCCGGATGCTGCCCGCGTAGATTTTACGGATGGAACAAAGGGCATTGTGCTGGTGGAAAATCCAATCGATTTTATGCATCCGGTTGTATTACGTTTTTCGGATAACCAGATATATGATTTGACTAAACCGGCTCATCAGAAAAAAATACAGATCAAAGATATCATGAAGACTATGGACAATCGCGTGAAAATGGATAAGGAGACCATAAAGCAGTTTGTGCCGGACAAACGGTTGCAGGAACTGACGAGAATCTTTAGACAAGCATTACGCGAAAATGAAAAATACTCAGGTAAGGCATCAGTTGGAAACCTCGTAAGTCATTTGTCCTAAGGACTTTGGCGAAAGGAATAAGATAATTATGAAAAAGCGAATTGCGATTGCTCTTCTTGCAGCAGTGTTGGCAGTAAGCACAATTTCATATGGCAATCAAAACAAGGCAAAGGCAACGACCTCAGATGATTTGGAAACTCAGCAGGAAGAGGTAAATTCCGAGCTCGAAGATTTAAATAATGAGCTGGATCAGCAGAATTCCGATCTGGATAGTTTGTCAGAGGAAATTGCGGATTTGGAACAGGAAATTGCTGATACCACAGATGAATTATCATCTCTTGAAAAGCAACTGGAAGAGACGCAGGCTCTTGCTGACCAGCAATATGAGGATATGAAGTTGCGTATTCAATATATGTACGAGAATGCCAATAATCAATCCTGGATGTATTTGATGGAGTCGAAGTCGTTTTCTGAGTTTTTGAATCGCGTGGAATATATTCGCGAAATATCCGAGCGAGACAAGGAATTGGCGGATGAGTATGTGGCAACATTGGACGAAATCAAAGAATATCAGACTGCTTTGGAAGAAAAGCAAAAAGAGCTGGTGGCAAAGCAGGAAGAGTTAAAAGAAAAGCAGGAGAGTGTTCTTGCATCTATCAATTCTTTGAATGAAAAAATCGAGGTGCAGGAGCAATTATCAGATGAAATTGCTGCTCAATTGGAAGAAATTCGCGCAGAAGAAATCGCAATGAAAGAAGAGGAAGCGAAGCAAGCAGATATCGAAGCGGAAAAGCAACGTGCGAAAGAATTAGAAGAAGAATTACGTCGTAAGAAAGAAGAGCAAGATTCAAATGATTCAAATGATTCAAACGAATCGGATGATACAGATGGTTCAGATAACTCAAGTGATTCAGACGATTCAAATGATTCTAATGATTCAAATGATTCGGGATATGTGATCCCGGTAAGCTCAGGAGAAATAGAACTCTTTGCAGCTTTGCTATTCTGCGAAGCAGGCGATATGAGATATCCGGATGCTATGCGCTACGCTGTTGCATCTGTGGTGGTGAATCGTGTAATGAGTTCAGGATTTCCGAATACCATTACCGGGGTGATTTATCAAAGTGGTCAGTTTAGTCCTGCATCACATGTGATTTCAAAATTCAATATGACATATCTTGCGGCTGTATTGAACGGACATTATTGGACAACGGAAGATAAACAAATTTGCACGAATATTGTAATTGATGTATTGAAGGGGAATATCACTGGAGATTGGCTGTATTTTCGGTATGATCCGAATGGTGAGAAAGAGGGCGAACATATCGGAACGGAAGTATTTTATTAATCCGAATAGAAATATGTTGCGCGAATAAGAATTATATGTTAGAATAAGGCTTGTTAAAAGATTAACGAAAGCAACATGCAAAGGAGAGGACAATACAAATGGCAAAGAAAGTTGTTTTAGCAGGCGCATGTCGTACTGCAATCGGCAAAATGGGCGGTGCACTTTCAAACACACCGGCAGTAGACCTTGGTGCAATTGTAATTAAGGAAGCATTAAACAGAGCAGGAGTTCCTGCTGATCAGGTTGATGAAGTATTAATGGGATGTGTTATCCAGGCTGCACAGGGACAGAACGTAGCACGTCAGGCATCTATCAAGGCAGGACTTCCAATCGAAGTACCGGCAGTAACCTTGAATGTCGTATGTGGATCAGGTCTTAAGTGTGTAAATGAGGCAGCTACTCAGATCGTTGCAGGCGAAGCTGATATCGTAGTAGCCGGCGGTATGGAAAACATGTCAATGGCACCATACGCTATGACTAAAGCACGTTTCGGATATAGAATGAACAATGCAACAATCATCGATACAATGGTTAATGATGCTCTTACAGATGCATTCAACAATTACCACATGATGATTACCGCAGAGAATGTTTGCGAGAAATATGGCATCACTCGTGAAGAGCTTGATGAGTTCTCAGCAAACTCACAGCAGAAATGTGAAGCTGCAATCGCAGCAGGAAAGTTTGATGATGAAATCGTTCCTGTACCTGTAAAGGTTAAGAAGGAAATGGTAGATTTCGTTAAGGATGAGGGACCTCGTCCTGGAACAACAGTAGAAGGACTTGCAAAATTGAAGTGCTGCTCAGGAAAGCAGGGCGGACTTGTTACAGCAGGTAACGCATCAGGAATCAATGACGGTGCAGCTGCAATCGTTGTTATGAGTGAAGAAAAGGATAAAGAGCTTGGTGTTAAGCCACTTGCTACATGGGTAGCAGGAGCACTTGGCGGTGTTGAGCCTGAAATCATGGGTGTTGGACCTGTTGCATCAACAAAGAAGGTTCTTGCAAAGACCGGTCTTACAATTGATGATATTGATTTGATCGAGGCAAACGAAGCATTCGCTGCACAGTCAATTGCAGTTGCTCGTGATTTGAACTTCGATATGAGCAAGGTAAATGTAAACGGTGGTGCAATCGCTCTTGGTCATCCGGTTGGAGCATCTGGATGCCGTATCCTTGTTACATTGCTTTACGAAATGCAGAGAAGAAATGCAAACAGAGGTCTTGCAACTCTTTGCATCGGTGGAGGAATGGGCTGCTCTACTATCGTTGAAGCTTATAAGTAATCGAATTTGCATTTGTTAATCTTATACCCTTCGCATCTGTCCGGTGCGAAGGGTGGATATAGATGTCGGTGAATCCGGTTTACTTTTTTTTAAACCCTTTGTGAAAAATTTGACATAGCTGTCAAATTTTTCACATGAGATATAAACACAAAGATCAAGGAGAGAAAACAATGAAGGTAGGAATTATTGGAGCTGGAACAATGGGACAGGGCATTGCTAAGGCATTTGCACAGGTTGACGGTTACGAAGTTGCACTCTGCGATATCAAGCAGGAGTGGGCTGAGAACGGAAAAGCAAAAATCGAAAAAGGTTATGCTAAGCTTGTAGCGAAAGAAAAGATGACACAGGAGAAGGTTGATGCAATCGTTGCAAAGATTACTCCTGGTTTAAAGGAAGACTTATGTGCAGACTGCGATTTAATCGTAGAGGCTGCTTTCGAAAATATGGAAGTTAAGAAGACCACATTCGCAGAGTTGGACAAGATCTGCAAGCCGGAATGTGTATTTGCATCTAACACTTCTTCTCTTTCAATCACAGAAATCGGAAACGGACTTACTCGTCCAATGATCGGTATGCATTTCTTCAATCCAGCAGACCGTATGAAGTTAATCGAAGTTATCGCAGGTGTGAATACTCCAGCTGAAACTGTAGATTGCATCAAGAAGATTTCCGAAGAAATCGGAAAGACTCCTGTACAGGTAAATGAAGCAGCAGGATTCGTAGTAAACCGTATCCTCATCCCGATGATCAATGAAGCTGCTTTCATCAAGATGGAAGGTGTTTCTGATATCGCAGGCATCGATACCGCTATGAAGCTCGGTGCAAATCATCCAATGGGACCATTAGAGTTAGGTGATTTCGTAGGACTTGATATCTGCCTTGCAATTATGGATGTTCTTTACAACGAGACCGGCGATTCTAAGTATCGCGCATGCCCATTGATCCGTAAGATGGTTCGTGGTGGAAACCTCGGTGTTAAGTCTGGTAAGGGATTCTACAAGTACAACGAAGATCGTACAAAGACTCCTGTAGATGCACAGTAAGATCAATCAAAATATATAGAAGGAGACGAAAACATGGACTTCACATTAGATCAGAAACATGAGATGGCCCGCGGCTTATTCAGAGATTTCGCTGAAAACGAAGTTAAGCCATTGGCACAAGAAACCGACGAGACCGAGGTATTTCCTCAGGTGACCGTTGACAAAATGGGAAGATTTGGATTTATGGGAATTCCTGTACCAAAGGAGTACGGCGGACAGGGATGTGATCCACTTACCTATGTAATGTGCGTAGAAGAATTATCTAAAGTTTGCGCTACAACAGGCGTAATCGTATCTGCACATACTTCCCTTTGCATCGATCCAATTCTTACTTATGGTACAGAGGATCAGAAGCAGAAATATGTTAGACCACTTGCAACCGGAGAAAAGCTTGGCGCTTTTGCTTTGACTGAGCCGGGTGCCGGTACTGATGCACAGGGTGCACAGACCAAGGCTGTATTGGATGGAGATGAATGGGTATTAAATGGCTCTAAGTGCTTCATCACAAATGGTAAGGTTGCAGATGTTTATATCGTAATCGCAATTACTTCTGTTACAGAAGATAAGCGTGGACGCAAGAAGAAGAACTTCTCTGCATTCATCGTAGAGAAGGGCGCACCTGGATTCTCCTTCGGAACAAAGGAGAAGAAGATGGGTATCCGCGGTTCTTCAACCTACGAATTAATCTTTGAAGATTGCAGAATTCCTAAGGATGCACTCCTCGGACCGGAAGGAAAGGGATTCCCAATCGCAATGCACACTCTTGATGGCGGACGTATCGGTATCGCTGCTCAGGCTCTCGGAATTGCAGAGGGCGCATTAGACAGAGCGATTGCTTATACAAAAGAGCGTAAGCAGTTCGGTCGTTCAATTGCAGCACAGCAGAATACTCAGTTCGTATTGGCAGATCTTGCTACAAAGGTTGAGGCAGCTCAGCTTCTCGTATACAAGGCAGCTAAGGCAAAAGAAAATCAGAAGGTTTACTCTGTAGAAGCAGCTAAGGCTAAATTGTTCGCAGCTGAAACAGCTATGGAAGTAACCACAAAGGTTGTACAGCTCTTCGGTGGATACGGATATATCCGTGAATATGATGTAGAGCGTATGATGCGTGACGCTAAGATCACAGAGATTTACGAAGGAACTTCAGAAGTTCAGCGTATGGTAATCTCTGGTGCATTATTGAAGTAGGAGGAAGAAATACATGAATATCGTAGTATGTATTAAACAGGTTCCGGACACAGCAGGCGGAGTAAAGTTTAACCCGGACGGAACACTTGATAGAGCATCCATGCTTGCAATTATGAACCCGGACGACAAGGCAGGCCTTGAGGCTGCCCTTAGAATCAAAGATGCAACCGGAGCAAAGGTTACCGTACTTACCATGGGACTTCCAAAGGCAGATGTAATGCTTCGCGAAGCTATGGCTATGGGTGCAGATGAAGCAATCCTTGTAACAGATCGTGTACTTGGTGGTGCAGATACTTGGGCTACTTCTTCAACAGTTGCAGCTGCAGTAAAGAAATTAGACTATGATTTAATCATCACCGGACGTCAGGCTATTGATGGAGATACCGCTCAGGTTGGTCCTCAGATTGCAGAGCATCTTGGACTTCCTGTAATCTCTTACGCAGAAGACGTAAAGGTTGAAGGCAATTCAGTAGTAGTTAAGAGACAGTACGAAGACAGATATCATGTCGTAAAGGCTAAGATGCCATGTCTGATTACCGCTCTTTCAGAATTAAACGAGCCTAGATATATGACTCCTGGCGGAATTTTTGACGCTTATGATGAGAAGGAAGTAACCGTATGGGGCAGAGCTGATCTTACAGATCTTGACGATGCAAACATCGGACTTGCAGGCTCACCAACAAAGATCGCGAAGGCTTCCGATAAGGTAGCAAAGGGAGCAGGAGAAAAGGTAAACCTTGATCCTACCGAATCAGTAAACTACCTTATGGATAAGTTCCGTGAGAAGCACATCATCTAATCGATGTGTCAATATAGAAGCGTAAATTTTCATATTATCATAATAGGAGAATAAACATGGGTTTAGAAGAATATAAGGGCGTCTATGTGTTCGCCCAGCAGGTAGACAATGAGTTAAGCTCAATTGCTTTCGAATTGATCGGAAAAGGAAAAGAGCTTGCTGATAAATTAGGTACCGATGTAACCGCTGTATTGTTAGGTTCAAACGTAGCAAACTTAACAGATGAATTAGGTGCATACGGTGCAGACAAGGTTATCGTAGTAGATAATCCATTATTAGAGACATACCGCACAGAGCCTTATGCACAGGCTTTGACTGCAGTTATCAATGAATACAAGCCGGAAATTATGCTTGTAGGTGCAACCGCAATCGGTCGTGACCTCGGTCCTACCGTTTCTGCAAGAGTTGCAACCGGATTGACTGCTGATTGTACAGTACTTGAGATTGGTGATTTTCCACTCAAGGCAATTCCTGGAAAGGAAGATCAGCAGAAGCACAATCAGCTTCTTATGACTCGTCCGGCATTCGGTGGAAATACCATCGCAACCATCGCTTGCCCGAACAACCGTCCTCAGATGGCAACTGTTCGTCCGGGTGTTATGCAGAAGCTTCCTAAGGATCCTTCTCATAAGGCAGAAGTTATCAACTTTGATGCCGGCTTGAAAGAGAATGATCGTTATGTAGAAATTCTTGAAGTAGTAAAGGCAGTTGGATCTGTAGAAAATATTATGGATGCAAAGGTTCTCGTATCCGGTGGACGTGGAGTAGGCTCCGCAGAAGGATTTGATGAGTTAAGAGAACTTGCTTCTTGCTTCAAGGGCGGAATGGTATCTTGCTCACGTGCCGTTGTAGAAAACGGATGGTTAGCACAGGATTACCAGGTTGGACAGACAGGAAAGACTGTTCGTCCAAATATCTATTTCGCAATCGGAATTTCAGGTGCCATCCAGCACGTTGCTGGTATGGAAGAGTCTGACCTCATCATCGCAATTAATAAAGATGAGGATGCTCCGATCTTCGATGTAGCCGACTACGGTCTCGTAGGCGACTGGAAGAAGATTGTTCCACAGCTAACAGCAGCCCTCAAGGCTGAGAACTAAAATTCGTCTCCTAATCTTATGGCAGAAGCCCCACGTAAGTGGGGCTTTTGTCGTTCCTATTTCTTGCGTTTTAAGAGTAGATATTTTATAATTTTATAAAAGTGTGATTTGTTTGACACACGTATGAAAAAAGGAAGGAGTATAAAATGGAAAAGGCAAACAAAGTTTTGAAGCCGATTGTCATTGTATTGGGTGTTTTGATTATTGCAATGATTGCATTGACTGTTGTTGTCAAAGTTGTCGGCGGAAAGAACAAAGGAACTGTTTCTGTAGAGTCATCAGGCGAAACAGAGCAGGGAGAAACTGAGGATGGAGAGGATACACAATCTAAGTGGTCATTTGATGATGTAAGCATCACATCCGGATCAAACGGTACTTCAGGCGAAACAGAAACAGAAACAGAGACCGAAGAAAAGAAATCTGCGATGGATGATCCTGCAGCATACATTTTGGAGAACAGTCAGACCACTGCATTGACTGATGCAGATCTGAAGGATCTTACAGCTGAGGAACTTTATTACGCAAAATATGAGATTTATGCGAGAAATGGATATGTATTTGAAGATGCAGCATTGAATACATATTTCACTGGCAAGTCATGGTATACAGCAAATGCTGATTTTACACCGGATTTATTAACGGATGTTGAAAAAACAAATTTTGCATATATCGAAACTTATGCAACAGATAATAACTTAACTTATACACCATAGTAAGGAGGAAAAGAATATGTTTTGTTCTAATTGCGGAACCAAAAACGCAGATGATTCTTTATTCTGCGAAAGCTGTGGTGCAAAGTTGGAGCTTCCTACAGTAGATCCGGATTTTCAGCCGGAAAATGTGAATAAAACAGAAGCTCCTGAGTCAGCTGCAGCTGAGACTACAGTTCAGTCAGGATCATATAATGCACAACCGGTACAGCCGGCACAGGCAGTACAGCCGGAGCAGCCACAGCAGCCGGTACAGCCGGCGCAGGCAGTACAACCGGAGCAGCCACAGCAGCCGGTACAGCCGGCGCAGGCAGTACAACCGGAGCAACCAGTACAGCCGGCACAGCCAGCGCAACCACAGCAGCCGGTACAGCCACAGCAACCGGTACAACCACAGCAGGCATATGCTCAGCAGGCTTATGCTGCACCGAGACAGATGCGTCCGATTAAGGATTTTGCATGGATTATTGCAACTGCAGTTGAGGCCATCGTATTTGTTGTAATGATTGTCGTATTCTTTAAAGTAGGTAATAGTACATTCAGCGCAGCAAATGCAGCAGAAAAATATTATGAGGCTTATCTTGCTGAAGATTGGGATACAGTTTATGACTGTCTTGATCTTGATGAGGAAAATGGATTCCTTACAAAAGAGAACTTTATTGCGGCTCAAAAGACATCAGCTTATACAGATACATATAAAGTAACAGCAAAGGAATTATCCGATGCTTATGCAAGCATCTACAAAGACGCAAACGATGATAAGGATGCTAAATATGTTGAAGTAAGCTACAAGAGCAAATATGATGAGGGAACCACAACTCTTACCTTAAATAAGACCGGAAGAAAGTTCCTGTTCTTTAATGACTGGACTGTTTCTGGAAGCTCATATATTGTTGATAATGTTTCAGTAAGCACCTATGCCACTTTTGATATTATGGTGGATGGCGAGAAGCTTGATGACAAATATATCACAACTACGGATGATGACTATAAAACTTATGTGATTCCTCATATCTTTATGGGAAATCATGAGTTTTCTACAGCATTGGGCGATGTTGTGGGTGCGTCAACAGTCTATGATGTCTCATATGATGATTACAGCTGCAGTTTATATGATTTTAAATTGAGCAATGAAATGTTAAGCGAAGCAGCAGATGCTGCATACAACGGTTATTTGAAGATACTCACAACCTGCATTCAGGGTGGAGATTTCTCTGATATTTCCGGCCTCTACACAGATTCTATTGTTTCTGATGCAGAGAGCAATTGGAATTATTATATGGATGAATATTCTCGCTATTATGCTCAGAAAATCAAGCATCTTGATTCTGAAGCAAAGAAAACAGCTGAAGGTATCATAAGCGCTGATTTTTCTGATCTTTATGAAGAGCTGTATTATACAAATGTGGACAGTAATGGAAATCTTTGCGTAGAGTTTACCATTAATTATAATTATACAACCACTTCTGTGGATGTTACAACCGATTGGTGGACCGGCAAAGTGACAAAGGAAAATAAGACATATGATAGCTCTAATTATGATTATGTTTATGTAACATTAATCGATGGTGAGTGGAAACTTTCATCAAGCGTAATTCCATATTTGTATTATACATACTAATAGGCTATATGCTCGATTGCAAAGCACAAATAATATGATATAATAAGGAAGTTCTGAGAAATCAGAGCTTCCTTTTTATATAAATAGAAACATTAAAATTGGAAAATAATTGTAATAACATGTTGTCATCTGGGAGGATGATTTTATGAAGAAATCACATAGAAAAGATGTTATCATTGCGCGAATTATTTTTGCGGCAATTGTTTTGGTATTTATTGCGTTGATTGTCACTTTGGGAATATTCTTGGCCAAGCGACATCAGGAGAAAGTTGCACAGAATAGTAAGAATACAGAAACGGAATCAGAAACGATTTATATTCCTGAGCTGATTGAACCGGAGACAGAAAAAGTGAATTCTGAGGCACCGACGCAGGAGGCTGAATCAGGATATGTTTGGGCGACTGCAAATGTCAATCTGCGTGCGGAAGCATCTACTTCCAGCGAAGTATTGGCGGTTTTAAATATCGGAGATGAGTTGATTAAAATCGGTGAACAGGATGGATTTATCAAGGTAAACTTCAACGGAGTGGAAGGTTACGTATATCAGGATTATGTCACAGATGAGAATCCAAATTCCGAAACAGAAAGTGAATCAACTGACGACGCTGAATCAACTGACAACAGCGAATCAACTGATGACAGTGCAACTGATGGCAACAATTAATTCGTGGATACAGGAGTGAATCAATGAAACGATGGATTCGTCCGGTGGTGTTACTTGTAGTATTCGTATTAACGATTATTGCAGGTTCATTGCTCATGAATAAAACAAATAAGGATCTTACATCATCACTGGAGGAGGCTTCTCTTCCGGTGGTTTATTTTACATATGACGATATCACAATCAATGAACTACATGGTTATGTGAACGAAATGAATCAATGTGCGATGCGAGATACCATCACGCCGATTCAGGATGATCGATTACTTCATGTGAAAATCAATACATATGGCACACCGGTGGATTCTATCCGTTATGAGATTCGTAGTCTGGACGGGGAGCGCTTGGTGGCTGATGGTGAAATCACAGAATATACTTCCAGTGGAAATACGATTTCCTATGATGCTGAAGTAGAGAATCTGTTGGAGAATAACGAAGAATATGTTTATCGCATTACGCTTTCCGCAGATGGCAGAGATGTCTATTATTATACGCGACTTGAGCGCACTGTCGATCGAAATGTTCCGGAGTGTCTTGCATTTGCAAAGGAATTTCATGATTACACTTTAAACGGCGAAGGCGCAAGCTTTATTCCGACATATATGGATCCGGCAACAGGTGATGCAACCACCTTGCATTACGTGGATTTGACCTGTACTTTGAACCAGATTACATGGTCAAAGTTTGAGGGAGAGGTGGCAACGGAAGTCATTGCTGATATCAAAGAAATTAGCGATACCTATAATGTGATTGTGCTCAATTATGTGATGAGCTACAAGAATGAAGCCGGCGAGACAGAATTTTATAATGTGGAAGAGTATTACCGCTTGCGCAATACCGAGACGCGTATGTATGTTTTGAATTTTGAACGTACGATGACACAGATTTTCAGTGGTGAGAATGAGATTTTAAGTGACGCCGGAAATCTGCAATTAGGCATTCGAGATACGGATGTGGAATATCGTGCAAATGATGCGGGAGATATCATTGCCTTTGTACAGGAGGGCGAATTGTGGTGCTATAATGCGGAATCTAATCATATAGCAAGAGTATTTTCCTTCCGCTCGTTAGAGGGTCTGGATATCCGAGAGAACTGGGAACAACACGATATTAAGATTGTCAGCGTGGATGAGGCGGGAAGCGTCGATTTTGTGGTATATGGCTATATGAACCGCGGCAACCATGAAGGTGAAGTCGGTGTGGCGGTTTATCATTATGATGGATTGTCGCACACCATTGAAGAAGAAATCTTTATTCAGTGTGATCAGTCCTATGAAGTATTAAAGGCGGAACTTGGCCAATTGCTTTATGTGAATGAACAGGAAACACTGTTCTTAATTATGGCAGGCGATTTGTATCAGGTGGATTTGGCAAGCAAATCTGCAACGGTACTCATCGAAAATATCAATTCGGACAGCTATGCTGTTTCACAAAGTGGACAGTATTTTGCATATATTGATCCTACGATGGTGAATGAAGCAACGCAAATTAAGGTGGTGGATTTGCGCAATCTTTCCACCTACGAAATCAATGCCGAGAGCGGTACCTATCTGCGTACGCTAGGCTTTATTGATGATGATCTAATCTACGGAATTGCAAATACTAAAGATGTGTTGACGGATGATGCGGGAAATGTATCATTTGCAATGAGCGCATTAAAGATTATGGATGTCTCAGATGGTTCGCCGACAGAGCTAAAGAATTATACGCCGTCTTCGGGATATATTTCCGGTATTTCTGTGGAGGATTATATTATCACCGTTAATCTGGAGAAGTTGTCAGGCGGAAGCTATGTGAGCAATGGAACAGATACCATTATGAATCGTGAGGCGGATACGGAGCAGAACGTTTTGATAACCACAACGGTCAGCGATGTGAAAGAAACACAGGTCCAGCTGGAGTTGGTTAACACCAAGAATACGGAGGCGAAGATGATAACATCTCAGCTTCTGGTTTCGGACAGCGATACGGATTTGAATATCACCTTGGAAGAGGCGTCAGAGCGTTTCTATGTATATGAAAAAGGAACGGTTGTATTCACTTCAGATAGTATTTCGGATGCAATTGACCAGGCTTATGCGGTGAACGGTGTCGTAGTGGATCAGGGACAATCTTATGTATGGAATCGTTCGATGGCCACTTCGGTGAGTCCGTTTACAGGTTTGGAAATATATGATACGGATGAAGGTGGCAGTTCAATCACTTGCTCAGTCAGTGCGATGCTGATGCGGGAAGAAGCCGGAATTGCAGTTGCTGATTTGATAGAAAACGGAACGGCGGTTTATGATATTTTGAAATCCGCATTAAAAGATGCGATTGTATTGGATGTATCGGGATGTACATTAGAAGAAGTTCTGTATTACATTAGTGAGGGCAGTCCTGTCTTTGCGATGACAGGAACGGATAAAGCGGTATTGCTGACGGGATATACTTCCTCTGTAGTATATTATTTTGATACTGCATCTCAGTCGACAGCATCTATGAGCATCAGTGATGCGGAAGCACTTTTTGCTTCCAGTGGTAATATCTTTATCACATATTTAAAATAATAAAACAGAAAAATTGTCTAAAAAATTCAGGTGTTTTTACACTTTTTAATCAAAAGTCACAGAAATGTGATTGAAGCCTTGAAAATACTAAGGAAATGCTATATATTTTACAAAGTAAGAAATTGTCATTATTGATAAGGAGAACATAATGTTAAAGAAGAGAGTAAATGTTTCTGATCTTTCTAAAAATCATGAAAATCCAATTGCAGAGCTTGTTCAGGTCGCATGTCGATATGACAGTGAGATTACATTAGAAAGCGATAACCGCAAGATTAACGCTAAGAGTATCATGGGTGTTATGGCATTTAACCCATCAGAGAATATGGCGGTTGAAATTGGGGCCGACGGAGCCGATGAGGAGGATGCTTTAGTAGCACTTGAAACGTTTTTAGTTAGCTAGTTTTTAACGGGAGGGAAAATCATGGCAAACGACGTGAAAGTAACAGCAGCAAAGGCTGCAGAAACCAAAGCAAAAGAAGTGGTTAAGGAGACTGCAAAGGCAGAAGCACCTGTAAAGGTAGAAGCACCTGTAAAGGCAGCAGTTGCTAAGAAAGCTCCAGCTAAGAAAGTAACCACAAAGAAGGCGCCTGCTAAGAAAGCAGAAGCTAAGAAGCCAGAAGCTAAGAAGCCAGCAGTAGCAGCTTCAAAGGTGAGTGTCAAAGTTCAGTATCAAAACAACGAAGTTAACGTAGTAGATGTTGAAGAAAAGGTAAAAGCTCAGTTTGTAGCTGAGGGCCATACCGCAGCTTCAATCAAGAAGGTTGAAATCTATGTTAAGCCGGAAGATTATTCAGCATATTATGTTATTAACGAAAAATTCTCCGGACGTGTTGACTTATTTTAAAAAATTGTTATAATAGTTTTTGGCTGTCAGGTTGACAGCCGAATATGCGGGTGTAGTTCAATGGTAGAACACCAGCCTTCCAAGCTGGATACGTGGGTTCGATTCCCATCACCCGCTTTTTTTAGTATCAAAATTTCATGAAGGAGAAGAAGAATGGAATTATACACTTTAACAGTAAAGAAACGTACTATGGGAGAAACTGCAGTTGCTGCAATCTGGGGTGTATTGGCGTTGGCATGCATTGTATTAACATACGCTCTGATCTTTGCATTTGTTCCGGCAATCATTTTTATTTTGCTATGGTATTTTTGGACGTTCCGAAGATATTTTGAATTTGAAGTGTCTTATTTTGACGGAGACTTCAGAATCGCAAAAGTCATCAATAAAAGCCGCCGTAAGAGGATTATGGCATTTACGATGGATGACGTGGTTCAGATCGCACCACAGGGCGATAGAAGCGTTTATAAGTACGAGAATGATACACAGATCAAGAATCACAACTGCTATTCATTAGAAGCAGATGCGGTTGTGTATGATATCATCATCAAGAAAGAGAATAAGTTGTCTTTGTTGAAGGTGGAATTAGATGATAAGATGTTAAATGAAATCTGTAAAAAGTATCAGCAAAAAGTAATTCGTAAAGCATAATTTACTGATGATCTTTGTCATAATCGACAAATCGCATGCGACTTGCATGTTCCTGCTCCTGGGCTTCGTATCCGCGGATATTTGAGTTCAGGAGCTTTAAACATCTTGGGCATAAGGTGCCGAAGCTGACACGGGCGCCGCAACGTTGACAGTGCACAGAAGTTAAGCTGTTATCTCCGTTTGTTACATATTCGATACGGCCGTCGCGAATCCATTGCTTTACACGGCGTACCGGAATATGAAAATGATCGGCCACCTGATATTCGTTGACATTATTTTCGCGAATATATTCCTTTACCTCTTGGAAGAGCAAGCGGTCTGCGCAAGCAGGGCAAACAGTGCCTTCGAAAGCTTCCGGAAGCGGACGATGACAGTATTCACATTGTTTGTATTCCCCGAAATACTCTTCACGGATTGTTGCCATGCTTTTGACCTCCCATATATTCGTGATATAATTATATCATAGTAATAAAAAAAGTGAAAAGAGGAAACGCATGAGTTTACTGAAATCTAATAAACCGATTGCCGTTTTTGATTCCGGCGTTGGCGGAATCAGTGTATTAAGAGAGTTGGTACATATAATGCCGAATGAAAATTATATTTATTTTGGTGATTCTGCGAATGCTCCCTATGGCACGAAGACAACTGATGAGGTGCGTGAATTGACAATCGGTCACGCAAAGGATTTGTTTGAAGAAGGCGCAAAAGGATTGGTGGTTGCATGTAACACAGCAACTTCAGCTGCGGTGAGAAATCTTCGTGAATTATATCCCAAGATTCCGATTGTGGGAATTGAGCCGGCATTGAAACCGGCAGTGGAAGCAAAAGAGCATCCTACCGTTTTGGTGATGGCGACTCCGATGACCATTCGAGAAGCGAAATTTCAAAAGTTGATGGAGCGCTATCAGAATCAGGGCGAAATCATACCACTTCCTTGTCCGGGATTAATGGACTTTGTGGAGCGCGGGGATTTAAACGGTGATGATCTAAAAAAATATCTTGTGGAGCTTCTGTATGCATATAAGCAGGAACCGGTGGACAGCGTGGTATTAGGATGTACCCATTATCCCTTCGTTCGAGATGCGATTGTCGAAACCCTAGGGGAGTCGGTTACGGTATTTGATGGCGGTGAAGGAACCGCAAGAGAGATGCATCGTCGTTTGGAAGAAGCACACCTTTTGACAGATCGAACCGAAAAAGGAGAGGTGGAATTTCGAAATAGCCTTCCGGATTCTTCCGATAAAATCAAGCTTTGCAAAGAACTTTTAAAAGAAATTTAGAAAATTTATAATTTATTTTGAATGAAAACACAAATTGGACACATTTTATGTGTATAGTAATACTTGTCAAAGGGACACCCCCCTTTACATTATTCCCTTTTTATTTTAAACATTTTCATAACTAAACTCCTCGATAGAGTCTCTGGTTTCCCCCAGAGACTCTATCACTTTGTGTACAGAATTCCTATTTTTGCAAAATCAAAATTTTTTGTTCCCAAGTTGGATAGAATAGAGTAAAATACAAGGCGTATTTGAAAAGGAGGAAACAAAAATGTTAGCAGCACAGATTTTAGCTGTCATAATTTTCCTTGGAATGTTCTTAATGGTCATTTCAGAAAAGTTTGAACGCCACTGGATTACATTAAGTTGTGCCGTATTGACAATGATATTTGTCTTTGGAGTTGCAATGCGTTCTCCGAAAGCATTGATGGAAACATTAAACTTTAAAAATATTTTCACCACCGGATTTTGGTATGCTGCAGGAACTGCATCAGAATCCACTTCCGGAATCAACTGGGCTACGATTATTTTTATCGCCGGGATGATGATTATGGTGGAGGGAATGGCACGCGTCGGATTCTTCCGTTGGCTATGCATGAGAATTGCAAAAGCAGTTCATTATAAGACGATTTCTATTTTTGTTACATTTATGGTGATGTCCTTCATATTAGCAATGTTCATTGACAGTATCACTGTAATTTTGTTTTTGGCGGCGGTGACGGTTGAACTTTCTCAACTGTTGGATTTTACACCTGTGCCGATGATTCTGGCGGAAATTTTTTGCGCGAATCTGGGCGGTTCAGCAACGATGTGCGGAGATCCTCCAAATATCATCATTGGAACCGCATTTCACTATTCATTCGTAGACTTTTTGACACACACCGGTATTATCGCAGTGATTTCACTGGTATTTGTTATAATCTTTTTCTTTTTCTCATTTAGAAAAGAGTTAATGGGAAAGAACTCAGGAAAGACTGTGGATTTGAGTTGTCTTCCTTCGCCGGAGAGTGCAATTACGGATAAGCCGGGATTTGCAATCAGCTGTGTGATTTTCTTGTGCGCTGTAGTGCTTTTAGTGACACATGCGATGACCGGTTTGACGGTTGCTTTTATCGGAACCGTGATTGCTGTGGCAACCATGATCTCTTCCGGAAAGCATTGCCTTGAGGTGCTAAAGAAAGTAGATTATAAGACGCTATTGTTTTTCATTGGACTTTTTGTGGTTGTAGGTGGTTTGGAACAAACTCAGATTTTGGATTTGATTGCCAAATTTATCGAGCATGTCAGTGGAGGAAATGCATATGTGATGGTTGCAATTATCATCTGGGTATCAGCAATCGCTTCTGCATTTATCGACAATATTCCTTTTGCAGCAACCATGGTGCCTGTCATTGATACCTTGGCAGCAACCAGCGGCATCAGCCTTCAGACCTTATCATGGGCCCTGGCAATGGGTACGGATGTGGGTGGTAGCGCAACCCCAATCGGAGCTTCTGCAAATGTTGTGGGAACCTCCGTTGCTGCAAAGGCCGGACATCCTGTTGGATGGGGAGAATATTGCAGAAAATGTGCGCCGGCGACAGTTATTGTGCTTGCAATT
>SVFB01000087.1 GCA_015057085.1 Lachnospiraceae bacterium
AATTCGGTGTTAGAAGTGAAACACTTGCTTGGGCAATTTTTGCGCAGCGAGCCCCGATTTTGTGCGGGAAGAGGGATGTGGCTGTGGTTGCCAAAATCCGTACTGAGTAAATGGCGGAGCCTGCACAAGTGAAGAATTTCGAAGACCTGTTGCTGATGAAAATGTTTGAATGTGGACTTATGACTGCGAGGCGGAGAAAGATTCGTCAGCAATTTTTATAAAATTAATCTCTCTATAATTGTTGAAGCATGTTTTGGATTTCTTGATCTGTTGGCAGTAGGTTCTGCAATTGCGTCAGTATTGCGATGGCATCTTCTGTTTGACCTGCTTCATTTAATTCTTTTGCCTGCTGCATTAGCTGCTGCTTTAGGGCTTCCATCTCTTGATTCACTTGGGTGGAATTAGTTTTCTGTGCGTTGGATAGCAGGGTGATATAGTTTCGAATCGCCGGTGCCAACTCCGGATCCTCCACTGCTGCATTTCGAAGCGCTTTCATTTGCTCTACTTCTTTTGTTGCTTCGAAAGCTGCCCGGATTTGTTCTGCCGCCCGTATACAGTCTGCCATCATTGCATTCTCAGATTCTTTCTGTGCACACTGCTCGTTGTATAGCGCTTCAAACTGCTGCACAAGTTGCGCATATTGCAAAAACAGCTCCGCGCTTTCAGCGACTGTGTCTCCTTCTGCCCCGACGCTTTCGCATAGATATCTCCGAATGGCATAGAGATTCAGATAGCAAAGATGAATCTCTTCTGCGTCAAGTGCTTGCGTGAGCGCTTCCTGAAGATCTAATAGCGATGAGAGGCCGCAATGATTTGCATACTGTTCCAATTCCTGCATCCAGATTTCAATGTCGCATTCTAATACCGCTGATGACAATGGTATTCCCTGATTGGTTTGTAGCTTCGCATACCAAACAGTCCACTTTTGCAATTCCAGCTGCGCGATTTTTCCCAACGCGACTCCCAGCAGCTTTTCGATGTTTTCATCAGAATCAGAAACGTTTGTTGCCGTGGCTAGATTTAGACCTGCATCTATGATTGCTTCCGGTAGTCCTCCGTATATATATGGATGCTTGGATTCCCAGCCTAGCTTATCCACATATTCATCTATGTGAGACAGTTGATTCTGCTTCAATTCCGTCAGCAAAAGCATGGAATAGATACGTACCAGGTTTTCGTTTCCGAACGCTTTTCCTGCGAATACGGCTGTGGATTGCAGAAACTTCTCGGCAGGATCTAGGTCTAATTGATTCGCAATGCGTAAATATTCTTTGCAACAAGTCTGCGCCTCTTTGATGTTACCGAGCGCAAGATTTGCATTTGCCTCATAGAGTGCGCTGTAAGCCCGACCTGTGTCTGTGACTCTTTGATCTGCTTTGATTTCTTTTGCGGTTTGAAGCACTTCATCCGGTTTTCCCAGGGCTGTTTGTGCCATGATTTTTCCGGCATAGAATCCTGTTATATCATTTCTATCTTCGCTTTGCTTTACATTTTGTAATAGTAAAAGCCCCTCATCAGCCGCATCTAATAGCGCTTTGAATTCATTCATGGCACGATATTCTTGAAGCAGATGAATCCGCGGTCTGATATTTTGCGGATTCTCTGCAATCATCTCTAAAAGCAGGTTGCGGTTGCGTTCATAATGCGCACGCTCTTCTTCGACACTTTTATGAATATAGCCATAATGTTCTACCACGGATTGAATCGCTGCGATATTTTTGTCCTTTACAGGTTCTAAATGTTCGTGGATTTTATCCTCAAAATGCACTCCGGGTACAATCTTGATCATGCGCCCAACCCAGACATCATTATATTCTTCGCCATCCCAATCGTAATAATTGCGCTGAACATATGTGGCAAAATCGCAACGGATATGGTCCTGCCCTTTGAAGAAATCGATGAGCGCATCTGTGTCGATGAACCATTCATCATCATCCAGATACATATACCATTCCCCTTGCGCAATATCCAAACTGGCCTGGCGCGCTTTTGAGAAATCGTTGCACCAGGTAAATTCGATGACTCGATCTGCATAGGACTCCACCATTTTGCGCATATCCGGCTCACATCCGGTATCGGTAATAATCAGCTCGCAGGGAACTTCCTTACGCAATTTTTCCAATGATTTCAAGCATTTTTCAGTTGTCTCTTTTCGATTTGATGCCATCACCGATATGGTGAGCAGAATTTTGTTTTCCTGATGCATATCATCCGTTTCTTTCCTACTGGCAAAGCTTTGCCACTACTTGGTTAATGACTTTTCCGTCTGCTTTTCCTTTTAATTCAGGCATTACATTTTTCATGATATTGCCTTTGTTTTTGGTTGCTAATACATCTGCAAATTTCTCTTTTAGAATCGCTTCTACTTCTTCTGCAGAAAGCATCTTCGGTGCAAATTCCTCGAAAACTGCTAAACGTGCTTTGTATTCATCCAATAAATCTGTTCTGTCAGCAGGGCAGGTATCAATCTGCTCCTTTACACTTTTGACTTCTTTCATAATTGCGGAATTAACAAGTTCTTCTGATGGATTCTCGCGTTCTCCGCTATCGATTGCAACTTTCTTTGCTGCAGATACCAATACGGAAATGCTTTCCTTTCTAGGCTTATCCTTTGCTTTCATTGCTGCAATCATTTCTTTTTGTAATGTCTCTAATGTCATTTGTTTTGCCTCCTACAAATCTATATTTTATTTCTATTTTACAATACTGCGCTAATTTTTGCATTCTATTATAAAACAAAGAGTTGCACTGCAACTCTTTGCGCGCTGCTGCGCGCAAGCATTAGCTTGCATATTCATCTGCGCACCAGTCGCATCCTGCACGGAGTGCTTCTTATGATATAGGAATTTCGGAGAAATTCCATATATCATAAGAAAACCGGGTGGAAAGTCCACCCGGTTTGATATTTATAATACTGTTTTCGATTACTGAAGTAATGAGAGAACACCCTGTGTTGACTGGTTTGCCTGTGCAAGCATTGACTGTCCTGCCTGTGCAAGAATGTTGTTCTTGCTGTAGGTAACCATTTCTTCAGCCATATCTGTATCACGGATACGAGATTCAGCAGATGTGGTATTTTCTACTACGTTATCTAAGTTATCGATGGTATGCTCTAATCTGTTCTGGATAGCACCGAGTGCAGATCTCTGAGCAGATACTGTTTCAAGTGCATCGGCGATTGCGTCGATTGCGTATGTAGCAGCTACACCTGAATCATCAGATACGTTTAAGTTCTTGATACCAAGACCTGCAGCGCTCATTGCCTGAAGCTGAACTGTAATCTTGTTTGACATATCTGCATCTGATCCAACATGTAAGTTGAATGATAAATCGTTTGCTACGTTTACTGTACCCTTGTTGATTGTGAAGGTATAGTTCTGGTCATCATCACTTGTTGCTGCAGCAGCGGTAGAGTAAACATCTGCACCGATATTGTTTGCCTGAACAAGTGCTGTTCTAATCTTCTCTGCTACCTGATCAGCTGTTAATGCATGCTGCTCATCTGTGTAATCCCATACAGTATATTCATCATCACTGCTTGTAGAATTTAAGATAACCTTTGTTCCGTCAGCTACCATTTCTGCTAATTCAGCGAACTGATAAGTAGAACCGGTTCCTGCATCGTATACATATTCTGGGTTATCTGCAGTTGGATTTTCAATCTTTGTATATGTAGTTCCGTCGATTGTTACGGTATCATTCGCGCCGCTTGCGATAGACTGCTGTACAAAAGAAAGTGAATCAGGAGCACTTGTTCCATCTTCTGCTGACTTAATCTTGTAAACCTGTCCTGCTACTGTAACAGTCTTACCTACTTCGAGTTTAACTGTAAGTGTTGCCTTTGTTGATCCATCTACGAATGAGATATATGCGCTGTCTGTACCAACGACACCACCGTCATGTCCTTTAAGATATACGGTCTTGGTTCCGTTTGCACCCTTTAATAACATTGTCTCATTGAATTTGGTTGTCTCTGCAACACGATCGATTTCTGTTGTTAACTGATCAATTTCGCTCTGGATTGCATCACGATCTGAATCAGAGTTTGTTCCGTTTGCTGCCTGAACTGATAATTCGTTCATACGCTGAAGCATTGACTGCACTTCGTTCAATGCACCTTCAGCTGTCTGCACAGCAGATACACCGTCTTCTGCGTTGGTAGATGCCTGGTCAAGTCCACGGAGCTGCTTTCTCATCTTTTCAGAAATAGCAAGTCCGGCTGCGTCGTCTGCTGCTCTATTGATTCTGTAACCGGAAGATAACTTCTCAGTTGACTTTGACTGTGCGCCTGTTGTGATGTTTAACATTCTGTTGGCATTCACTGCCTGCATATTGTGCTGTACTACCATTACTTTTTCCTCCTTGAATGTGCTACGGTGGTTAACCGCAATTCCTTTTTTGGTTGTTTGGTTTGGTATTTTTTTGTTTGGTGTTTTGTTACTTGTATTCTATATCGGAACGGAATTCCAAGACTTTAGTATTTTTTTAAAAAAATTTCAAATTGGTACTTTTTTCCCAACATCTTTACCAAATCCTTTTCCACTACATTTTGTATATCGGCAAAAAAATGTTGGGCCTTAAGCCCAACATTTCGTTTTTTTATTTTTATGAAATTTTCTTATAAATTATTCCGCAATACTGTTAATATAGTAGATTCCACGCTGTGAAAGCTGCGCATTTACTGTAATGGAATCACCTTCGCGGAGGGTGATTAGCATTTCATTATCTTCAAATTTCTGGCGGTAAACCTTTTGATCGTCGCCTTCTATATAGACATAAGTATCGCCATCGATGTTCACATATTGAATGGATACAATCTTAATGGTTAAGGTTTCTTCCTCTCCCAATTCTTCTTCCACATCATCTGATGGCAATTCTGTATCATCTACATTCTGATCATCCGAATCCTCATCCTCGGAATCTGTATTTCTTTTCAGAACACGCTCATACTTTTCGTAACATTCCTCGATTGTGGATGCTGTGGTTACTTTATTGTACTGTTCTACATTTACCATTGCATAAAGCTTTACGATTCCGCTGCTGTCTTTTAAAACCATCACATAAGTCAGATTACCATCTACGTTAATCAGTGATGGGAAGCTTGCATCATATCCCTTTTCCTGTACTTCACCTTCTGCTGCACTCATGGCAGAATTTTCATCTGCCCCTGCAATCACATAATAATGGGCTTCTGCGGTTCTTTGATTGACCAGGATAAATCCAATATTGGATGCATCTTCGTTTACAGAAGTGACACCTGTGTAAATCCAAATGTCCCCGTCTTTTGCGATATATCCGTAATTTGCAGCGTAGCTTTCGTCTTCGCTATTATATGTCTCAGTGCACTTCTTGCATCCCTTCTTTCCAAAGATGGAATTCCAGAATCCATTCCCCAGTTCTCCGTACCAATTATACTGTGTGGTAAGCAAATCTCCATCGAATACAAAATCAACCCACGTTGGAACATCTGCAACCGAATAATAATTGCAATCGCCGCTTACCGGATCCACAATGATGGCACCCTTTACAGTCTCACCGCCGAACAGGCCGATTTTATATTCATATACGCTTGCTACATAATACGGCTTCCCATCTTCATCGATTTCAAAATGTGTATTTCCAAAAATCGCTGTCGGGAAATTGAAACGGATATGACGATCCAAATCACTGTTAAAATATGCTGATGGCACATACTTCATTCCTTCATCCAAAGAGATGTAATCTGCATTTTGCTCCACCGGGTCTACTGAAACATATCCGGGCACACCGCTATTTTTATTTCCCATCCATTTAAAGAATCCTGCATAATCTAATGCGGATACCTTAACCGGAGAGCCTTGATAATCAATTTGCGAATAATTCTCAGAAACATCATATTGGCTAACCAATTCCGTCAAACTACCAATCTCTCGGTTTCCTAAACGGATTGCACTGTCGGTATCCATCAGTGCGATCATGGAAAGCGCACTGTTTTGGTCGATGTCTTCAGTGAATTCGTAGGTTTCTGTCTTCAAAATAGAAGAATAACCCTTTGCATGAAACAGTTTAGCTCCGCTGATTGTACCGATGATCATGATTGCGATGATGATTCCAATTGCTATAAATAACCATTTTGCAACGGGATGTAACATCCTTGAGTCAATCTTAAATCCCTTCTTCGAAATCTTCACATCTGAGGTCTTCAGTGCGAAAAAGATGGCTACCGGTAAAATCACTGCAATAATTAGATACAGCCAAAATCCTGTTGAATGCGGATTCAGCGCCGGAAGTGTAATATAGTATGTGACAAACAACCACAATAGCCAGACTACAAATGCTACAACTGTTCCTGCCTTAAGTTTTGTTTTCATAAATTCTCCCTTTCGTGTTTTATCATCATAAACTTTTCTAATTGTTTTTTTCATTATACCCTTTCTTGCTTCCGCTCACAATAAACTATATCACAAAAAGAGACGCGCATCGCGCGTCTCTTTCCTAAGCGTATAGCTTTGTCTTTTACCCTGTTTAGCCTAAAAGAGAAAGTACACCCTGTGTTGATTGATTTGCCTGAGCAAGCATTGACTGGCCAGCCTGAGCAAGAATGTTGTTCTTGCTGTAGGTAACCATTTCTTTTGCCATATCAGTATCACGGATACGGCTCTCAGCAGCTGTGGTATTCTCAACTACGTTATCTACGTTGTCGATGGTATGCTCTAATCTGTTCTGAACAGCACCGAGTGCTGATCTCTGAGCGGATACCTTTGCAACTGCGTCTGCGATTGCATCGATTGCGTATGTAGCTGCCATACCTGAATCATCTTTTACGTTGAGGTTCTGAACTCCAAGTCCTGCTGCACTCATTGCTGCGATATCAACCGTAATCTTGTTGGACATGTCTGCGTCTGCACCTACATGTAATGCAAAGGAAAGATTCTTCGCTACAGTTGCTTGACCCTTCGCAATTTCGAAGGTGTACTTGCTGTCTGATCCAGCTGTACCTGTTGCAGTTACAGTTCCATAATCCACACCGATGTTGTTTGCCTGAGTTAAAGCTGTTTCAATCTTAGATTTTGCTTCGTCTACTGTGATATTCTTCTCGAGTTCATAATCACGAGCAACCTGCTCATCTGCACTGTCAACTTTAATCTTGGCACCGTCTACTACCTTCTCCTGTAATTCAGAAGCCTGGTATAATGTTCCGGTTCCTGCATCAAACTTATTATCCGCATTCTTGGTGTAAGTTGTTCCATTGATTACGACTGTCGTTGCACTTTCGATTGCTTCCTTCAGTGTCTCAATAGAATCTGCCGCTGAGGAATCAGATCCGGCGGTGATGCTGTACTCCTTGCCTGCAATTGTAATTGATTTACCGGCCTTCAATTCTACTGTTAAAGTAGCCTTGGTTGATCCATCTACGAATGTTACGTTGTTAGGATCTGTACCGGTAATTCCTGCATCATGTCCTTTCAGATAGTTCTTCTGAGTACCGTTTGTTCCCTTTAAGAGGTAGGTCTCATTGAACTTGGTTGTCTCAGCAACACGATCAATTTCTGTGGTCAACTGTCCAATTTCGTTCTGGATTGCTTCACGGTCAGATTCACTGTTTGTACCGTTCGCTGCCTGAACAGCCAGCTCATTCATACGCTGAAGCATTGACTGTACTTCGTTCAAAGCACCTTCAGCGGTTTGTACTGCAGATACACCGTCTTCAGCGTTGGTAGAAGCCTGATCAAGACCTCTGATCTGTTTGCGCATCTTTTCAGAAATTGAAAGACCAGCTGCATCATCTG
>SVFB01000088.1 GCA_015057085.1 Lachnospiraceae bacterium
AAATATCGGCCCGGATACCCCGGAGAAGAAAAATTCGGTAATAGAAGAAGCGAAACACGTTGGTGCAATTTTCGCAGCAAGACCTTGTGCGGGAAGAGGGAATGTTGGCGTGGTTGCAAAACAAAATCCGTCAATAAAGTCTATGGAGCCTGCACAAATCATAAACTACAAAGACCTGTTGCTGACGAACGTGGAGGTGGACTTTTGGCTGTGAGGCGGCTGGGAAATAGCGCTCTGGCGCCGGTGATGAGAAATTCGAGGGGAAGTGAATCCCAGTGGGCAATTTTTGCGGGGCAAGCTTTTTGGGGAATGGGGATGCCGGCAGGGCGGATGGGGAAAATGAAAAATAGGAAATTAGTCACATTTCACAAAAATGGGGGGAAGGGGTTGCTGATGTACCCAAAAGCGTGCTATTATCCTCTTAAATGGTGAAATTGATACAGGATGAATGAGGGAGAAAGCTGTATGAAGCAGATCTTTAGACGCGGTACAATTGGTTTGCTGGCAATCATGTTGTCACTTTCGGCAGTTGCCAGCTTAGATACCTTATATGCACAAGAATCCACCGACATCTCTATCAACTCCTTTGAACTTGCAACAGGAACAGGATTAGAGATGGGCGAGGCTGTATACGTCAGTCAGAAATCTATTTCAGAAGACGATATCGTAGTAATCGAAGAAGACGCAGAGACCGATACCATCATCGACGCTGTGGAAGACTGCGGAATCGAAAGCAATTCCTGGGGCGCAAATTCGGACCTCAGAGACTATTGGTCGAGTTTTTCTACCGATTATTACTATAATTTATTAACAAGCGAAGAACAGACATTGTGGGATTATCTGGACGTAACCTGTTATGCATTGTTAACAGGAACGGATAATGCAGTATATAATTCTTACTATGGATATTTTCTCCCGTTTTATGATGCGTCCAGTTTGGGACTCTCACGTGATGATATATCAACCGTTATTCAGCTGTTTACATATTCAAATCCTCAATACTATTTCTTATCCAATCAATATACAAATAGCCTGTCAACGGTTTCTATTGTATTGTATAGCGAGTGCGGTGTGGGTGCGACCAGAGCAGCGCTTACCGAAGATTTAAAAGAGATGCTGGATGAATGGATTTTGGATGTGGATGCCACAGGAATTCGCAGCAAAGAAAAGCTTGAGCTGGAAATTCATGATTTACTTTGTGATACAATCACATATAAACGCAGCACCTACGACCAGAGTATCCTTAGCATATTAAAGACCTCTACAACGGTATGTGCAGGCTATACGAAAGCAATGACAGCGATGTTGAGCTATTTTGGTATCAAGAATGCTTTCACATTCTGCTTCAATGGAAATTCTAGCGAAAACCATGTTTGGAATTTAGTAAATATCAATAATGTTTGGTATGTATGTGATGTAACCTGGGATGATCAGGACACCTATGGCATCATATATAGATATGCATATAATACAAAAAATGAAACCTTCGTCGAGAATTACGGCGATACAACCATACATAAAGTCGAATCATATCCGGAATGGATTAGAGAATATGTTCCGGCATTAAACAGTGTGATGACCGCGGAATATGAGTACCGCCTGGGCGCACCGAAATGTGCTGCGACTGAAAATGGTGACAGCGTTAAGGTAACACTGAAAGCAGCGCATAAAAATTATACCGGAGCAGGAATTTTCTATTCGAAGAAGCTGGGCGATTATTATGCTAAAACAGAGCCGACGGATAGGTATACGGCAGCACTGGAATTCCCATATGAAGAAGCGGATTATGTCTTGGCAATGCAAAAGAGCGCAGGAGATTATCAGAGCAGCCGTATTGTGAAAGTAGATATTCCGAAAGAAAAGCAGAAGAAATCTTATCGCGTGCAATTCAATGCCAACGGAGGATTTGTATCAGCGGGAAGCAAGATCGTAAAGCAAGGGGAAACCTATGGTACTTTGCCGACACCTACCTATGATGGATTTACATTTGACGGTTGGTACACGCAAAAGAACGGCGGCACCAAGATCAGCGCATCTACAAAGGTTTCGATTACCAGTGATATCACATTGTATGCACACTGGACAGCAAAGAAATATACAGTATCATTCAATGCTGCAGGCGGTTCTGTAACAATGAATCGTAAAACTGTCACAGGTGGTTCGAAATACGGAGAATTACCAAGCGCAAAACGCTCGGGTTATAGCTTTTTGGGTTGGTATACAGCAAAAACAGGTGGAACAAAGATTACTGAGAATTCCATCGTTTCAATCAGTAGCAATATAACGCTTTATGCGCATTGGAAAGCAAGTGAATATACCGTTACATTCGATGCAAACGGTGGAACCGTATCTACGAAATCCAAGGTTGTAACCGTAGGTGCAAAATACGGCACTTTGCCGACACCTGTGAGAACGGGCTATACCTTCTCAGGCTGGTATACTGCAAAGACCGGCGGTAAGAAGATTACAGAATCTACTGTGGTATTTTTGAGTGGAAATACTAAAGTATATGCGCTTTGGACCATTAAAAAATATACTGTTACATTTAAGGGGAACGGTGGAACGGTAAAGACTTCTACAAAGTCAGTCAACGGTGGTGCCAAATACGGAGAACTTCCAATTCCGACCCGCGCCGGATATGATTTTGCAGGTTGGTATACTGCACAAACCGGCGGCACCAAAATTACCGCAGATTCTACTGTGAATATCACGAAAAATATTGTATTGTATGCCAGATGGACAGCAAAGCAGTATACAGTGACTTTTGATGCAAATGGCGGAAGAGTAAGTACTGCAAATAAGGTAGTGACCAACGGTCAAAAATATGGTGAACTTCCAACACCGACTAAATCGGGCTATTTGTTCGCGGGCTGGTATACATCGAAAAAAGGTGGCACAAAGATTGCCCAAACTACAAATGTCGCGCTGACAAAAAATGTTGTGCTATATGCCCATTGGTCTGTGCCAACCAAAACCACGATTGTCTATAATGGAAATGGTGGAAATGTGACCGTAAAGAGCAAATCCGTAAAATATGGTAAGCTTTATGGATCACTGAATAAGCCAAAGAGAGCGGGATATTTATTCCTAGGCTGGTATACGCAGGCTGAGGGAGGTACTTTGATTAGTGCAAGTACCCCGGTTCCTAAGGCGATTTCAGTTACAATTTATGCTCACTGGAAAAAGGTCAGTGTACCAACAGGAGCGATTCAAAAAGCAATCAATTCTGCATCAGGAAGAATCACCGTGACGATTCAAAAGGTAAAAGATGCAGGAGGATATCAGGTTCGATATTCCACAAATGCCAATATGGCTGGTGCAAAGAGCGTCAACGTAAAGGCCAGCAAGACACAGACATCCATCAATGGCCTGAAAAAGAATAAAGGCTATTATGTGCAGGTTCGTACTTATTATAAGGATTCTGCAGGAAAGAATGTCTACGGAAGCTGGAGCGATGCGATATATATCGTAATTAAAAAATAAGATAAGCAATCATAAAAGGACAAGGGAAAAGCAATTGCAGAGCGATTGTATTTTCCCTTGTTTTTGATTAAAATGAAATAGAATTTCAAAGTAGATGTACTATTTGAGATAGAGGAGAAAATAAAATGAGAAAAACAAAAATTATTTGTACCATTGGACCGGCCAGCTCCGATCCGAAAATCTTTAAGGAGATGTGTAAGGCCGGACTAAATGTTGCCAGATTAAACTTCTCTCACGGAGATCATGCGGAGCAGCTGGGGAAAATCAAAATGATTCGCAAGGTGCGCGAGGAGATGCAGCTTCCGATTGCCATCATGTTAGATACAAAGGGACCTGAATATCGAATCGGTGTGTTTAAGGACCATAAGATTGTGGTGGAAGAGGGACAGAAATTTACTTTCACAACAGAAGATATCATAGGAGACAATACTCGCGTCTCTGTAAGCTACAAGGGCTTTGCTGATGATTTAAAAGTCGGCGATACAGTATTGGTAAACAATGGACTTGTAGTATGCGAAGTGACAAAGATTCAGGGAACAGAGGTTATCACAACTGTCAAAGCCGGCGGTGCTTTATCAGATAAGAAAAGCATGAATTTCCCGGGAAAGGTCTTAAACAATGAATATTTAAGCGAACAGGATAAAAAGGATTTGCTATTCGGAATTAAGGAGGATGTGGATTTCGTTGCAGCTTCTTTCGTATCTACAAAGCAGGATGCACAGGATTTGAGAGATTTCTTAAACGAAAATGGCGGAGAAAATATAGATATCATCGCAAAGATAGAGAATCGCTCCGGTGTAGACAATATTGAAGAGATTTCGGAAGTGGTTGATGGCATCATGGTCGCACGTGGTGATTTAGGTGTTGAAATTCCATTTATGGAAGTGCCTGCAATCCAAAAAGAAATCGTACAGAAATGTCGCATGTTAGGCAAGCGCGTCATTGTTGCCACAGAAATGCTCGAATCAATGATTACCAATATTCGTCCGACCAGAGCAGAAATTTCGGACGTGGCAAATGCGGTTTATGACGGCGCTTCCGCAATTATGCTTTCAGGAGAGTCTGCGCAGGGTAAATATCCGGTGGAGGCTGTGCGTACGATGGCAGAGGTGGCTGAATATACGGAGGAGCATATCCATTACGACAATCGCTTTAAGAACACAGATTTTGTCAATCGCAATATCTTAGATGCCATTTCTCATGCGACCTGCCAGATGGCAATTGATGTGAAGGCAAAGGGAATTGTGGTAAATTCCGTTAGCGGAATTACAGCCCGTATGATTAGCCGCTTCCGTAATCCAATCCAGATTATCGGTGCAACCACCTCACAGAAGGTCTACAGAAAACTTTCTTTGTCATGGGGCGTTATCCCGATTCTTTGCGATGAATACGAATCCATTGATGTATTGTTTTTCCATGCGATGATGCGTGCAACCAAAATTCTTGATTTAAAGATTGGTGACAACCTCGTGCTGACAGGCGGACAGGTTGGCGGCAAAACCGGAAATACCAATACGATCAAGGTGGAAACCATTCATAAGATTTATACTGAGGCATAGGCTGCCATAGGAGATGCATATGGAAAATGTTTTAACCTATGTACGTTTTCGAAAAGATATACCGTTTTGGAGAGAACCCTTTAATGAGGCGGATGCAGTGGTTTTTTCGATTCTGTCTTATCTGGATTACACAGGATTGATAGAGGGAAAGGAACTGCTTTCTTCGGTGGCATTGAAATATCAAAAAAAGCTTGAGGCGGCTGGTGCACGAACTGAGAATAGCACACTCCGTCTTCGAGAAGATGTGTTGCTTGAGATGATCAATGCCCGCAGATATCAAAAGGTAAGAATGGACAATTATCTAAGGGATATCAGCGAGAAAGAAAAAAAGACGGTGTATGCCATCACGTTCTGGCTTTCTGCCGGAAAGGCAATTGTGGCATTTCCCGGAACGGACAATTCCATGCTCTCCTGGAAAGAAAATTTTACTTATTTGTATTTGTTTCCGGCACCCGGACAAGTGCAATGCGCAGCATATCTGGAAGGCGTGTTGCGTAAGCGATTTGTAAAGACCATAGTGATTGGACATTCCAAAGGTGGACAGCTTGCCGTTTATGCGGCGATGAATGCCCCAAATCGGCTTCAAAATAAAATTAGGCAGTTGTACTTGTTTGATGCTCCCGGATTCGTTTATGACATCAATCAGCGCGCAGAATACCGTAATCTGGTTGGACGAATCAAAAGTTATGTGCCTGAGGATTGTGTGATCGGAAATCTCAATGGAATGGAATATGGCACACGGACCATCATTCACAGTTATGATACAGGATTCGGTCAGCATGATATCAATAATTGGCAAATCACAGCCCATGGAATTATGAGAGGGGAAACTTATTCGGATTTTTCCATTCGCACCAGCGAGGTCTTTAACCGTTTGGTACAGGACGTGGAAGAGGAAATGCGCGAGACGGTGGTGGACGAATTATTTGACTTGCTTGATTCAAATGGGATTCATGAAATGGGTGATATCAATAATATGAAGCTGGGAAAGGGAATAGGTTTGTTGTTGGGATATCCTAAGTTGTCATCCCATACCAAAACCTTGCTAAAGACATTATTAAAAGAATTGCGTAATTAATCAAAAAAGGATGTCAATCGACATCCTTTTTTTAGCGTAATGTTTCAAGTTTGTTTCGAATTTCTGATTGCAGATAAATGATATGAAACGGTTTTAATACATAATTTTGAATTCCCATCTGGCGGAAATGTGTAATCGTAGTGACATCCTTGTAGGAGCCTAGCACGATTACCGGAATTTCGTGGGTGATATGGATGGAAAGCATGGAACGGTTGGAATCTTTTGACATTTCAAGTCCGTCGATGTCTACCAATAGCATATCCGGTTTGCCGTATTTCTGGATGAATCCCTCGGCAGAGGTTTCATTCTTGGCCCACTGGAATTCGTATAGATAATTCAGCTTCTCCGAAATCTCACGGTAGGAGTCTCCGATATAATCTACAACCATGATACGATATCTCGTCAGAGGCGCAGTCATTTGTTTGCGCTGCTCTTCCTCCTCGAGTAAATCGAAATAATCCTGTGCGCTAGGGCGCGTAATGATTATATCGCGATATTCGGAACTGTTTAAGTCGATTTCTGCCATATCTTCCATACGACGAATAATCGGTCGCATATTATGCTCTTCGGAATTTTCGATAACCAATCCGACGGTTCCATCGGATAATTCGATTTCGCTTCCCTTCGGATAAATCGGAACATATTTAACAAATGCATCGACAATCTCAGGATCAAAGGTGGTACCTTTTCCGCCTTCAAGTATCTCGGTTGCAGCATATGGAGAATATGGTTTCTTATATGGTCTTGCACTGGTCAGTGCATCATATACATCCGTCACGTGAATAATGCGTGCCAAAAGAGAGATGTCCTGTTCGGCCAATCCCTTTGGATATCCGCTGCCGTCATAATTCTCATGATGGCAGAGAACTGCTGTTTTCACATGTGAAGAGATATCTAAACGATCCTCGATGATTTCATAAGAGCGAATCGGATGGGTTTTGATTAATGCAAATTCCTCAGGGGTCAAATGTCCCGGTTTATTTAAAATCTCAGTAGGAATATCCAGTTTGCCCAAATCATGGAGCAAAGCCGCAAATACCAGATCAATCAAAGTATCATCTGATAGCTCCATTCCGAAACCGATGATACAAGACATGACAGCCACATTTACAGAATGCGCAAAGGTATAATCGTCAAAGGTTCGCAAATCTTGCATATCCAAGGAATGATATCCATTGTGAAGAATTTCCTGGACGATTTTTTGTGCAATTAAACGGCAGGAGTCAATGTCTTTATTACGGACTGCAGTTAAACCTGCGGAACGAAGAACCGGAGAAATCGGAGGCTTTAATTCGACTCCGGAAGAAAGTTTATCTTCGACATATACCGCTGGAATTCCCAAATTGATTAGTCGTTCTATAAATTGTTCAGTTAAGACGGTATTTTTTGAAATGAGGATTCTTCCGTCTGAATCCAAAACGTCGGAACCGAGAAGCATTCCCGGAAACGCACGTTCAATTTGTAAATATCTCATGAATAAAGTATATCAAAACAAAATGCGAAAAGCATCAAAAAATTATGTTACAATAAAAAAAGATTTTAATTCAGTAATAACTATGATATACGAAGGGAAAAAGGATGAAGAATCAGACAAAAAGAAAGAAAATCAAACCAACGCAGCCCAATGAATGGTTTATCATGTCCAGACAGCCGATTTTAGTATCGGATTTAAAAGGATTGTTTGATCCGCAGGCGGATATTGAGATTTGGCCGGAGCTTGGTGTGCTTGAAATCGTAATGGGTGAGAAATCCTCGATGGACATTGAGATGATTGAAACAGACCTGGGGGATGAATACAGCAATGCTTATCTGAAAGAGCATCAGATTCAAGCCCTGTTTACAGCCACATTTAGACCGGAAGATTATGATTCGGCGGAACCGTATTTAAAGACGATTGCCGCAGGAATCGATGGAATCGTATGTGCCGATACAGAGGATTTTACTCCGGTTGTTTTGTAAGGCATTCCAGCTTTCACCAGAAAACCCATGGCAATGAATTGCATCATAGCCATGGGTTTTGTGTTTTGTGATGATTTGAAATTATCGTTCTTCGCGGAAGTAGTTTGTACCAAGACTTGCAGGTGGCTGATTTTCTCGCTTGTTTCGAATGCTGGTAATTACCAATACAAGCAAGGTTACCACATAAGGAATCATCTTGTACAATTCTGTGTATTGCATATGCTCCATATCTGTCGGAAGGTAAAGATATAAGACATACAAACCACCGAAGAGAATCGAAGCAAAAATGCTTAAATCAGGCTTCCAGAGAGTGAAGATAACAAGTGCGATTGCAAGCCATCCGCGATCACCGAAAGCATCATTTGACCAAACGCCGCTGGCGTAATCCATAACATAATATAAACCACCGAGACCGGCAATCATACAACCGATGCAGGTAGAGACATATTTATATTTTGTGACATTGATGCCGGCTGCATCTGCAGTGGATGGATTTTCTCCGACTGCACGCAAGTGAAGACCGGTGCGTGTGTGCTTGAATATAAATGAAACCACAAGTGCAATCACGATTGCCAGGTATGCGGAGAAACCATAGGATAAGAAAATCTTTCCGAACCATCCCAGGTTTTTCGCAAACGGAAGGGTTTTGTTGAAAATCAACGAAGTTTCTGAAAGTGCAATGGATGGCACATCCAATCCGGAAATCTTAATCAAAGAACCTCCGAAGAAGTTACCGAATCCCACACCGAAGGTGGTCATGGCAAGACCGGTTACATTTTGGTTGGCACGCAAGGTAACTGTCAGGAAGCTGTAGAGAAGTCCCATCAAAAATGATCCAAGCAAAGAGCAAAGCATAGGAATTGCAATTGCAAGGAATGGATTCAAAGCTCCATCGGTATGGTTTTCGTAAACAAACGAACCGATGACACCGCAGATTCCGCCGACATACATGACACCGGGAATACCGAGGTTTAAGTTGCCGGATTTCTGTGTCAGTATTTCACCGGTACTTCCGTAAAGAAGCGGAATTCCCTGTTGAACAGCTGTAGGAATAAATGCAACGAAATTAAACATCTCTCTAGGCCTCCTTTCTTACTTTTTTAGAACGTGTAATCTTAAAGCGGATAAAGAATTCGCATCCGATGATGAAGAATAAAATAATACCCGTCATAATATCGGAGAAGGATTCATTCAAACCGCAACTTGTTGCTACTTCGGATGCACCTCTGTCCATAAATACAATCAAAAGAGAGGTGAAAACCATGGTGATTGGATTAAATTTCGCAAGCCATGAAACCATAACTGCCGTAAAGCCCATGCCGCCGGCAATGGAAGTGGTAACAGTGTGGTTGATTCCACCTGTCAGCAATAGTCCGGCCAATCCGCATACACCACCGGAGAGAAGCATGGTTCGAATTACAACTTTTTCTACATTGATACCAACATATCTGGCTGTATTCTGGCTTTCGCCCACAACTGAAATCTCGTAACCGTGCTTGGTATATTTCAGATAGATATACATTGCAGCAGTACAGATGGCAGCAATAATGATTGCCAGTAAATATTTATTTACGATATCAGGAAGCCAACCAACCTGTGTGGAACTATTGATGATACCGATTTTTCCGGAACCCTTAGGCACTTCCCAAACAATTGTATAGAAAGCGACCAGCTGAGTGGCAATATAATTCATCATCAAAGTGGATAAGGTTTCGTTTGTATTCCAAAGTGCTTTGAACAATGCCGGGATAAATCCCCAAATTGCACCGGCCAAAATAGAAGCGACAATCATAATGAGAATGACGACTGCGTTTGGCAGTTTGTCGCCTAATTTAATCATACATGCAGCAGAAGCAAGGGCACCGATTAAAACCTGTCCTTCACCACCGATGTTCCAAAACTGCATTTTGAAAGCCGGAGTCAAAGCCAGTGAGATGATAAGCATAATGGAAAGTTCCTGTAAAGTTACCCACATACGTCTCTGTGTTCCGAATGCTCCGGAAATGATAGATTCAAATACGGAAATCGGATCGCTTCCGGTTAAACCTGTACATAAAACGGCAATGAAAATCAACGCCAGCACGATTGCAATCACACGTACTGCTGCGGATTTCTGCCAAGAGAGAGTATCGCGTTTCGAAATATGAAGTTTCATTTTATGCATTTCCTCCCTTCTTGGTCATCAGCATGCCGACTTCGTGTTTGTTGGTCTTGCGGCCATCTACGATGCCGCTGACTTCTCCACCGCAAAGGACTAAGATACGGTCGGATAATTCCAATAGGACATCTAAGTCTTCGCCGACGAAGATGACGGCCACGCCGTTTTTCTTTTGCTGATTAATCAAATCATAAATGGTATAAGAGGAATTGATATCCAATCCTCGTACCGCATAAGCGGTCATTAAAACTGTCGGTGCGGAAGCAATTTCTCTTCCGACCAATACCTTTTGCACATTTCCTCCGGAAAGTCTTCGAACCGGTGTGTCAATACTTGGGGTCACAACCTCAAGTTCTTTCACGACGGTCTTTGCAAGCTTACGAGGAGACTTGCGGTCTGTAAAGAATCTTGATTTTCCATGGCGGAAAGAACGAAGCATCATATTGTCTGCCAAATCCATGTTTCCGACCAATCCCATGCCAAGACGGTCTTCAGGAACGAAGGAAAGGGAAACACCAAGCTCTGCAATGTCGCGAGGATTCTTGCCAATCAATTCTTCGGAAGAACCTTCTTTATCAATATAGGTAACACTTCCTTCTTCGACACGCTGCAAACCTGCAATCGCTTCAAGCAATTCCTTCTGTCCGCATCCGGAAATTCCTGCAATTCCAAGGATTTCACCGCTGCGTGCGGTAAAGGAAACGTTATTCAATTTATAGACACCTTCCTGGTCTTTGACAGAAAGGTTTTTAACGATGATTCTATCTGTCGGATTTACCGGTTCAGGGCGTTCGATATTCAAAGAAACGGAACGTCCAACCATCATATCTGTCATCTCTTGCGCTGTGGTTTTTGCTGTCTCTAATTCTCCGATGAAAGAACCTTTTCTGAGAATGGCAACACGGTCAGAGATTTCCTGAACCTCGTGAAGCTTATGGGTGATGATGATAATGGTTTTTCCATCACTTTTCATATTGCGCATAACCGCAAATAACTTTTCTGTTTCCTGAGGCGTCAGAACGGCAGTTGGCTCATCCAAAATCAGAATATCAGCACCGCGATAGAGCACTTTTACGATTTCAACAGTTTGCTTTTCGGAAACTGACATATCATAGATTTTCTTATCAGGATCAACATCAAATCCATATTTGTCACAGATTTCCCGGATGCGTGTTTTGGCCTCTTTTACATTCAGCTTACCTTCTAAACCTAAGATGATATTTTCGGTAGCTGTCATAACATCAATCAATTTGAAATGCTGATGCACCATGCCGATGCCCAAATCGAAAGCATCATGAGGGGAACGGATATTTACTTCCTTTCCGTTGATAAATACCTGTCCTTCATCCGGGAAATAAATACCGGAGAGCATATTCATCAAAGTTGTCTTTCCACTTCCGTTTTCACCAAGAAGGGAAAGGATTTCGCCCTTATAAATATCAAGGGTTACATTTTCGTTGGCCACAACCTGGCCGAATGTCTTTTTGATGTCACGAAGTGACACCGCAGGCGTTCTCTCACTCAATGTTTTTACCTCTACTTATTTTGAAATATTATGGTTTCTAAAAATTTCATGTAAGCACAAAGGTGATTCGATAGGGCTTTTGTGCTTAAATGAAATTTTTAAAGCGAAAATGGGCGACACAAAAGTGCCGCCCTGAAATTTCAAGCGTGTTGATATTGAAATTTAATCTTAGTATGCAGTATTTGCCAAAGTGATTCCATCAATTTCAACATTGAAGTATGGTGCGGAACGTGAGCTTGATTCAGCAAAGTATCCGTCAACGATTGCTTCAGTGTCAGGAGTGTAATCAGCATCGGTATCTACATCTGCCATGTAAGTTGTGAGTGTCTCACCCTTTACAGTAAATGTTGTTGTATCAAAAACATGAAGAGATCCATCTTCAAGCTGAGACTTAACTTCTTCAAGCTTTTCAGCAGTTCCTTCTGCAACTGCAGAACCAAGATCGGTTAATTCTACAGATCCGGTCTCAAGTGTTCCGGTCCAGTCATCATCGATAGCAGTTCCATTTGCAACGGAATTGATGATGTATTCGAAGTATGGCTGCCAGTTAATCTTTGAAGAAACAAGATAAGTATTTGGGCAAGCGCTTTCTGTTGAACCATTGTAAGAAACATTTGGCACACCTGCTTTTTCACATGCTGTTGGAGCTCCCATAGAGTCAGCATGCTGAGAAATCAATACACATTTGTTGTCAATTAAAGACTGTGCTGCAGTCTTTTCTGCAGTCTCATCATACCATGAACCTGTGAAGGATACTTCCATAGTTGCTGATGGGCAAACAGAACGAGCGCCAAGGAAGAAAGATGTATATCCTGAAATAACTTCAGCATAGGTGTAAGCACCAACGTAACCAATCTTAGCCTGCTCAGCTGTGATGGTTCCTGCTTCGATCATCTCGTTTAACTTCATTCCTGCTACAACACCTGCAAGATAACGTCCCTCAAAAATTGTAGCAAATGCATTGTGGAAGTTATCAAGGTTTGCTGTATGAGCCTGGGTTCCTGTAGCGTGGCAGAACTGTACTTCAGGATATTCCTGAGCTGCCTGAATCATATAATCTTCATGTCCAAAGCTGTCTGCAAAAACGATGTCGCATCCGCTGTCTGCAAGATCTGCAGCTGCTTCGTAGCAATCTTCACCTTCAGAGACGTTTGTCTTAAATACTGCTTCAGCACCAAGTGCTTCGCAAGCTGCATTTGCAGCATCGATGAAGTTCTTGTCATAGGTTGAGTTCTCATCATGTAAGGTGATGAAACCAATCTTGACGCTACTGGTAGAAGTGGTTGAACCCTTCTCGGTAGAATCAGAGTCTTTTCCGCCACAAGCTGCCAATGAGAATGTCATGGTTGCAGCAAGTGCAAGTGCAAGAAATCTCTTTAATTTCTTCATGTTGTTGTTCTCCTTTTTCTCTTTCATACATTTGGTTTTACTTACCAACACAAACCATATCAAAATAATTAGGGAAATACAAGGCGTCAAACGGAGAAATTTCTTCTTTTTTTAATAGAGTTTTTAGAAATTTTGGATATTTCAGATAAAAAACTGGTCAATTCGTACTATAAAAAAACAATTGCAAGTGTGTTATGATAAACAAGTTATGAAAAAAATAATCTATTATGAGGATGAATTGACGGACGAGTTTTCCACTGCCAAAATCAACCCAAAACGAATCGATGAGAGCTATCAATATGAGGGCGGCAAACTTTGGAAAGTGGGCCGCCTTTTCTGGTATCACATTCTGGCAAAGCCGATTGCCTGGGTGTATTTAAAACTAAGTTTCGGCCACAAAATAATCAATAAGGGAATTTTAAAAGATGCGAGAAAAGAAGGATATTTTCTCTTTGGAAATCATACGAATCCCCTGCCGGATGCTCTGATTCCGACGATGCTGAATTTCACCGGAAGTGTGTTTGTGATTGTGCATCCAAATAATGTCTCTATGCCTGTTGGCGGACGGATAACGCCTTCCCTTGGCGCCATTCCGCTGCCGGATACAAAAGAGGCCTTTAAGAATTTTATGAAAACCTTAGAGCATCGCATTGCGCAAAAGGCCGTGATTATGATTTATCCGGAGGCACATATTTGGCCTTATTATACGAAAATCAGACCGTTTGTTTCAGACTCTTTTCACTATCCGATTTTGTTTCATGCGCCGGTGTATTGTTTTACCAATACTTACCAAAAGCGTAGATTTCGGAAAAAGCCTAGAATCGTAACTTATGTGGATGGCCCGTTTTTTCCGAATACGGATTTGCCGCGGAAGGAACAAAAGCAGGATTTACGAGACCGGGTTTATGAAAAAATGGTGGAGAGAAGTAAAGAAAATACAGTTGAATACATTCATTACGAAAAAAGATAGTGACAAAAGTCGTAAGATGTAGTATTCTAAACTACGTGGAGTGAAGCCGTAGCTTTTTTTGATGTAGAAAACACAATTTTTGAGGGAAGATATGAATATTTTATTTTCGGGAAATGATCGCGTTTTTGACGGCGTTTTAACCTGCATGTTATCAATTCTAAAACGAACTGAGGTGAAAGAACCATTTTCGTTTTATGTTATGACAATGGATGTTTCGCATCTAAAACCGGAATATGTGCCAATCAGCGAAGCACGTATTTCTTATCTGGATATGATTGCAAAGCGTTATCATGAACAAAATCGAGTCATTCGCTTGGATGTTACAGAACTTTATCAGCAGGAATTTGCGAACAGTCCGAATGAGCAATGCTATTGTTCTCCATATACGTTGCTTCGGTTGTTTTTGGATATGATTCCGGATATTCCGGATAAGATGCTTTATCTGGATGTGGATATTATGTTCAATCGGGATATTGCGCTGTTATACAATCATGATGTGACGGAGTATGAGTATGCTGCAGCAAGAGATCATTATGGAAAATATCTTTTGAATCCAAATTATATCAATGCGGGTGTGCTGCTATTTAATGTAAAGAAGATTAAAGAGACCGGATTGCTGGTGAAGGCGCGCAAGCTGATTAAAACCAAAAAGCTGATGTTTGCCGATCAGGATGCAATTTATAAGAGCACAACCAAAAAGTTGATGCTTCCGCAATATTTTAATGATCAGAAGTTTTTACATAAGCATACAGTGGTAAGACATTTTTCAAAGAGACTTTTTTATTTCCCGTATCCTCATACGGAAAATGTAAAGCAGTGGCAATTGAGTCGAATGTACCGATTGTTTGGATATACGCAATTTGATGACATTCTATATGAGTATTTATATTGGAAGGGGAAGTACGAACATGAAATGGAATCTTAGAAGCAGAAAACGGTTAAAGGTAAAAAGACCTGTCATCCCGGTATTTTTTGCCTGCGATGATGGATATGTAAAATATATGATGGTAACTATGCGCTCTTTGATTGCGCATGCTTCACCGGAGAATCAATATCATTTGTATGTGCTTCATACAAATATTTCTCAGGAAAACAAAAATAAAGTATACGAAATGATGACAGACAATGTCAGCATCGGCTTTTGCGATGTATCCGACGAGCTGAAAAAAGTACAGGAGAAACTGGCAGTTAGAGATTATTATTCGCTGACAACATATTATCGAATCTTTATTCCGGAACTTTTCCCGCAGTATGATAAGGTTTTGTATATTGACAGCGATACTGTTTTATATCGTGATATTGCAGATCTTTACAGCTATGAAATGGGAGACAACTACATCGGTGGAATTCAGGATTATCTCGTAGCTTCCGTGAAGATTTATGGAGATTATGTAGAGCAGGTATTGGGTGTGTCTCGTGCTGCATATTTCAATGCCGGAGTGGTTCTGATTAACGCTAATATTTTCAGAAAGAATCATATCAAAGACAAATTTGTGGATTTGTTGAATACTTATTCCTTTGTCGTGGCACAGGATCAGGATTATCTGAATATTTTATGTCAGGATCATATTCTTTGGCTGGATTCCAAATGGAATGTACAAATGACGGAAAAGGATGAGCGCCCTGAAAAAGAAATTGGATTGGTGCATTACAATCTTGCAACCAAGCCTTGGCATAATCTCGATTGCAGATATGGAGACATGTTCTGGAAATATGCTTTGGAAACTGCTGATTATGAAGCCTTGCGCGAGGAACAACGCAACTTCGGTGAAGAAGATGCGAAAAAGGTGGCTCTTGCAGGGGAACATTTAAAGGATCTCGCTTTAAAAGAAATCTCAAACGAAGAGAATTATCTGAGAAAATTTGTGGATGAGGCGCAGCGTAAAACTTCGCGCCAGGAGATTGTGGCTAAAAGAGAACAATACGAAAGAGAAGGTCGCTTTGATGAGGATCTAGAGGATGATCCGCCATCACGCATGCTGATGCCGGATGAGGTTGATTATCTCAGACGAAATATGACCAATCGTTTACGCACTCGCTATGCTTTTAAAATTGCTCGTTTCTTCATGAATACGATGATTAAGAAGAAACAAATGGTGATTAAGGAAGTCACAGGAGTGGAGAATTTCCGCAGTGTATCAGGTGGTGCGATTATCACTTGCAATCACTTTAATGCTTTTGATAGTTTTGCTGCGCAGATTGCCTATGAGAAGGCAATTCCGAGAAGCATGCCTTTGCGTAAGAAACTGTTTCGTATTATAAAAGAAGGCAACTATACCAGCTTCCCGGGATTCTATGGATTTTTGATGCGCAATTGTAATACGCTTCCGCTTAGTTCGAATAAAGATACTATGAAGAAGTTCATGAAGGCCGTGGATCGTATCCTGCAAAAGGGGCATTTGATTTTGATTTATCCGGAGCAGAGTCTCTGGTGGAATTATCGCAAGCCGAAGCCGTTAAAGAAGGGTGGCTTCACTTTTGCAGCAAAGAACAATGTGCCGATTATTCCAATGTTTATAACGATGGAAGATACCAACACTCCGGGGGAAGGTGGACTTCCGGTGCAGGCTTATTCGATTCATATTGCACCGCCGATTTATCCGGATAAGAATAAAAACAAGGCGAAGAATGCAGAAGAAATGATGGCAAAGAATGCTCGTGTTTGGAAAGAGATTTATGAAAGAGAATACGGCATTCCATTGACTTATACTTGTGATGATAAGTATGTAGAAATGTATCTGTAAATACTAAAATTATGATTGCATCGTTTGTGGAAATATGGTAATCTAGGTGTTGCGTAATTGAACATGATGCATTTGCGGGATTGTCGGAATTGGCAGACGAGCGAGATTTAGGTTCTCGTGTCCTTGGGCGTGTGGGTTCAAGTCCCACATCCCGCATGGTAAACAGAAAAAACCTCAGACCTTTGGTCTGGGGTTTTTTCTGTTTAGGAGCGGGAGCGTGATTGAACCCAGGGTTCAATCTCCGCTCCGCGTCTACGCTCCGCTTCGGTCGTTCCAAGACCGAGGTCCACCGGACCTCGTGGAACGGTCGGCGCTAAACAGACGTCCACCGGACGTCTAGCGCCCCACATCCCGCATTGTAAACGAAAACCTCAGATCTTTGGTCTGGGGTTTTTTTGTTTATGAACGGGAGCGTGATTGAACCTAGGGTTCAATCTCCGCTCCGCTCCGATCGGGCCAAAGCCGAGGTCCACTGGACCTCGTGGTCTCCGCTCCGCTCCGGTCGGGCCAAAACCGAGGTCCACTGGACCTCGTGGCCCCCCACATCCCGCTCCGGTCAGCATAAACCGGATAAAAAGGAAATGTTGCTGACTAATCTTAATTAGGGAAGGAGAGCGGTCAGCAGAAACAGAAGAGAAAGGAAAAGATGCTGACCAATCTTATTTGGGACAGGAGAGTGGTCAGCAGAAACAGGATAAAGAGGAAATGTTGCTGACCAATTATTGTCGGGACGGGAGAACGGTCAGCAGAAAACGAATAAAAGAGAATAGATGCTGACCAATCTTAACTGGGACGGGAGAACGGTCAGCAGAAATAGGAAAAAAGGGAATAGATGCTGACCAATTTTGGTGAGAGCAGGAGAGCGGTCAGCAGAAAGAGGTAAAAAAGGAATCGTTGCTGACCAATCTTTGCCGGTAAGGGAGAGCGGTCAGTAGAAACAGGATAAAAGGGAATAGTTGCTGACGAATCTTAGTCGGGACAGGAGAGCGGTCAGCAGAAACAGGATAAAGAGGAAATGTTGCTGACCAATCTTAGTCGGGACGGGAGAACGGTCAGCAGAAACAGGGAAAAAGGGAATAGATGCTGACGAATCTTTGCTGGCGCAGGAGAGCGGTCAGCAGAAAACGAATAAAAGAGAATAGATGCTGACGAATCTTAGTTGGGACGGGAGAACAGTCAGCAGAAACAGGAATAATCTAGTGCATGTATTTCTTCAATATTGATGTTATCTCCCAAAAACCCTATAATTAAAATCAGATGAGTGTATTGGATGACTCAGGAGGACAGATAAGATGGCAATGCTTGAAATCAGTAACTATTCAAAGTCGTATGGGGGAGACAAACTGGCGGCGGACTCTGTTTCACTGAAAGTGGAGAGTGGCGATATTTACGGATTTATCGGACATAACGGAGCCGGAAAGTCGACGACAATCCGCGCGATTGTCGGGGTGCTTGATTTTACAGATGGGGAAATTTTTATTGACGGACATTCTGTAAAAACAGAACCGATGGAATGCAAAAAAGTGACTGCCTATATTCCGGACAATCCGGATTTGTATGAGAATCTGACCGGAATTCAGTTTTTAAATTTTGTGGCGGATGTATTTCAAATCGGAGACGCAGAGCGAAGTGAGCGGATTGCGCATTACGCAAATGCATTTGAAATCACGGATGCGCTCGGAGATTTAATCAGCTCTTATTCTCATGGAATGAAGCAGAAAGTCGCAATCATTTCGGCGCTGATACATGAGCCGAAACTGTTGGTATTGGATGAACCGTTTGTTGGACTTGATCCGAAAGCGGCCTTTACACTCAAAGAGATCATGCACGACCTTTGCAAGAAAGGAGCAGCGGTTTTCTTCTCGACGCATGTGCTGGATGTCGCAGAAAAATTGTGTAACAAAGTTGCGATTATCAAGCAGGGAAAAATTATTACCTCCGGTACGATGGAAGAATTGACGGCCGGAAAATCTTTGGAAGAAGCTTTTCTGGAGGTGTATGATGCATAATCTGATGTTGCTTAAGACTTTGCTTTTGTCCACAAGTCAGCGAAATCAACTGAAATATTGCACGGACAAAAAGAAAAAAGGTCGTATCATTGGTAATTATTTCGGAATGATTCTTTTTTATATGATGATTATGGCGTATTGCATTCTCATGTGCATCGGCTATGGAATGTATCAGATGATTGATGCGGTTCCGGGACTTTGTGCGCTGACAATCAGTTTGCTTTCGTTTGTTTTTACCATCATAAAAGTAAATGGATATCTTTTCCAATTTAAGGAATATGACATGCTGATGGCATTGCCGCTGAAAGAGAAAACCATTGCAGCCTGCAAGTTTGCCTACATGTATATAAAAAGTCTGCCGTGGTATGCAAGTATTGCGCTTTCGATGATGGTCGGATATGGATATTTTGCCAAGCCGGCATTTTATATTTATCCGATTTGGGTCATGCTTGCGCTTGTGCTTCCGCTGATTCCGATGCTGGTGGCAACTTTCCTTGGATTTTTATTTACAAAGATCAGCTCCGGGTTCCGCAATAGAAATCTGGTGCAGACAATATTGATTATGTTGCTCATCCTGTTTTGTTTTGGACTTCGTTTCTTTATCGATAATATGATTCGAAATGATGCAGTGGAATCGACGCTACAGGATACCTATCATATGACAGCAAAGACGGTGGAGCTTTATCCGCCGGCGAAATGGTTTGAAAAAGCAATTCTACAGACAGATTTGGTGAGTCTTGCATTATTGCTTGTCGTCAGTGTGTGCCTGTTTGCTATTGTATTTGTAATCATCGGAAGTTCCTATCGCAATATCAATTCCGCATTAAAGTCGCATGCGGCAGCAAGAAAATATCGCATGACAAAACAAAAGAGCAAGAAGGTCGTATGGTCGATTGCATTTAAAGAATTAAAGCGGATGACCGACTCGACGACCTATCTGGTCAATGCCGGATTGGGATATGTATTGATTATTTTGCTCGGAGTGATTGCTCTTTTTGTGCGGTTTGATGAGATGATTGCAGTGTTGACGAATGGGGCACCGTTTGATCCGAAGGTTGTCTATCCGGCGATTCCGTTTATCATTTATTTCTTTGTCGGAATGGTTTCTACGACGGCTTGCTCCCCATCATTGGAAGGGAAAAATTATTGGATTGTGCAGAGCCTCCCGATTGAGAAAAAGACGCTTTATCAGGGAAAGATGCTATTTCAGCTGTGTCTGTCTGTGCCGTCGATGGCCATCGGAACGCTTGGAATCTGTATCTCCGCACGAATTGGAATCGGCGATACAATTTGCTATTTGCTGATTGGATTTTTATTATGTTTATTTTCGGCAGTATGGGGATGTGTATGCGGAGTTAAGCATATGCGCCTGGATTGGGAAAATGAAGTGGAAGTCATCAAGCAGGGCGCTGCGGTGTCAGTATATCTGCTTGTGAATATGTTTTTAACCATGGCTGTGGCAGCACTTGCTATCTTCATTGGCATGCAGATGGATCATCTTCTGCTGAACCTGATTTGGATGGGGGTGTATGCAATGCTGTCGGTGCTGTGCTATTTGCGAGTATGCGTGCTCACACAGAGAGCCAAAATGGCCTAGGGGTATGGCGAAGTCATTGGACTGGATATGAAAAAGGGGCTGTCGCTTTAGATGATTAAATCTAAGCGAGGCCCCTTTCTGTTTAGGAGCGGGAGCGTGACTGAACCCAGGGTTCAATCTCCGCTCCGGTCGGGCCAAAACCGAGGTCCACTGGACCTCGTGGTCTCCGCTCCGCTCCGGTCGGCGCTAAATAGACGTCCACTGGACGTCTAGCGCCCCTACATCCCGCATCAATAAAATAGAAAGTTACTTACTAATCTTGGTCTGGGGAGGAGAGCGGTCAGCAGAAAAAGGGGAAAAGGGAATAGTTGCTGACAAATTTTAACAGGGGAAAGAGAGCGGTCAGCAGAAACAAGACAAAAAGGAAAAGTTGCTGACGAATCTTAATTGGGGGAGGAGAGCGGTCAGCAGAAAAAGGGGAAAAGGGAATAGTTGCTGACAAATTTTAACAGGGGAAGGAGAGCGGTCAGCAGAAAAAGGGGAAAAAGGAATCGTTGCTGACCAATCTTTGCCGGTAAGGGAGAGCGGTCAGCAGAAACAGGATAAAGAGGAAAAGTTGTTGACCAATCTTAGTTGGGATGGGTAACGTCTATATAATGGTGTAAATTCAAATAATTATTTAAAAGAGCCAAAGGCTCAACCTTTAGGTATAATAGAATCACCACAATCCAAATAATACCGGAGGTAGAACACAATGGC
>SVFB01000089.1 GCA_015057085.1 Lachnospiraceae bacterium
GCGGCTAGAAATATCGGCCCGGATACCCCGGAGAAGAAAAATTCGGTAATAGAAGAAGCGAAACACGTTGGTGCAATTTTCGCAGCAAGACCTTGTGCGGGAAGAGGGAATGTTGGCGTGGTTGCAAAACAAAATCCGTCTTCGAAATTTATGGAGCCTGCACAAATCAAATACTTCAAAGACCTGTTGCTTTCGAAATACTTCAAATGTGGACTTTTGCCTGTGAGGCGGCTAGAAATATCGGCCCGGATACCCCGGAGAAAGAAAAATTCGGTAATAGAAGAAGCGAAACACGTTGGTGCAATTTTCGCAGCAAGACCTTGTGCGGGAAGAGGGAATGTTGGCGTGGTTGCAAAACAAAATCCGTCTTCAAAATCTATGGAGCCTGCACAAATCATAAGCTACAAAGACCTGTTGCTGATCGAAGGACTTCGGAGGTGGACTTTTGACTGCGAGGCGGTTTGCAAATAAAAATGACAAAAAAACACAAGTTTAAACAGGAAATGTACATTTACTGTGGTACAATAAAAATCTAAAATGAATTCATAAAAATGAGTGGGAGGTATCCCTAAAGGAGGACATATGAAAGCATTTAACCCTTATTTACCGTTGACGGAACATGTGCCGGATGGAGAACCGCATTTGTTCAATGGACGTGTCTATATTTACGGTTCGCATGATACCGCAACAGGAACAGTATACTGCGAAGACCATTATGTGACATGGTCCGCGCCGGAGGATGATTTAACTGATTGGAGATACGAAGGCGTCATTTATCGAAGAAATCAGGACCCTTCAAATCAGGATGACAAAATGCAGCTTTGGGCACCGGATGTAACACAGGGACCGGATGGCAGATTCTATCTCTATTACTGCTTTAACTTCTTCAATGAAATCGGTGTAGCAGTATCAGACTCACCGGCAGGACCATTTGAATTCTATGGTCATGTGAAATTCTCAGACGGAAATAAATGGACAAAACCAATGCCTTTTGATCCGGCAGTGTTGACAGATGATGACGGACGTGTATTTTTATATTCAGGATTTACACCAAGTGGTGAGAAGGCATTTTTGATGCCGGAATTTACGGAAGAGCAATTAAATGCCATGCCGGAAGAAGAGCGTGAAATGATAGCCAATCTTTCAAATATAAAATTTGAAGAATATTCTGTTGTGGCTGAGCTGGAAGCAGATATGCTGACTGTAAAAGAAGGCCCGAAGCCATTGATTCCATCAGAGAATCACACAAAGGGAACCAGCTTTGAAGGTCACGGATTTTTTGAGGCTTCTTCCATCCGCAAATTTGACGGAATTTATTATTTCGTTTATTCTTCTCATAAGAGCCATGAACTTTGCTATGCCACAAGCAAGTATCCGGATCGTGATTTTGAATTCGGCGGAACGCTGGTTTCAAACGGAGATATCGGATATAAGGGAAATACTAAGTTTGTTGCAACAGCAGGAAATAACCACGGTGGAATTGTGAAAGCGAATGGAGAATATTATATTTTCTATCACAGACCAACAAACGGAACGGAATTTTCAAGACAAGGCTGTGCTGAAAAGCTGACCATGAGAGCAGACGGCGGATTTGATCAGGTGGAAATTACAAGCTGTGGATTAAACGGTGGACCACTTCCGGCATCCGGAAGTTATCCGGCAGCAATTGCCTGCTATATGCGTTGTCCGAAATCATTGGATTGCATCAATTACAATGATCCTGCAGTAAAAGAAACCACAATGGTAACAGAGAAAAGCAATCAGGTATTTGTTACAAACATCGTGGATGGCTCTGTACTTGGATACAAATATTTTGCATTCCTTGGAGCAGATATGCTTGTAGTGGAATTAAAAGGACTCTATGACGGAGAAATCCTCGTGGCATGCGATCCGGAGGGGGAGGAGGTCATCGGAGAGGCCGAACTTCATATCCAATCGGACGAGTTTGGTTGTGAATTAATTCCGCTTTCGGACATTAGTGGCACAAAGCCGTTGTACTTTATCTTTCACGGAAAGGGAATGCTGGATATGAAGGGATTCGCATTTCTGAATATGTAAAGGTATAAAAAATTGGAAAATAAGAAGCAGTCTAAAAAGTGTAAAAGTAGAGGAATCTTAAACAGAAATACAGTTTCGCACAAATTGGTTTTGGCAGTCATCACATTTATTTTGCCAATCAATATTTTGACATTGTTGTTGGGACAATCGATTATCGGTAGTTCTCAAAGGCAAATGGAGACAGAGGCATTTGGTTCTATGCAAATCATGCTGGATGATATGCTCAGTGACCTTCGCCGTGCGGATAGTAAATTGCTGTATGATGTGCTGGATGATACGAATTTTAAGGCTTTTGAGACTGCTTCTTTTGATGCTTACGGAATTTCGGAGGCAAATGCATTTAATAGTGTTCGAGACGAATTAGATGAAATCGTAAGCAATTCTTCCTATGTAGATTATGTATATTTTCATGCAGAAGTCAGCAATTATTTGATTTCTGCAGGTTATGTTCCTCAAATTCGAGAAGAATTGGAAAGCATTATACAAAGCTTTCAGGAAAATACTGATAAAGGATATGGTGCAAGCTGGAAGGTATTTGAAATCAATGGAAGTCCTCTGCTAATCAGTTATATGCATTGGAAAGACAGCGATTTCGGCCTCATTATGAGATTAGATTATGCGGTTGCACATCTGAATAAAAATGTGGCAGAGGATGGCAGAACCTATGTCCTGTCAAATTATGACGGGGAGATTTACTATACCCAATCCACATCACAAATCGATTTCACAAACAAAAATCTTTCGGATTATGAAAATAGCAAAACTTATAATTATTATCAAACCTCAGATGAAGAATATGATTTGTCATTAATCGAAATCGTGCCAAAGGCGCACTTGTTTGCCAGATTATCATGGGCGATGATTCTTTTGGAAGTACTTGCTGTTGTTTTGACTGTGATTGCAATTCCATTGATGCTGCTATCCGTTCGAAAAATCGTAATCCATCCGATGAATCGCCTGACCAAGGCCATGGATAGCATCGAACTTGGCGATATTTCAACGCGACTTGAAATCATGAACGAGCCGGAGGAATTCAAAAAAATCGATCGAAGCTTCAACCGAATGATGGATGAAGTAGAAGAACTTAAGATTGATGTATATGAAAAAGAATTGGAAAAGCGTCATGTACGTATGGAATATTTAAGTCAGCAGGTGCAGCCGCATTTTATCTTAAATGCGCTAAACATTTTGTACAGCTATGAACCTGAGGAATACGAGCTTTCGCAGAAGATGATTATGTGCATCTCAAAATATTTCAGACATATCGTATATGCAAATGATATGTTTGTTACGCTCAAAAGCGAGATGGACCATATCATAAATTATTTTGAAATTCAAAGAGCTCGTTATCCGGAACTGTTTTATTCTTATGTGGAATATGAGGACGATTTAAAAGAAGCAATGGTTCCACCGTTGCTAATTCAAACTTTTGCAGAAAATTCGATAAAAAACTCGCTAAAAATCGGAAATCGTATTACAATATTTGTAATAGGCGAGCATTATACAAATAAGGAGGGAAAACCGGCAATACGAATCAGATTGGCGGATACGGGATCCGGAATCAGCGATGAAATCCTAGAAGAAATCGAGGAATTCAGACGAACCGGAAAACCACAAAAGCATCTCGGCGTTGGAATTCAAAATTCCATTGAGCGAATGAAGGTTATCTATAGAGATCAAGCATATGTACAGTTTAGCCGCGATGAGCATTATCCCGGAACCAATATTGAAATCGTAGTGCCACTACATTTTAAAGAAGAGGAAGAAGATAATGAGACTTTTGATAATCGATGACGAAATCGTAGCATTGAATGCCCTGAAAAAAAGGGTTGACTGGTTATCTTATGGATTTCAGGAAGTATTTACAGCACAGGATGCGGCTTCGGCAAGAGAACTCTTGGTTCGAACCAAGATCGATTTGGTACTGTGTGATGTGGAAATGCCTGGGGAGGACGGACTTTCACTGATTCGTTTTATTCGAGACAATTATGTGGACACCGATTGTATTATGGTGACTTGTCATGCGGAATTCGACTATCTCAAACAGGCGATGAAATCTAAGGCATATGATTATATTCTAAAGCCAATCGACTATGAGGAATTAGATACACTTTTGAAGCAGTTTGTAGCGGAAAAACAAGAGAAAAACACCAAAAAGATGGTGGAACAGATTGTGGAAAGAACCGAGGCGTTTCGCGGAGGCTCCGAAGATACGCAGGGCGATCGCATCGAAACTGCAAAGAGATATATCGAGGATCATCTTCATGAAAAAATCTATGTGGAGGATTTAGCAAGTCTGATTCATGTAAATGAACAGTACTTCATGAGAGTATTTAAAAAAGAGACCGGAAAATCAGTTACGGAATATATAACGGAACGGCGTATTTCCCTGGCATCAGCATTATTAAAAAATACGGATAAATCCATTAATTTTATCGCGGATAGTGTTGGATGTGATAATTACTCTTATTTTACAAAATTGTTCAAAAAGTATACAGGTTTTACACCAAGAGAATACAGAAATCAATTTCAGAAATCATAACAGAGAGCAGGCAGTATGCCTGCTCTTTTGTATAATAGGAAATTCCTTCTGATTTCTTATTGATTGGTACGCGCAAGGGTAAATCTATTTATAGAATGGTCATAAAATTGTCATAATCAATTCATAATATTTGTAAACAGATTCGTCAGTGTGGATAAAATAAAAGTATCAAGACAAGGTTTTTTCGTTGTTTTGACAATCAAACGGGGTTAAAGAAAAGGAGAAAAAACATGAAAAAGAAAATTCTCAGCTTACTCATGGTAGGCGCAATGTCAGCTTCTATGTTGATGGGTTGCGGTGGCGGAAGCACGGATACTAATTCAGAAGTATCTTCCGAAATCGATATGGACGAAGAAGCTTATGAGTGTTCCATTCAGGTAGTTATCTTACCGGGTATGGATTACAGTGCTCAGGAATCAGCAATGGAAGAAGCTTTAAACGAGCTTACAAAACCGGCAATTAACTGTACAGTTGATATCCAGTTTGTATCAATCGCAGAAGTTGCAAATACAACTCAGATGCAGATTGCTGCAGATGAAAAAATTGACTTGGTACATGTAGCAACTGTCAGCCCGATTTCTGCAATGGTTGGTCAGGATTTATTGCTTGATTTAACAGATCTTCTTGAGAAGCGTGGACAGGATATCAAAGCATTATATGACGAGTCAATTCTTGCTGCAGGTATGGTAGATGATCAGTTACTTGCAATTCCTGCAAAACAGTACAATGTTTCAGGAAAGGGAATTTATTACAACAAGACCGTAGCAGATGCAAACGGAATTACCGTTCCTGAATCAGGAACCATCGATGATCTTGAAGCAGTTTTAACACAGGTTGCAGAGAAAACAGATATCATGCCTTTCTATGTTGGAGAGGGAAAGACAAATTATTTATATTGGTTGTCATCCTACAATTCATTTGGTGATCAGGCAGCATATGGTGCAATCATTGATGAAATTGATGGAAATGCTACAATTGAGAACTTATATGCATCTGATGAGTTTGAAGAATTCTGTTTGAGAATGTATAAGTGGAGACAGGCCGGAATTCTTCAGAAGAACCAGGAAGATACAAACCAGGCTCAGACTTATTTCAACGAAGGACAGTTGTTCGCAGTTGTAACTGATATTACACCTGCACTTAAGGCTCAGTATCAGGCACAGGCACAGGCTTCAGGATTTGAAGCAGAATTTATGACACTTGTAGAGCCGGCAGTTACAAACTCAGTTGTACAGGAATACATGTGGGGAATTGCTGCAAATTCAGAAAGACCTGAAAAGGCTATGGATTTGTTGAATTACTTATACAGCGCTGATGGTGCAGCTGCTGCAAACATTCTTCTTTACGGATTGGAAGGAGAAAACTACGAAAAGGTAGAAGGAAGCGAAAATGTAATTGCAACAAACGGTTCTTATCTTGCATCATTCATGGTAATCGGTGATCAGTCTAAGATTGCAGTTCAGGCTCCAAACGATGATACTTTTGTTCAGCAAAACGAAGATATGATGGCATCTGCAAAGGTTTCAAACTTAATTGGATACATGTACACAGCAAACGATTTCTCTGCTGAAGCAGGTGCTGTATCTAATGTAATTGTAGAATACTTGCCAAGACTTCAGAACGGTGTTTGCGAATCTGAAGAAGCAACAAAGGCATTGATCGATGAGTTTAATTCAGCACTTGAAAGTGCAGGAATCAACGAGATTATCGCTGATAACCAGGCTCATATGGATGAGTTCATTGCAAATAAATAAGATTTATTGCAATTAAGAAGTGAAAATTATTATTCAGCCGGCGCGGGAAACCGTGCCGGCATTCCAAAAAAAATTTGTTTTTTCGTGAGGAGAACACTATGGAAAAGGCAAAGAAGAAAAAGAAATTTAATTTGAAGCATTGGCTTCCGTTTTATATTATGTTCATTCCGGGATTTGTTTACTTGATTATGAACAATTATTTGCCTCTGTATGGACTACAGATCGCATTTAAAAAGTTTAGTTTTAAAAATGGAATCACGGGCAGTACATCGGTTGGCTTGAAAAACTTTGAAGCACTTTTTAAGACCGGTGATGCGTTTATTATGATTCGCAATACACTGCTTTATAATATACTTTGGATTATTATCGGAATTATCTTCGGTGTAACTGTGGCAATTTTGTTTAATGAAATCACAAACAAGCTTGCTGCGAAATTTTATCAGACGGCAATCTTGTTGCCATATCTGATGTCAATGGTAGTTGTAGCATATCTGGTTTTTGCATATCTATCAACTGATACCGGCTTATTCAATCATTTATTGCATGGAAGTGATACAAGCAGTTATACGGCATTCTATTCAGAAAAGAAGTATTGGCCGTTCATTTTGACTTTTGTGCAGCAGTGGAAGACAATCGGATTTGGTATGTTATTGTATCTGTCAACATTAGTTGGTATCGACAAGTCTTACTATGAAGCAGCAATGCTCGATGGCGCTACAAAGTGGCAGCAGATTCGCTTTATTACCTTGCCGTTGTTAAAGCCAACCATCATCATGTTGGCAATCTTAAATATCGGACAGATTTTCCGTTCTGATTTCGGTTTGTTCTATCAGATTCCTATGAATCAGGGAGCGTTATATGATGTGACACAGACCATTGATACTTATGTATATCGTGCGTTGCTTGTGAAACCGAATTATGGTTTATCATCAGCTGCCAGCTTCTTGCAGTCAATTGTCGGATTTATCTTCATCGTGTCTGCGAATGCAATTGTTCGCAAGATGGATAAGAACAGTTCAATTTTCTAGGAGGTGGAAGTATGGTATCAAGAGATCAAAAAAGATGGAAAGTTATAGCGCATATCGTGATGATTATCATGTCAGCGCTTGCACTTCTTCCGTTTATTCTTTTAATTATTGCATCCTTCACGGATGAAGCAGTTGCGTTAAAAGACGGATACAGTTATTTCCCGGCAAAGTTTTCTTTGACCGCATATCAGTATTTATTACAGAATGCTTCTGTATTTGTCCGCGGTTACGGAATGACAATTTTTATCACCGTGGTTGGAACACTGGTATCGGTTGTTTTGACAGCATTAACCGCATACGTTCTTTCAAAGAGAAACCTTCCGGGCGTGAAGATTATGAACTTTATTGTACTCTTTACAATGCTCTTTAACGGTGGTTTGGTTGCAACATATATCACATACGTGGGAACCTTTCATGTGAAAAATACAGTATTTGGATTATTGTTGCCAAGCTTATTGATGAATGCATTCACCGTGATGTTGACGAGAAACTATTTCGAACACAGCATTCCGGAGGAAATCTATGAATCAGCCAGAATCGATGGAGCAAGCGAACTTCGCATCTTCATCAAGCTGGTGCTTCCGCTTTCAGGTCCGATTCTTGCAACTGTGGGATTGATGAGCGGTATCGCATATTGGAACGATTGGCAGAATGCAATGTACTATATCAGCGATCAGAAGTTAAAGACCATTCAGGCAATCTTAAATGATATCAATAATGGTATCGCAGCTTTGACAAAGATTGCCGGAACTTCAGGGGCTACAGCAGCAGATCTTCCGACTCAGACCATGAGAATGGCAGTTGCTGTGATTGGTATTTTGCCAATTCTGATTCTGTATCCATTCTTCCAGAAATATTTTGCGAAGGGCTTAATGGCCGGTTCAGTAAAAGGTTAGGGCAAAACTAAAAAATAAACACCATAAATAAAAAGAAGAGACTTTTTTTCGGTCTCTTCTTTTTTATAATTAAGAATGCGAAAACTAACGAAACTTATGAGAGCGTGTTGAAATCGGAATGTAATTTGCCTACAATAGTAAGCATGGAAAAGAATATATCAAGACACGAACCAATGAGAAAACATAGACCGCGCAGATATGGGCCGTCTATCATAAACTTCTTTATGACCGCAATTTTAATCATTGCACAGTTTGTATGGCTGTCATCAGTTGTGGCCTGGGGAGCAAGAGCAAATTCAGGAATCAATATCGGACTTCAGGTGATTGCTTTGATATTGGCACTCTATATCTGTAGCCGCGATATTCGTTCGTCTCACAAGATTTCATGGACATTTTTGATTCTGTTTCTTCCAATTGTGGGCATTGTCACCTATTTTTTATTTGGAAGACCGGAGCTGACCAGTGGAAAGCGAAAGAAAATGTCTGCGGTTTTGGAGGATTCAAAACCATATCGAATTGGAGAGGAAGCGATTCGCAAGGATTTGGCAGTGGAATGTCCGGATGCCTATTTACAATCCGAGTACATCGCTAATTTCGCAGGATATCCGCTTCATACGGAGGTGGATACGCGTTATTATGACAGCGGGGAAGCGATGTTTCCGGAATACCTTTCTGATTTAAAGAAGGCAAAGCATTTTGTATTCATCGAATTCTTTATTTTAGGAACGGGCGAAATGCTGGGAAAGACGCTTGATATTTTGGAAGAAAAGGTCAAAGAAGGCGTAGAAGTTTTTATCATTTTTGATGATTTCGGAAGTATTCAGGTTTTGCCGAGAAAGTTTGATGTCACTTTGGAAGCCATGGGTATCCATGCCATTCGATTCAATCCGTTTAGACCGTTTCTGTCGATTGTGATGAATAATCGTGATCATCGCAAGATTGTGGTGGTGGACAATCAGGTTTGCTATACCGGAGGAGTAAACTTATCTGACGAGTATATTAATGCAATCAGTCGGTTTGGATATTGGAAGGATGCGGCAGTGCGTATCACCGGCCCGGCAACTTCTAATTTCAGTGTGATGTTTATGGAAATGTGGGAGTATGCAAGAGGCGAAAAACTCGACTATGCAAAATTCCTGCGTCCATTTGAAAACAATCCGTATTATGAGAGAACAGACATACAATCCTATAAGCCGGAAAAAGGTGTAGGATATGTGCAACCATATTGCGATTTCCCTTTGGACCGGGAATATGTGGGCGAAAATGTATATTTGAATTTGATTGGAAGAGCACATCATTATGTCTATATAGCGACGCCATATCTGATCATAAGTTCAGAGGTGTCGAAGGCGCTTATCAATGCTGCGAAATGCGGTGTGGATGTGCGTATTTTGGTTCCGGCCATTCCGGACAAAAAGCTGGTATATACACTTACGAAATCAAATTTCAGAAGCCTCGTAAATGGCGGGGTAAAGATATATACCTATACGCCGGGGTTTGTGCATACAAAGTGTTTTGTGGCAGATGATTCCATTGCTACAATCGGAAGTATCAACCTTGATTACAGAAGTCTGACCTTGCATTTTGAATGCGGAAGCTTCCACTACAATACAAAGGCAGTCATGGATGTGAAAAAAGATTTACTGTCTGCAATCGACGAAAGCCATATGGTTTCGGTAGAAGAATGCGAAAACAAGAATGTTGTGGATCGAACAATTTTGATGGTTCTAAAATTGTTCGCCCCAATGTTATAAAGTTGCACCATCTTATGATAATTTTAGAACAAGAGAGGAAACAAACATGTCAGAATTTCAGTTGAACCGGGAAGCGTATCAGGAGATTGCCCGTCAGGCAGTGGCAGAGGGCTGCGTCCTGGTGAAAAATGAAAATCGAACACTACCTCTTATGCGAGGAGACCGTGTTGCTGTATTTGGACGTATGGCAGCACATTATTACAAGAGCGGATTAGGTTCCGGCGGACTGGTGAATACCAGTTATGTTGTCGGAATTCTGGATGCATTAAAGGAATCTGAAGAAATTCATCTTGATAAGAGATTACTTAGCATCTACGAAGCCTGGGATTTAGATCATCCGTTGGATAACGGTCATGGTTGGGGAACCGTTCCGTGGAATCAGGAAGAGATGCCAATCGAGGAATCTGTTGTAAAAGAAGCAGCAGAAATTGATGATGTGGCAGTTATTGTCATTGGACGAACCGCAGGTGAAGACCAGGATAATGCAAATAAAGAAGGAAGCTATTTGCTGACAAAGATCGAAAGGGATATGATTCGTACTGTTTCTAAGCACTTTAAGAGAACCGCAGTTCTTTTAAATGTGGGAAATATCATCGACATGAAATGGGTGGATGAGGATCAGATCCCTGCAGTGATGTATGTATGGCAAGGCGGTCAGGAAGGCGGAAATGGTGTTGCAGATGTGCTGCTTGGCCATTGTTCTCCATCAGGTAAATTAACAGATACCATTGCAAAAGATATCAAGGATTATCCTTCCGAAAAGAATTTCGGAGACGCAAATGAGAATGTTTATGAAGAAGATATCTATGTGGGATATCGCTATTTCGAGACCTTCGCAAAGGACAGAGTTCTTTATCCATTTGGATTTGGACTTTCTTATACCACTTTTGAGATGAACGGAAAAATTGCTGCTGATTCAGAAAGTAATTTTATGAATGTGACAGCAAGCGTTACAAATACCGGCGAATATGAAGGAAAAGAAGTTGCACAGCTTTATGTGAAGAAGCCACAGGGCAAATTGGGCAAGCCGTTGAGAGAACTTGTAGCTTTTGAAAAGACAAGAGCGTTGCTTCCGACAGAAAGCACAAGTTTAATCTTTACTGTTCCGAAGTATGCAATTGCTTCCTTTGATGATTCAGGAGTCACCGGTCACAAGAATGCATACGTATTGGAGGAAGGCACATATGAATTCTATCTTGGAAATAATGTGCGTGATGCGAAATTAATCGGTTCTTATCATCAGGATTTTAAAGTGGTAGAGCAGTTGCAGGAAGTTTATGCACCGGTGAAACCATTCCGCCGCATGAAGCCTTCCGCTTCCGGAAACTATATTGAACTTTCCTACGAAGATGCACCGCTTCGCACGGTAAATCCATATGAACGTATGCTAAAGGATGCGCCGGAGGCGATGGAAATCACAGGAGATAAGGGCATCAAGCTTTGTGATGTATATCATCAAAAGGCTACAATGGATGAATTTGTAGCGCAGTTATCTGCGGAAGAATTGATCACTTTGTTCAGAGGCGAAGGCATGAGTTCTCCAAAGGTAACTCCAGGAACAGGATCTGCATTTGGCGGATTATGTGATGCATTGCGTCATTATGGAATTCCGGCAGGCTGCACCACAGACGGACCTTCCGGACTTCGTATGGACTGCGGAACAAAGGCATTTTCGTTACCAAACGGTACTTCGCTTGGTTGTACCTTTAATGCGGAATTGGTGGAAGAACTCTATGGCTTTACAGGCAAAGAATTGCGCAGAAATCGTATTGATGCCTTACTTGGACCGGGACTTAATATTCATAGAAATCCCCTTTGCGGACGTAATTTCGAATATGTTTCAGAGGACCCGGTGGTAACCGGAAAAATCGGGGCCGCTATGGTGAGAGGTCTTTCGATTGTAGGAAGTGCCGGAACCATTAAGCATTTCTTGGGAAATAACCAGGAATACAGAAGAAATGATGTCAATGGCGTAATCTCTCAAAGAGCAATCCGCGAGATTTATCTGAAGGGATTCGAAATGTGCGTAAAGAACGGAAAAGCGCGCAGCGTAATGACCACTTATGGTCCAATCAACGGAATCTGGACATCATCCAGTTATGATTTGAATACCATCGTGCTTCGCAAGGAATGGGGATTTGATGGTATTGTAATGACTGACTGGTGGGCAAAGGGCAATGAAGAAGGAGAAGATGGTTCACGTAGCTATCGTTATCCGATGATTATGGCCGGAAATGACTTATATATGGTTGTGGATGACCAGACTGACATGGCGCAGGATGACAATTTGAAGGCTTATCAAGAAGGAAAGTTAAAGCTTGGAAGCTTACAGGAGAATGCTCGTCATATTTTCAGTTTCTTATTGAAGAGCCCGGCGATGCTTTATGAAATGGATGCCATCAGCGAGGAAGAATTGGCTGAGCGTGCAGAAGTGGAAGAGGACGATGTGGACTTTGAGAACATGGTAACCTACGACAGTGATGAAGATGGAACCATTGTAATCGACCATCCGGATTGGAATTGCCAGCAAGGTGAGTTTGTGGTATTTGCTACAAATGAGTCTCGAAAGGGAATGTTTGGTCTTCGTCTGACAGTTCATTCGGATTTGGATGATTTGGCACAGCTTCCGATTTCAGCATCCTTTGATAATCAGCTAAAGACAACCTTGACATTCCAAGGAAGTAATGGAGCGCAGGTGACAAAGGAGGCAGAATTCTGCGAAATCTTCGCACCGACACATTATGTGAAACTTTATTTCGGAGCCAGCGGAATCAAAGTGGATCGTGTGGAATTATATTGGATCCACGATATTAAGGCACCGTTTGAAGATTTATAATTGCAAAATGTTGTCAAATAATTGCACTTTTCATACTTTATCATTTGATTCCTTTGAAATGGTAATTTTTGGCGCTTATAATATGCTTATCCGAGGACGCATTAAGATATGCGGTCCGGATAGGCATATTTTTTTATCAAGCGTATATCAAATTTGAAGGGAGAAGATAACATGAAAATCGCTTATGTTCCAGTCGGTGCATCAGGACATATCCTTGCATCACTTCCAATGATTGGAGAATTAGTAAAGAAAGGCGTAGATGTTACATATTTCGCACCGATTAATTACAAAGAACGCGTAGAAAAAGTGGGGGCTAAGTATGTGGAGGTTCCATCCGTGGCAGGCTCAGGCCCGGTTCCTGAGGGAGATTTCCTTGCTGCAATTCCTCTTGTGTTTTTAGGAGAGGCAGAGGGTGTAATCAAGCCGATTATTGCTGAACTTGAGGCAAACAGACCGGATGCTATTGTGACAGATTCACTTGCTTTGGCAGGACGTTTTGCATCAACCAAGTTGAATATTCCACGTATTAATATGTTTACAAGTTTTGCATCAGGAGAACCATTCTCGCTGGCAAGATTTTGGCCAAAATATCCGGATGATAACCCGCTTCGCGCAAAGGCATTGGAGCAGGCAAAGAGATTGCAGGCTGAATATGGCGGACCGGTGATGACTGTAGATGAAATCTTTGACAGTTGGGCTGATTACAATGTGGTTACTGTGTCTAAGAGTTTCCATCCGGAATCAGACAAGTTTGATGAGAAGAAGTACTTCTTTGCAGGAGCTCAGATTTCTCCACGTACCGATGATGGTACATGGCAGGCACCTACAAATGGAAAGCCATTGCTTTATACATCTCTTGGCTCATTATTTAATAACTGGCCTGAGTTCTACAAGATGCTGTTTGCAGCTGTAAAAGATTTGGATATCAATGTGCTTTGCTCATTGGGACAGCATTTAAAGCCGGAAGATCTTGGAGAAATTCCTGCAAATGTTACGACTATGGCATTTACTCCTCAGCTTGAGGTTCTTTCAAAGTGTGATTACTTCTTTACACATGCCGGTATCGGTAGTGTAATGGAGGCTTTATATTTTGGTGTTCCGATGTTCTGCATTCCTCAGATGGATGAGCAGGAATTTACAGCGTCAATTGCGCTTAAGACCGGTGTCGCTTGTGCTTCCTTGACGAAGCCGGAAGTAACCACAGAGGCACTTCGCACCAATCTTGAAAAGTTAATCAACGATCCTTCTTACAAGAAGAATGCACAGGCTATGGCAGATGAAATGCATCAATATGGTGGATGCGAGCGTGCTGCACAAGCCGTCATCGATTATGTCAACTCCTTATAACCTATTTATAATAATATTGAAAAAGAGCCCCTGTTGCCAAGCTGCAACAGGGGCTCTTTTTCATCTCAGTCGGGATTACAATCTCCGACTGAGATAAACGCTCCGCGAGGATGCGCAGAGATTTGCATATGAAATATGTCAGCTACGCTGACGCAAATCTCGCGCCAAGTCTCGCGAGC
>SVFB01000090.1 GCA_015057085.1 Lachnospiraceae bacterium
AACTCCACCGTTTCTTTTGCATCTTCCAATGTTTCGAAGACTTCATCCGGTACGAATCTTCTTGTATCCTCATCCAAAGAATTCTTATGGATATCCATAATCATATCCATAGTCATTTCGGTAATTATTAATCGTTCTGTTTCAACTAAAACGTTCATAGTATCTCCCATACAATAATTTTAGCCCCATGAAATAATAGTTTCGAATTATTTCCTAAGTCATCTCTCCAAAACATTTCTTTTAACTTATTAATTTTAATCTTTTTATTAAAGGAATCTGCATATGCGCTCTCTAAAAGGTTTGGTGATGTTTCTGTTTCCCCTAGCTCACTTCTTGAAATAGTTACTCTTTCTACACCAAGTTGATTTGCAAATTCACTTTACGAAAAAATTAAGAGCTCACGAATTGATTTTACATCCTTTGAAAAATTATAGTTCATTTAATCCGCCTCTAACTTGTTTATAACATATTACTTAAATAAGTTTCAGCATATTGAAAAAGGCATGCAGTTCTTGTGGATACATACTCTAAAACTATTTCCATCGTTAAAGTCTGTCATAACAAGTGCCTCCTTTACAATAATCCATTTATGCTGATAATCTGCAATTAAAAACGAGTAACAACAAATCTTTCGACTTACCGTTACCCGTTTTACTACGTACAAGTATTTCCGGTTGTTATGTCATTTTAAAACTTTGAATTTGCATATCCATGGCTTTCCATAAATATTGATCTAACTCTTTAATGGTTAAGATTCTCTCTTTTTCCAAATATTTTTGCATCATATAAACAGCTTCTTTAAAGGTACGATACTTACAGATACTTTTCACAAAACTCCTTTGCTGTGATGATCTGAATTCCATCGTAGGCTTTGATATCCAAAAGATCATTATCACCACTGACAATATACAATGCTTTCGCATCAACCGCACATTCCAGGAATTTATCATCATCCGGATCCCGGCATACGGCAATTTGGGTCTTTCCCTCAATAACCTTCAACGAAGAAAAAAGCGGTGAAAGAATACGCCGGAGATAACGACATTCGTATCTACGACAATCTTCATGCTTTTTTGCTCTTTCTGTAAGATTTAATGATATCGTTCACATCGGACTCTTTGTAGCCGGCTTCCTTTGCCCAGGCTGCAGCTTCATCCAGACTTCTCATAAAGTCACTCTCCGTCGGAATATCGATGGGTTTCAACATGATCATGTCGCCCAGTGCATAAACAGCAAGCTTTGTACCTGCATCAATAGACAATTTTCTCCGCATTTCCATGGGCAGAACCACCTGCCCCTTAGACGAAACAGATAAAACATCAACTGCCATAGTATCACCTCCTGTAAGAAAGTAAGTATTCCTTACATGTATCATACCACACTTATCAATATGTCGCAATAGACGTCATTTCCATTTCCCCCATTTGTCGGGTATCCACCCGTGACATTTACATAAGAAGCATTTATTTTTATGATTATCTCCCACATATTTTGAGATTTGTCTTAATAATTTCAAGTCTCGCTGATGATCGTAAATCTATATTGAAATAATTGTATAGGCATCCCGCGTCTTTTTCGATTCATATAGCGCTTTATCCGCAATCGCAATCAGATTGTTTACAAGCTCCGTTCCATAGGCTCCGCCAAAGCTCATGCTAATTCGTACTTCCGGATACCCGTCCACGGTGACTTCTTTTACTGCCGCTTTCAACTGCGCCAGCTTTTTCTCCAGACTCTTCTTATTGATATGAAAAAATACCAACATGAATTCATCACCGCCGTAACGAAGGACCACATCTTCTTTTCGTATCAAATCTTCCATCACTCTGGCGACTTTTGCAATGGCTTCGTCTCCGCCCCTGTGACCAGCGGTATCATTAACCGATTTAAACAAGTCAATGTCGCACATAACAACCGCCTTGCAAGGCTCAAAAATAAGCTTGTCATCCAGGAATTTGCGGTTGCGCACTTTCGATAGAGAGTCCACATAAATCGCCGTTTCATAATCGGATATCATTTTCTGCTGTGCAAGATTCTGCAGTTTGGAATCTGTGATATCCATGCAACCATATACAATGTGAGAAAGACTTCCATCTTCGTTTCGATCTCCCACCATAAAGATGCCATTGTACCAACGATTGGCGCTTGCACTGTAAAATTCCATCGTGGAGGATCCGTGTTCCTCAACTGCTGCAAGAATTTTGTCTTTATCCAGCCAGTCATTCAATCTATCACGAAAGCTCTCTGCCACGGAATCCTCGACTATTTTTTTCATGAATACGAGTGCGTCAGGGGCTTTTTCTACCGACTCCACATATTCGTTGGTACTGATCATGCGATAACTCATATCCTTCACATCAATGAACAATGAGAAATTGAAAACCTTACCGATTGCTTCAATGATTTTAACATGTTCCTCGAGTTCCTGCTGCGCTGTGATATCCAAATAGCATCCCATATAAATTTCAAGGGAACCGTCATCCGGGCGTCTGATAAATCTTCCCGCACCGGTAACCCAGATGATACTGCCGTCCTTCTTCTGCATACGATATGTCGCATGTGTGATTTCCGGCAGATTGCGATGGCTTTTCACAGATTCCCAAAACAGTTTCACAATGCCATCCCGTTCTTCCGGAACCAATGTTTTTGCCCAACTGTCAAACTCATTTGGCAAATCATCAAGTCCACTGTAACCAAGCATCTGTCTGGTTTCATCATTAAATTCAAAACTCAATAGATTTTCATCCCGGTCAAATGTGCAATAATACATACCGGCTTTTAAACCTTTTGCAAACATATCCTCTCTGATTTTTGCGATACGATATTTGCTGTTTGCCTCATCAATTCTTTTATTGCACTCAGCGAGAATCGCTTGCTGTTCCTTTGGATAAGATGATATGTCAAATAAAGGGGTATAATCATTTATTTCGATACCAGCTTCAGCAACAAACTTACCGACTCCGTTATCTAAACTATTCGTTGAATTGTTGTTTTCCATAATAACTCCTTCACATTGTATTTACTTAGTTTTCGAATGTGATTTTCTTTCATTTTCGTTTCTATCATTTATTTTATCACTTATCTCATGATTTTTCTGTTCTTTTTCGCAAAATTTCTCATCAAACTATATTTGTACGATTGCTTTCATAATGGTATGATACATCTATGAAACCTATCATCGCATTTATCAAAAAAGAAACCGTTTTAACAGTCGCGTGGATACTTGCAATTGTATCCATGTTTTTTGTGCCTCCTAATGAGGCATACGTGGATTATATTGATTTTCGAACACTGGGTATCCTGTGGTCTCTTATGGTCATCATGGAAGGCTTAAATAGCGAAGGCCTTTTCGAAACCGTGGGAAGCAAAATGATTAAGCGTACAAACAATGTGTTGCAGCTGTCTTTGACATTGGTATTTCTATGTTTTTTCTCAAGTATGTTTATCACAAATGATGTTGCATTACTGACATTTGTTCCATTTTCTATTTTTATTTTAGAAGCATGTGACAAGGATGAACTTTTAGTTCCGGTGATTGCATTGCAAACAATTGCTGCAAATATGGGAAGTATGCTAACGCCGATTGGAAATCCGCAAAACATATATCTGTTTTCACTGTCGGATATGTCCATAGCCGAGTTTGTAATGCTTATGCTTCCTTATTCGGTAATGACATTCATCCTGCTTTTAATTTGTGTCCTGCTTCTCCCGAGAAAGCATGACGCAATTGAAATGGCGGAACGCCATCTAAAAGGCAGCAAAAAGAAATGTAGTGTGTATGCTGTACTATTTGTCATCGCATTGTTTTCGGTAGCAAAAATATTGCCATATTACTGGATTGTTATCCTTGTTTTGGTTGTCTGCTTTTTGATGGATAAACAGATTTTGCTAAAAATCGATTATGCCTTGCTATTTACTTTTATTGGATTTTTTATTTTCACAGGGAATCTTGGAACATTAGATTTTATCCGAAATGGTTTGTTGAAAATTATAACCGGCCATGAGATGGCAACAGGCGTGCTGGCCTCTCAATTGATTTCAAACGTGCCTGCTGCACTGTTGCTTTCTGATTTTGCCGCTAATTTACGCGGATTATTGCTTGGCGTAAATCTGGGTGGACTCGGAACCTTGATTGCCTCAATGGCCAGCCTGATTTCCTTTAAATTACTTGCACATCACAGAAATGAGTTAAAAGGAAAATACTTTTTCGTTTTCACATTGTTAAATGTAATATATCTGCTGATTCTTTGCAGTTTATATGGCGTGATTGGTCCAAAATGACAGTTGTCTTTGCATATAGGATTCCACATCCATTTCATATGCTTCTTTCAAAATTTCTCCGGAAAGGACAACCTCCTTTGGACCGGCAGATATAATCTGTCCGTCTTTCATCACCAGAAATTGATCACAGACTGACAGTGCCATATTGATATCATGAAACACCCCTATCAAGGTGTGTGCTGTATCTTCTTTGCACCAGTCAAGCAGATATTCCATCAATTCCGCCTGATACCGCAAATCCAGATGGTTGGTCGGCTCATCCAGAAGCAGAATCGGTGTCTCCTGTGCCATTGTGCGCGCAAGAAATACGCGCTGGCGCTGTCCTCCGGACAATTCATCGATTTGCTTTCCTCGAATTTCAATCAATCCGTTTCTTCTGAGACACTTTTCCACCACTTCTTTGTCTCTTTCATCGGGATTTCCAAAAATATGATTGGTATGAAGATATCGACCGAGCATCACCGTTTCTTCCACAGTATATGAGAAATACAACTGCGAAAGCTGCGTCATAACGGCAAGCTTTTTTGCGATTTGGCGACGCTTGTACGACCGCACTTCCGCTCCATCCAGCAGCAGGCTGCCATCATAAGGCAGGATACCAGCTATGGCGCGCAACAGCGTGGTCTTACCGCAACCGTTTGCACCTAAAATAGCAACCTTGCTTCCCTCTTCGATTTGAAATTCTATGTTTTTGATTACCGGATTGATATTGGGCTTTTTGCCATATCCGCATACGAAATCTTTACTTTTTAGAATCATGAAAATATACCCATACAAAAAACGGAACACCAACAAGCGCAGTCACGGCGCCAACCGGAATTTCCCGCGGAGCCAGAATGGTTCTTGAAATCATATCCGCCAAGGCCAGAAAGGCTCCGCCGATTACCATGGACATCGGAAGTACATATTTGTGTTTCGAACCGAAAAGACGTCTGACAGCGTGTGGAACCGTTAAATCCACAAAGCCGATAATTCCCGAAAAGCAGACCGCCGCTCCGGTTAGAAACGACGCAATCACCAGAAGTATCACCTTAGATTTTTTGGTATCAACGCCAAGACTCATGGCCTGCTCATCTCCAAAGGTCATGATATCCAGTTCTCTGTGCCAAAGCATTAATGCAATGCCTCCGACGATGACACAGACACATACAATTCCGACATGAATCCATCTCCGTCCGGAGAAAGAGCCCATCTGCCAGAGAATCAGCCTTTGCACATGGTCACTGGCGAGAGAGCTGATCAATGTCAAAATTGCATTCACAAATAAAGAAAAGACCATACCAAACATAATGATGGTATGGTTTTGCATATTATGATCGATTTTTGCTGCCACGCCGATTACAAAAATCACGGTCAAAAATCCTGCCAAAAAGCCCACCACCGGGAATGTAAACATTCCAAAAACAGTATTGGCTATGCCGCTTACAATCAAAATGGCCACACCAAGTGTTGCGCCGGCAGAAACACCCATCGTATAGGAGGATGCCAATGGATTTTGCAAAACGGACTGCATCACTGCGCCGCTTGCAGACAATGCCGCTCCCACAAAAAAGGCGCACAAAGTCCTTGGCATGCGAATCTCCCACAAAATAGATACCAGGGATGGATTCACGGAATCCGGAATTGCAGTTCCGGTAATTTTGTGGAAGACAATTGTCATGCCTTCCTTTACCGGAACCGATACACTTCCGATACTCATGCACAATATCACAATTATGACTGATAAAATGCAACTAATTATGATTTTTGCCCGCCTAGTTTTCTGTTTCACGCTGCTTCTTTTTCCTCTGCTTCTTCTGCACTAAAAGGATCAACTACATCTTTATAATAATCCGGATAAATTGCCTTTGCCATCGCAATCATTGCGCTGATGACATGCTGATTCGGCTGATTGACTTCATCTGAATTCAACTGGTAAACAGCACTGTTCTTAATCGCAGTGACATTCTCCCATCCGCTCATTGTCAGTAACACATTGATTACATCCGGGGTATACATATCTGCTGTTAAAATCACATCCGGATTCATTGCCACAGCCGCCTCTTCGGTCAATGCCGGCCACTGGTCTGCTTCTTCTCCGGCAACGTTAACCGCACCGATAAGTTCAATCATCTCTGTGATATAAGTATTTGCACCACAAGTGTAGATGGTCGGTGTGTCTGCAGAAGGAGTAAACAATTCAAAGAGTACTGTCTTCTTCTCCTCTTCCGGAATGGTTGCTGCAATTGCTGAAAGTTCATCCATAGAAGCTTGCATCTGATCCGCAATGGCATTTGCTTCATCAGAAAGGCCTGTAATGGTTCCGATAAATTTAATATCTTCCTGAATTTCAGCAAGACTTGAGCTGCTTGGGAAATCGCATACGCATACGCCGGATTCTTTTACTGCAGCAAATACATCATCGCCATGTGCTGCACTCATGCCTGAGGTTAAAACAAGATCCGCATTTAATGCAATAATCTGCTCCTGATCAGGTGTCATCATATCAAACTGTGGAATATCAGCAGCTAATTCAGAGCCATAGCTTGCTGCGGAATTTGTGTCGCAGGCTACGATTTTGTCTGACAAACCAAGATCAATTAAAGTTCTGGTAATAGAAGGTGCCATTGAAACAATTGCATTCACTTCCTCCGGAAGCACAATATCATTTCCCGCACGGTCCTGTGTCGGTAATGCCTGTGTTTCCACGGTCTGCGAAGCCTCTGTTGAAACGGCTGATGTGTCTTTGTCGCTTGTTGTGCTTTTGCCACAACCGGCAACAAAAGTAGAGACCATGACAGCTGCCATGATCATCGAGAGTAGTTTTTTCTTCATAATTTTCCTCACTTTCTTTGGTCACGAAAAAAGTTTTGTAGTACCATACAGGCAGGTATCTGGCTGGAGAAAGCGTCACAAGTAAATAATCAGGCCAATCCATTCTTACTTTCTCATCACAGTAGCGGCACTGCTGAAGATTCTCACTTCATTCCCTTTTAATTGGCTCCGAAGTCGAAAGTACACGCAATCCTACGAATATTCTCGCTTCTGGTCACACCCATACAGCGTGTAGTATACTATTACGCAAACATTATTGTCAACAAACCAATATAACTTCTTGTTCCCATTCACAGTATACAGTTTTACTGTGCCCTGAACTTTCGATGAAAATGTATAAAGGATAATCCAAATCCCAGAATCCAGACAATCCATAATACAAGTGATTGAATCCGAAATCCGTTCTCATCCAAAAAATCATCGATGATTCCAATAATCGGAATCGAAATAAAGAATAAAAACCAAATCACATTAATGATCCGGTTCAATACAGGATTTGTAAAAAAGCGCCATCCCATGGCTGTAGAGCCAACGAATCGATCAAAATTTGTAAAAACAGCAAACTCATCTACCACATCATCAATAATTGCAAAGAAATTACCTTTTTCTTCTTCCTCTTTTACATAGTTTAGATAATAATCTATATCCAAAATTCCATCGGTTTGGTCTTCAATCACTTTATTGCACAAGTCCACTGAATTTTGGATCATTTGCTGCTTATCCAAAAGCACCTGAAGGTGAACTTTTAACACATGATTTGCATCCTCTTTTTCGATTAAAATTCTGCCGATTGTCTCCACAGGAAGATCCATTTTGCGGTACAGGATAATCCTTTTCAGACGCATGACATCTTCATCTGTGTAATTTCTGTAATTGCTTTCCTTTTCTCTTTGCGGTCCTATTAATCCCTTTTTCTCATAAAACCGGATATTACTAATGCTAAGCCCTGTTCGCTCCGCAACCTCACTAATTCTCATCTGCATACTCCTTTGCCCGTCTGATAATTGTTTCCGGATACCCAAGCAAATCCAATAATGCAATGGCATTTGATTTGGCATTAATTCCTTCGTGAATCTTATAATCGAATACTATATTATCATTTTCAAAATGCTTTTTCATTTTTACTGCGCCACTGTAAATCTGGAGAAAATCCATCATTCCCTGCAGATAAACCTCATATCGTTGCTTTGTACAAACATAAACCGCCAAATTCACCAAAGCAACCGTAATAAAGGCACCAATAGCCCAATATGCTCCGGTTAAAATAGAAAGCATTCCAAATCCAACCAAAAGAATCTGCAGCAAATGATAAACACCGGGATTTTCCAACTTCCATGCAGATGTCTCCGAAAGGAATTCAAACAGGAAACAATCTTCCCTGCTTTTCCCAATCCTATGAAGCACAGCCTCCGTTCCAATTCTTAAATCAGGATTATTTTTATATGTATTCAGTCTGTCTTCAAAGGTTTTTGCAGACTTCTCATCTTTCTTTGATATTTGGAGACGATGAAGTTGATGATACAACATCTGCTCTCCAATTGTACTATGGGTATGATTGATACGTGAAAAAATCTGATCCATTTCCAAATCATTCCATGTGCTTTCATCCACATAAGAAATGCAATCACTTTTTTCTGATTCCAAAATCGCATGATGATATCTCGCAATATCCTCCATGCGATTTTGCCTGTGATAGGAAATGCTCTCGCAAAGCGGATTCTTCCCAAAAGAATTGTTAATTGTAGAATAAATTTCTTTTCTATAGTTCATATTATGATCTCCCTTCACCGGGAATATACAGTATAAACCTGGTTGAGAGTCAATCATATTTGTTGATACATTGCAAAACCTGCGAGGGTATATCCATCTACCATTTTTTGTTCCTGAATCATCATCTGCAGCTGCTCCTTTGAAACGAGCATCACCTCTTCGATTCCCTCATAGTTTTTTCTTAATTCTACATTTGATACTTCGCATACATATGCATCTACATAGACTCCAAGGATGCCTGTATCCGGTGCGATGGTTCCGATTTTTTGCACCTTAGACACTTGTCGTGCACCGATTTCTTCCGACAATTCCTTTGCCACATTTTCCTCCGGTGAAATATTTTTTTCTCCGAATCCGCGCGGAAATGCCCATACAAAATCCTGAACTGAATGGCGAAACTGACGAATCAGGACAAATTGATTTTCAAAAATCGGAACGGTTACCACCGCACCTTCGCCGACGGTTCCCAAAAGCCTGTCATAGGTATGAAGGAATCCGTCTTTCTCTTCTACCAGATCCACAAGGAACGTATTGTACGGGCTTTGGTAAATCAAACCGATTTTTACATTGTTTTCACGGACGAATCGATCCACAACATTCACATCAGTGACAATTTTGGGATATCCGCCTCCCCGAAAACAATTCGGCCGTTCCTTCATTAATTTACAATATCCACGCCATTCAGGAGTGGTTTCATATCCATTGTGTTCTTGAAATTTATCCATAACTTACCTTTCAATTTTCTTTGCAACGCGTTTTGCCTGCAAAATATAATGCAAATCCCGAATTGAACAGCCAATTCGTATGATTGAATCCAGAATATCCGGCACATGGGTACAAGCAGCAATCACAGAATTCACAATTCCGAATACGATAATAGAAACAATTTCTGTGGTCAGTTGCGCCAATCTTTGAAACGTATCTTCAAACAGACTCTGCGCCAATCCCATAATCTTATTGATAAAGACAAATACTGCAATATAAAAAACAGCAATTACGATATTCCATGCAATTCCCTTAAGAATATCGCCAATCCATCTTTTCTGCTGGCGCCGCATATTCTCTGAATTCTCGCCTTCAAGTACTTCATAATGCAATTCCCTTTTATGTTTCTTTTTATGTTTCTTCTGATGAATATTATCAGAAATAACGATATCTGCCTTTTGAAAATCCCGAAATACATCTGTCTTTTCTATTGTATCAAAAATAGATTGCTCCATTGATTCTACATATCTTTTCTCATCGCAGAAAGGAATATGTACTCCCGAAACAATATCCTGCCAATAAATTTCCAGTTCCTTTTGCATTGCTTTAAGAAGTTCTGCTTCAATATCATGATCCAATACAATTGAGATGCTCTCTTCAATCGTAAAATTATAGCAAATGTCAATCATTGCTTCTGCAAAAGCAATCGCCTCCCGGCGACTCACTTCATTTTCAGCTTCAGCCCTATCCCATAAGTTTCTTAAATGGTGATACCAATTGCTTCTACTACATAGTAATTTTGGAGATTCCTGATTTTGTTTTATATAATCTCGAATTAATTTGTACGATTCCAGTCTATTTTCGCCGATAATGCAGTAAATCCACAATCTTCTGTCTCGAAATAGTTTAATAACAGCAACAAAAAATCCAACAGAGATCGATTCGTTCTCCCCATTTCTTCCGGATTCTTTTCAGCGATATAAGCATCTTCTTTCATGCTAAACAAAAGAATCATCTGCACATAATGCTCGAACATTCGATATCGCTTTGCTTCTTTCTCATTTCCCTCTGCTGCACACGCCTGGCTTTTCTTCATCAAAAGCCAAGGATCACTGCATCGCAAGGCCTCTGCCACTTCTGCCAATTGCTTTTTGCTTTCTTCCATTTGCGACTGCATTAATTCAATAGGAAGTCCTGAGAATTGAAACGAATCCGGATTTGAATCATTCAAATAACGCCCGATTGCATTTTGCATATATTCGGATGGTGTCTTGGCAGAAAAATAGCGATTCATCTTAATCTTTCCATGCCGAATCAAGTTCATAATCGCCTCATAAGAATCATCATTATAAATGCCGGAAAGAAAGGCGCGGGAATCCGTTACCTGATTATAGGATAATACAATGGTATTTCCATACAATATGATTTGATTATACATTTCAGTAAGCGCTCCGCGGATTTCTGCCTGTGATGTCCTAACAGAGTCATTCTTAAACAAATAAATATACATTATATCTTCCTTCTTTAAATTCCATTAAAATACCACTGTTACTGTTGTTCCCACGCCCGGTGCGCTATCCAATTCAATTTTTGCATCATGCAATTCCACAATATGCTTAACAATTGCAAGTCCCAGACCTGTTCCGCCGGTCTCCTTTGAACGACTCTTATCCACGCGATAAAACAGCTCGAAGATTCGCTCCTGTTCAGAAGCCGGAATGCCGATTCCATTATCCTTCACCACCAGAACTGTCCGACCACCTCGCTCGCCTACCGACACGTCCACTTTTCCGCCGGGATTATTATAGCGAATGGCATTCTGTGCCAGATTCTCCACCAATTCCTTTAACATATCTCTGTTCGCACGAATATGCTTTGATTCCCCGGAGAAAGAAATCGTTACCCCACGTTGCTTTGCATTGACGGATAACTCCTCCACGCATTCATTCATCACCACATTGAGATCCACATCTTCGAATACCGGCGCACGCCCTTTTCCATCTAATTCCGAAAGCCGAATGATATCATTAATCAGTGCAAGCAGTCGATTGGAATTTTTTTGAATTTCGTGATAAAAATGGGCTTTCTGCTCTTCATCCGCCAGGTTGTTTTCCAAAAGTTCTGCATATCCGGAAATTGCAGTCAGCGGGGTCTTTAGCTCATGAGAAACATTTGCGGTAAAATCCTGTCTTGCCTTTGCCGCAGCCAATATATCCGTATGCTGTGTTCGAAGCATCTCCGTCAAGGGATTAAGTTCTTTATACGGAGATTCGTAATCCGTGTTCTCCAAGTTTTTTGCCATCAATTCAATCGGACGAAGTAACTGTTTGGTCAGCAAATGGGATAAGATCACGCAGATTGCAATGATTAAAAATACGATGAAAGCCAGAATCGGCGCCGCAGAGAAAAATACTGACCAGATACTCTTTACATTGGTTGCCACACGTAAAACCGTATGATTATCCAGCAATACAGCATAATAGAATGTGCTCTCGTTCATGGTATCGGATTTTCGAACAGATTCCCCCACGCCCTGCTCAAAAGCTTCTATTATCTCAGGTCGATTCATATGATTTGTTAATGATTCTGTTGTGACATCATTGTCATAAAGTACCGTTCCATCCTCTGCAATCCAGGTCACACGCAATTCATCCAAATCGGTAGATAAATCAATTTGATCGGTGTCGATATCCACCGATTCAAAATAATGAGTATCACGCAATAATTTTGCACTGATTTCTAAATCCTTGCGTACCTGCTTTTGAAAGAGATTGTAATATATGATTGTAATTCCAAATACCGTGGCTACAATTGCAAGAACCGCAATGCCCACCAATCTGATGTTAATCTTACTTTTCATTCAATGATATATCCTACATTTCGTATTGTGCGAATTCTGTTTCCGTAAGCTCCTAACTTCTGTCGGAGCGTTTTCACATGCATATCGATGGTTCTGGATTCACCTTCGTAATCCGTTCCCCAAACCCGGTCCATGATGGTATCCCGGCTGAGTACAATCCCTTTATTTTTGATAAAAAGCGAAAGTAATTCGTATTCTTTAAATGTCAACTCAATCGGCTTTCCCGAAATAGAAACTTCGCGTTTAATATGATTGATGATCAAATCATCCAACTTCAGTTCGGAAACATCCTCTTCCACAGTTCTTCTGAGCAAGGCCTTCACACGTGAAATCAACTCCATCACAGAAAACGGCTTTTTAATATAATCATCTGCACCATCTTCCAAGCCCTTTGCCAAATCCAGATCTGTAGTCTTTGCAGTTACCATAATCACCGGAATTTTTCCGGTATCGCTTCGACCGCGAAGCTTTTTTACTATTTCGTTTCCATTTTCATCCGGAAGCATGATATCCACCAGACAAAGATCCGGTAATATGTCATCTAATTTCTTGTAAAAATCTGCTGCACATGCAAATCCAACTACCTTATGATTTGCATTTGATAATGCAAATTCCTCGATTTCTCTGATGTTGTCATCATCTTCCACTATATAAATCAATGCCATAGGCGCACTCCTTTATACTATTAAAACCAATTATATCATCTTTATCTATGCTTTATCCAACGAATATTTCTGTAACAGGGATTCATATTCTTCCTCAAAGGCATCCTTCTGCGTCTGAGTAAATGAATGAAAGTATTCATGCGTACTATAATCATTTTCATAAATTGTTAGCATTTCCAGAGCGATATTGGAGCAATGGTCCGAAACACGCTCTAAACCGACCAGGATATCCTGCAAAAAGAACCCTGGTTTAATCGAATATTTTCCTTTTTGTAATCGCTTGATATGATGCTTTTTGATTTTCTTTGAAAGCACATCGATCACTTCTTCTAATGGTTCAACATGTGTCGCTCCCTCATGATCATCTGTACAAAAGCTCTCGATGGTTAATATGCAAATATCATGAACTGCACGACAGAGCGTTTTCATTTCCTCTTTTGTACGCTTTGAGAATTCATCCCCCTTCTCATGAAGCTTCTCTGCTGTCTTCACAAAATCCATTGCATGATCTGAAATGCGCTCTAAATCACCAATACTATGTAAAATAACAGACATACTTCTGCTATCTTCACTCGAAAGATTTTTTCCTGAAAGTTTCAACAGATAGGTTCCTAAAACATCTTCGTATTTATCCACAACAGATTCGATTCTTATCACTTCATCCGCCTTTTTGGAATCGTAATCAATAATCACATCCAATGCTAAATCAATGGCCTTTTGGGTTTCTTTTGCCATTTCGCGCGCCTTGTTTCTGCAAATCTCCATTGCAAATACAGGCCGTTCCAAAAAACGTTCATCGATATAGACAATGGAATCTTTTTTCTCTTCAACAGTATTTTTGTCTCTGATGGTCTTTTCAGCTAATCTCACAAGCAGATTTGACATTGGAAACAGCAATATGGTTGCACCAATATTAAACAAACTGTGAATAAGAGCAATGCCTGCTGCATTTGCGGAAGCATCCAAAAATGTAAAATGAACAAATGCATTGATGCAATAGAATGCCACCATAAAAACAGCTGTCCCGATTAAATTAAAATACAAATGAATCATGGCCGCACGCTTTGCATTTTTGCTAGCGCCCACCGAAGAAATAATAGAAGTTGCGCAAGTTCCGATATTTTGTCCCATAATAATCGGAATGGCCACCTGATAATGCACTGCACCTGTGGCACAGAGGGCCTGCAAAATTCCAACGGATGCAGAAGAACTTTGAATCACGGCGGTCAAAACGGCGCCGACCAACATTCCTAAAATTGGATTTCGAAACGCTGTCATCAATTGCGTAAATGACTCATTTTCCGCAAGCCCTGACACAGCTTTGCTCATGGTCTCCATTCCAAACATCAAAACCGCAAATCCCAACAACATTCCGCCTATATCCTTTTTCCTCGTTGCATCTTTTGCTCCCAAAAGCAAGACAATCCCCACTGCCGCCAATACCGGCGAAAAAGAAGAAGGCTTTAACAATTTCAAAAAGAAAGTGCTTCCCTCTATCCCCGTCAAAGACAATAACCAAGACGTGACGGTCGTTCCAATATTTGCACCCATTATGATTCCCACAGCCTGTCCCAGCTTCATAATTCCGGAATTAACAAATCCTACCACCATAACAGTGGTTGCGGAGGAGGATTGTATAATAGCGGTCACACCGGCTCCCAAAAGCACAGCAAAAATACGCTTTGAAGTCAATCGTTCCAAAACACTCTCCAATCTTCCTCCAGCCATTTTAGAAAGCGCCTCACCCATCGTATGCATCCCATACAAAAAGAGTGCCAAACCGCCAATCATTGTCAACAGATTAAATATATCCATTTGAATACCTCATTTCATAATTATTTTATCTAATCATAAAAAAAGGATGTAAAATTCATCGTCAACATCATGTAAAAAACAAGTAAAATTTGTAAAGCCAACGAAAAAAAGACGCATCGAAGAATCTCATTTCATTCCTCGATACGCCTTCTTTCAAAATTTTACCAATTTATTTAGGATAATTCTTCTTTCATCTTTTGGATTTGATCCTTTACCTTTTCAACAGGGTTAAATAAAAGGCAGATGATAATCAGAACAGATACCAATGCCGGAGCTCCGAATCTCACAAAATTGATTGCATTTAACGCGCGCTCACTTTGCGGCTGATTCGGCACATAGCCGGATGCAGCAAGGACAGCTAAAAGCCCGGAACTGACTACAGTAGTCCCGCATTTTTGAGCAAATCCTTTGATGGATGCGATTACACCATTTGCATAAAAGCCATCTTTCAAGCGGACATAATCAATTGCATCATTGACCAATACAATGGTAAGCGCGTTGCTCATAGAAGCCACTGCGGTTGCCACAAATGTCATCACAAAAAGAAAACTCAGACTGCTTTGACCAAAGAAAAATAACACAGCATAGCAAATAATTGAACCAATGGACGAAGCCATCAATGCCTTATGACCTCCGTTAAATACCTTCAAAAAGATTGGCATCAAAACTGCCATGGACACAAAAGCTCCTACTGAAATAATAGCCATATACAAACCAATCATCTGAGGCTTACCGGTGACATAGGTAATATAATATACAGATGATGAAAACATTAATCCATAGCTAATAGATGCTAAAATCCAAATCAAAATATAAGGAATCAGTTCATAATGCTTCAATACTTTAAGAAGCGTTCCCTTCTGGACTTCTTCCGGCTTCTGAATATATTTCTCTTTTGCAGTCCCAAACAATCCCCAGAATGAGATGCATGCAAGCAAATTGCAGACTACCATAATCGGGATATATCCGGTGTGACTCAATGATGGAACCGTAGAACCAATTGCAAATGCCAAAGCTGTGCAACCGGCACCCATGGATACGATTTTGTTACGTTCACCGTTGCTCTTAACACAAGCAGGCAAAATTGCGCCATGTGGCATCGTATAGAGTGTAACTGTCATGCCCCAGCCAATATACATAACCAATACCCATGCGATTTTACCGGTCTGCGAGAAATTCGGATTCAGCCAAAGTAGTGTACTAAATACGAACAATAAAATCGGAGCAACCAAAAAGTAAGGGCGATATCTTCCCCAGCGTGTATTGGTATGATCTGCAATCACGCCCATAATCGGATCGTTGATTGCATCCCAAAGTGTCGCAACAAGCATAATAATTGAGCAAACTCCAGCAGGTAAAAGCATCGTATCTGTCATAAAAGTTGCAAAATATGATGCAATCACGGCAGAAATAATCATTGCCCCACCCGGCATCGAAGTCGCATGAAACCATTTAAATGCGCGACTACTTTCATTCTCGTTACTTTTATTTTTCATTTTTTTCTCCTTCTCCATTTGTTATACTATTAGTATTAATGATGATATTTTTGAGGTTTTCATATGATTTCAAACACACAAAAACTACACCGCGACCTTGAACGCAATTCTAAATTTTTCGAGAAATTTGCCAAAGAACATCCTCACTATTACGACCATCCTCTCCTTGATGAAGCTGAGGGATCTGCTTTTATCAAAGAATTGCATGACGAATATGCAAAGCACCCTGAACACGATGACCCACTCCCGAATATTTCTTTAAATATTGCCGAAGATCAGCTTGCAGATTCTGAATTAAATGTGGTATTTCACCGCATCACCACACATATGCCGGCGATGATGCACTACTCTGAGTTTTTTGAAATCCGATATATTCAAACAGGAACCGCTATGTTTTATACAGGCGACGAAACCCTAACACTACGCTCAGGAAATCTGATTTTAATTCCGCCAAAACTTCATTCCTGCTTTGAAATCAAAGAAAAAGACTCTATTGTATATAATATATTGTTAAAGGCGAGCACAATCGACTCCGTTTTCTTTAATTTGTTTCAGCATGATGAATTTTTAGCAGCGTATTTCACCAGAGCCCTCTATGGTTCCAAGACCGGTTATATTTTATGGGATTATGAACCTAACCCAATGATTGACCGGCTAATTACTGCAAGTGAAAAAGAATTTTGGAGCGAACGCCCCTATTATCAACGAAAAATCGAAATCTATCTGCTTGAGATATTTGTAGAGTTATTGCGCACAGGAAAAGAAAAAAGCATTTTCCCAATCACACCAACTCTTACTTCAAAAGATATTACCTTTTTACTCACAAAACTTCTGCGTGATTCCTCATACACAATCACACTGTCAGATGCAGCAACCATGTGTGGTTACAGTTCCCGACAATTGGAGCGTATCTTAAAGCAGCAGACCGGATATTCTTTTTCCGAGCTTAAACAACAGACCCGATTTCGGCAGGCGCACTCTATGCTAAAGAATTCAGAATTAAGCGTTTCTGACATTGCACAAAAGCTGGGCTTTAAAACATCAAGTGCCTTTGTTAAGGCATTTCGAATCCACCATCAAATGACTCCGGCGGAGTGGCGAAAGCACCATCACCCATCAGCTCCGCAGCAGTAACATCATGCTCCTGTGTCTCCGGACATATAATCTGTAATGCCCATTTAAGAGCCAGGTTAATCCATTCATGGCAAGCTTTATAGCAATCGATGCGATACTCGCTCTTTAAGATGTCTGTTCCCACATTAAAGCCATGCTCACCATATCTAAAGATATGGAGTTCGAACGGACGTCCCTTTTCTCTCAAAGCGGTTGCCATGCGAAGCGAATGTTCCACAGGTACCATTGTGTCATTGCTGGCATGCGCCAGAAAGATTGGTGGTGTATTCTCTGTTACATGAAGCATCGGACTTTGATCCTTAAGCTGCTCTTCTGTTGGATGCAAAGTTCCGAAATAGAATTGATTTGACATCTGAAGCATGGGATTTGCCGGCTGTGTCGCATTATATTCCTCCTGGAATACATAATCTGTCAGCGGATATCCGAGGATTGCGAAAGCCGGTCGAAATGTTTCCGGTTCCACTTTAAAATATTCGCTCAATGTTGGTTCCTGCCAACGAGTTGCCAGCGTTGCGCATAAATGCGCTCCTGCTGAGAATCCACAGATACCCATTCTACCCACATCAACATGCCATTTCTTCGCATTTTCCCGGATAATCATGATTGCCTTTCCAAAGTCCAAAAGCTGAGTCGGATACTGTCCCGGTCTTCCGCCACAATCAGATCCTGTGGTATATTTCAGCATAAAGACTTGATATCCGGCTGCGGCAAAATTCATTGCCACCGCATCTCCTTCTCCTTTTTGGGAGAAAAACATATACGCACCTCCCGGGCAAACAATAATTGCCGGAAGTTCCTGCTCCGGTGCGGGAAGCAGCGGATCAAATTCTGCAAGATATGTCTGAAGATAAACATCTTCTCTGCCTTCCCATAATTCTACTTTCTCGAAATGCATACTCTTCCTCCTTACTTTATTTTCTGCAAGTTTCATTATATTTTCTCTTTTTCGGATGACAATTCTTTTTGATGTTCATGTCGCATTTGGAACATTTCATGTCTGTTCTATGACATTAAAAAAGACCGCAGAATGCGGTCTTTTTCATTCATATTATAAATCTTATAAATCTGTGATATCCACAAACATTCCAACCTACGAAAGGGGTAACCCGTTATCCTGTCTCAGCAATCGACCGATTGCATGAAACTTTCGATAGGAACCATCCTTTATTTTCATACGATATTTCACATCATAAGTTTTTTGATTGGTATAATCCTGTATCGTATCATTAAATTCCTTTAATACAATATCATGATCATCCGGATGAAGCCGTTCTGACCAAGATTCCAGCTTGTTTGGGAACTCACTCTCATCATTATATCCAAGCATCTTTCTAAATTGTGGGCTCCATGTAACGGAACACATATTTCCGTCATGATCGAAATCCATGCCCCACATACCGGAATGTAATGCCTCATGCATAACTCTGATGGTGGCCTCTTTGAATTCTGCAATACGCTTCTCGTTAATACCTTTAATGATTGCCTTATTTGCATACATTTCGCGATCGGCTTCTTTCATTGCATCATCAATGGAGATTCCTTGCTCTATCATATGATATCCGAATGCACAAACATAATCCGTTTGCGCAAGCAGCTTCTTCATATCCTCAATATCTTCCAAAATCATTTTCTCTGACTTTTTGAAATAAAGAATAACAAACTCATCCCCACCAATTCTGTAAATATTTTTGCCTTTTCCAGCGCCTTTATATAAACATTGCGCAACGGTCCTCAAAGCCATATCACCGGCTGCATGCCCCTGATTGTCATTGATTTTCTTCAAATCATTCATATCAATGGAGACGACTCCGCTGATACGCTCCTTTTTCTTTTCACAGTCAGCATAATAGCACTGACGATTCAGCAGTCCTGTCAGCGGATCCTCCTTGGATGTTTTCATATACATAAACAGATAATATAAAACCAACACAGAAGCAAGCAATGTGCTGTAATCCACGGTCTCATCTACAATCATATTGATAAGAACGCCAAATGCGCCAACGCAGATGGACCAAATGATTCCCAGTCGATCACGGCGACTAATCTTGGCATATCTCTTTGATAGCAAGATCAAAAAGACCACGATATAGAATCCAAACAGATAATAAGGATAAAACTTCAGCGGATTATCTACAATATGAAACAGATTATCCTCAGAAATCCAGAAGATCCAATGTGTCCACTGAGATGTATACAAAATTGCTGCACTGATAAGGATTGGTATGACCATCCACCACATTAGACGATTCGTCATTCCAGTAATTCGCGTAATAATCACCATAATGATTGGGTAAATAAGATAAATCGTCGCGGTCAAAAACGGGCGCAACAGGTTTAGTGTCTCAAAACTATGCATCCACTGCTCAATAGACCAAAGAATTGCTTCTAATAAAATCAACAAAATGACTGCTTTTATTCTCTTTACATTTTCTCCGTGAATGTGAACTCCAATATCCAACATTCCCCAGAGTCCAACCAATTCAACAAGCAAAATAAAGTGGTCTGCAACCACCTTTGTTATATCCATAAACTCCTTCTTTCTTTGCTGATACCATTTTTTATTTTTATTCTATCCTATCAGCCCCCAAAATAACAGTACCTTATTCATGATTCATCATTCCGGATAACACCGGTATCAAATTATATGCATAACGCAATCGTCCTTCGGCATTATGATCTTCCCCGGATCCATACCCATATGCACAATTGACCCCTTCATCAGACGGATTTCCAAAAGAAAAAGTCTCCGGATCCTCTTCCATCGCTGTTATCTGATCTTCTAACAGAGGACGACCATAATCATATTCGCCGGATGCCATATAAATAAAGAAATCGCTTGCTGTATAACCTTGTGCCTTTAATCCCTCTTTCAAGACATCCAATGTCCACTCAGCGCCTCCGTCGTAAAGTGCCGCATCCGGGCCCCACAAAAGAGAGCCCGATAAAGGCATATAGTATCGGAAATATGACATGGATTGCAAAAATTGATACCACGTAGTCACACCGCCCATAGAAAATCCACCGAAAATACGATGATTCCTATCCGCATAAATCGGATATTCTGCTTCAACGGAAGGAATGATATCTCTTTTAAGTTCCTCACTAAAGGCTTCTGTCAGATAGACATCATAATTATCGGTATTTTCGTCTTCATTATTATCATAATAAGTACAAGAGACAATGATCAATGGTTCCATCAATCCATCCTCTATCATATGATCGATACAATGCTTAATCTCTGTCTCATCGCCGGGCGATCCAAGCCAGGTAGTCGCTGCGCCTCCATAACCATGCATCAGATACAACACATTATAGTTTTCAGTTTCCTGAAAACCGAAAGGAGTATAGACAATCGCAAATTTCTCCATTTCTTCGCCATCACCATTATAATCCCTTGTATCGTACCAAAATTCTGTTAAAGTTCCTGCTTCTTCCGCAGTATCACGATATTCATCCGGTACCTCATCCAATTGAATTGTAAACTCTTTGGTATATTCTTCAACCGTATCATCAATATCCGGTTCCCCCGGGCCATCCGAAATCACGCCAAAGCAAAAGCTCAAAAGCAAAAACATAAAACACATGACACCCAACACGCGGTAAATGTAAAGTTTTCTCATTTTCATAGCAAAATCTCCTTATAGGACTATTATACTAGTTTCATTAAAAAACGCATGTTAATTTTATGTAAACATTCGTCAAGACTCGCTCGCGAGTCTTGACTTTTTTTCCCGGCTCACTTTATCATATAATATGGCTGATATGGATATGAATTAGATTAGGAGGATAATTATTATGAAACAAATTCAATTAGGGAATTCTGATTTATGTGTTTCACAAATTGCCCTGGGAATGATGCGCAGCAGTGCGCAGGATGCAGACAATATGGAACGCCTGCTGGAAAAAGCAGTGGAAGTTGGAATTAATTTTGTCGACCATGCAGATATCTACGCCTGGAAGACCCCGGCAGAAGAGCTTTACGGACAGGTCATAGAACGCAAGCCTTCCCTCAAGGATCAATTTGTCGTACAGACCAAATGCGGAATTTGCCGCGGCTATTATGATTCTTCATATGAACATATTATGGAATCTGTTAACACAAGCCTTTCCCGCATGCACTTAGACAAGATTGATCTCTTGCTTTTGCATCGTCCTGATGCACTTATGGAGCCGGAGGAAATTGCTAAAGCTTTCGATGAATTGCAAGCGTCCGGAAAAGTTTCCCACTTCGGTGTCTCCAATATGAATCCGGGTCAGATTTCCCGCTTGCAAAAATATGTAAAGCAGCCTCTTCTTGTAGATCAGGTTCAGCTTAGCATCGTACATTCAAATGTGATTGATCAAGGTATCTATGTGAATATGAATGATGATTGCGCCATCATGCGCGACGGCAGTTTGATTGATTACGCTGCTGAGCACGATATCACTCTGCAGGCCTGGTCTATTGTTCAGGCCGGATGGGAACAGGGATGCTTCATCGATCATCCTGATTTTCCTGAGCTCAATCAAAAATTAGCTGACTTAGCAGAAAAATATCATGTTACAAAATCCGCAATTGCAGCCGCCTGGATCATGCGCCATCCTGCAAATATTATGCCGATTGCAGGCACCGCAAACCCAACACATTTAGAAGAGCTGGCAAAAGCAACAGATGTGGAATTGACACGTCCGGAGTGGTATGAACTCTATCTTTCAACCGGCAAAAAGCTCCCTTGACACTCCCACCACCTCCACACCGTGCCCTTCGCCCTCATCCCCCATACAGGCGCCGCCCTTTTCGACCGGATTTTGTGTAACCACAGCCACAGAG
>SVFB01000011.1 GCA_015057085.1 Lachnospiraceae bacterium
CAGGAAGTAAGACAGTGGCTTGCTGATGCTACCTATATTGATAAACACAGTGATTTAGACCAGGCAACGGATATGCTTGTAGATGCCTGGTTTGATTATTGGATAGGGATTAAAAAGCAGACAGTAAGACCTAATACGGTCAGAAACTACTCGGAACGTTATGAGCGCAACATTAAAGGCGTTATAGGAAACAAACTCTTAACAGATGTTAAACCTATTCATTGCCAACGGATATTTTCCGACATGGCTGAGGAAGGTTACAAGACAACTACCATATATCAGACGAGGATTGCTCTTTTCAATATGTTTGAATTTGCAAGAGAAAATGATGTGCTTATTGCAAATCCCTGTAAGAAATCCTTAAAGAGTGATATGGGAAAGCCCTCCGATAAGAAAGAAGCTCTTACGATTGACGTTCAGAAGAAGTTTTTAGAAGCTGTGGTGGGTTACAGCTATGAGAATCAGTACCGTTTTGTTTTACAGACCGGACTTCGTACTGGAGAACTCATCGGACTCAAGTGGAGTGACATCGATTTCGAGAATCGTACCATGAAGATCGAGAGAACGATGGAATATCGCTATAAGGTAGGTGAATGGAGAGTTGGCCCTCCGAAGAGTAAGTCGGGATATCGTACAATTCCTTTAACAGATGAAGCTATCCGTATTCTGGAGAACCAGAGATCCAAAAACAAGAGCTTAAAGCTCGTGCCGATTGAATGGAAAGATACCGTCTTTCTGTGCAGAAAGGGAACACCGGTTAAGAACAGCACTTATGATACTGGGCTTTTTAAGTATTGTGACCGCGTAGGCATTCCAAGATTTTCGATGCATGTACTCAGACATACTTTTGCTACCAGATGCATTGAGGGAGGAATGAAGCCCAAGACGTTGCAGAAGATTTTGGGACATTCCAACATCGGTATAACTATGAATCTATACGTTCATATTACAGAAGATGAAAAACACAGAGAGATTGATCTCGTGGCTGATGCGTTAAAAGTGGTATAAAACTTGATGCGAAATTTGAGACGATGGTGCCCACTGTGGTGCCCAATCGAAATCGCGAAACGCACAAAGCCCGTAAAATAAAGGAAAAATGAAGGAGATTAACATATTATGAAACTAGGCATTGTAGGTTTACCAAATGTAGGAAAGAGCACATTATTTAATTCATTGACCAAGGCCGGTGCTTTGGCTGCAAACTATCCGTTTGCAACCATCGACCCGAATGTGGGAATTGTAACTGTACCGGATGAGAGAATCGAGAAGCTCGGCGAATTGTATCACACCAAGAAAGTGACACCGGCAACCATCGAGTTCGTTGATATCGCAGGTCTGGTAAAGGGTGCTTCAAAGGGTGAGGGACTTGGCAATCAGTTCCTTGCAAATATCCGTGAAGTAGATGCGATTGTGCATGTGGTTCGTTGCTTTGAGGATTCGAATGTCATCCATGTAGATGGAAACATCGGACCGGCAAGAGACATCGAGACCATCAATCTGGAATTGATCTTCTCTGATATTGAGATTCTTGAGAGAAGAATCGCAAAGGTTGCAAAGCAGGCGCGTATGGACAAGACACTTGCAAAGGAATTGGAGCAGCTTGAGGCAATCAAGGCGCATCTGGAAGCAGGAAAGATGGCTTCTTCCTTTGAAGTTCCGGATGATGATGATTTAAAGGCATGGTTTGCTTCTTATAATCTTTTGACCGCAAAGCCGACCATTTATGCGGCAAATGTAGCAGAGGATGATCTGGCAGATGATGGCAATTCCAATGAGTATGTGGCGCAGGTGCGCAAGCTTGCTGCCGAGGAAGGCAACGGAGTATTCGTGGTATCTGCAAGACTTGAAGAGGAACTTGCAGAGCTTTCGGACGAAGAGAAGAAGGAATTCCTTGCAGATCTTGGAGCGGAGTCTTCCGGATTGGATAAGTTGGTTGCTGCAAGCTATAAGCTTCTCGGCTTGATTTCTTTCCTGACCGCAGGAGAGGACGAGTGTCGTGCATGGACCATCAAGGAAGGCACAAAGGCGCCGCAGGCCGCAGGTAAGATTCATACCGATTTTGAGCGCGGATTCATCAAGGCAGAGGTTGTCAATTATCAGGATCTTTTGGATAATGGTTCTCTTGCAGCTGCTCGCGAAAAGGGAATTGTCGGTATGGAAGGAAAGGATTATGTCGTAAAGGACGGAGATGTGATTCTATTCCGCTTCAACGTATAGTTTTTCGTTGACTTTAATTTCAAGGAAAGTTACAATTATACTATATGTTGAGGAGGTGTCATAATGAAGTGCCCATTTTGTAGTAGCGAGAATACTCGCGTAATCGATTCGAGACCGGCAGATGATAATAATTCTATTCGTCGTCGTCGTCTTTGTGATGATTGCAATAAGCGTTTTACCACATACGAGAAGGTTGAGACGATTCCACTCATTATTGTAAAGAAGGACAATAATCGAGAACAGTATGATCGTTCTAAAATTGAAGCTGGTGTACTTCGTGCATGTCACAAGCGTCCGATTTCCGCTGAACAGATTTCCAGACTGGTGGATGAAGTGGAAGTGGAGCTTTTCAACCGTGAAGATAAAGAGGTTCCAAGTACTGTCATCGGTGAGATTCTGATGGATAAGCTTAAGGATTTGGATCCTGTTGCTTATGTTCGTTTTGCTTCTGTTTACCGCGAATTTAAGGATGTGAATACATTCATGAGCGAGCTGAAGAAGATGTTAGATAAGTAAGAGAACAAAATTTATTAAAGCAATACATTCTTTTAAGTACTATTGGTTCAAGTCTCGCTAGGTTTTGTTTACTGGATATGTGATTCTGATAATATTTAAAAAATTTCAAAATAGGACTAAAGTTTTAGTAAATTGATCCGATATAATACATATCAAGGATGAAATTATTTAGGTTACGGAGAACAAATTATGAATGTATCTGGTGTTAGACCTTATGCAGGTTTTTATCAGTACAACTCCATAAAGTTAAACGAAGCACGCAATACTCAGATTGCTGCAGCAGAGGCTGTGAATAGCCAGACTGCACCGGCGAATCAAAATGCGAGCGCACAGCAAGAGAGACCTGAGCAAACCTTTAGCTCTTACGATTTCGCACAGCAGTATAATCCGGATGAGACATTTGATCTCAAGGGTGCAAATAGCGATATCAATATGCTGGATGTGCAAAAGGCTGTATCGGATTTGGACAAGGATACAATGCTTCAGCAGTATCAGTATTTCGTGGATTCCAATCCGGAAGATGTTGGCAGCGCAGCGCTTCGCATCGACGAAAACTTTAGTTTATAATTTGCAAATGAAAAACCACCGGCTTGCCGGTGGTTTTTGTTTTGGTTTTATACTCTTGATAAATATTCGCCTGTACGGGTATCGATCTTAATCTTGTCGCCCTGCTCAACGAAGAGTGGTACGTTAACCTGTGCTCCGGTTTCAACGATTGCCGGCTTGGTAGCACCAGTTGCGGTGTTGCCCTTGAATCCAGGCTCTGTGTCTGTAATCTCAAGCTCAACGAAGAGTGGTGGCTCAACTGCGAATACATTTCCCTTATGAGAACAAATCTTAACTGTTTCGTTCTCCTTTACGAACTTAAGTGAATCTCCAACATCTTCTGCTGAAAGTGAAACCTGATCATATGTTTCAACATCCATGAAGTTGTATAAATCTTCATCCTTGTAAAGATACTGCATATCCTTGCGATCGATATGAGCTGTTGGGAACTTCTCAGTAGGACGGAAAGATGTTTCTACAACACCACCGTTTACGATATCCTTTAACTTAGTTCTTACGAATGCTGCGCCTTTACCAGGCTTAACATGCTGAAATTCTACAACCTGACAGATACGGCCATCATAATCAATTGTTACGCCGTTTCTAAAATCTCCTGCTGTGATCATGGAATATATCCTCCTTGTGTAAATCGTCACTTTGCAAACTATTTTACTATAATTTAGATGCTATTTCAAGTATTATTCTTGAATACAAAACTTATGAATGGCCTTTGCGACACCACTTTCTTCGTTGGAGGAAGTGATATAGTCGGCGGCTTCTTTGATTTCTTCTGTGGCATTTGCCATTGCAACAGATACGCCTGCAGTTTGGATGATGGATAAATCATTTTCCGTATCTCCGATGGCCATGGTTTCTTCAATTTTCAAGCCGAGATGTTCAGCTAGTTTTGTAAGTCCTACACCTTTACTGACGCCGGAGCGGGTGAATTCGAGATTGTTATATCCGCCGCAAACCACATCCACATTTGGATTGCTCTCCAAAAATTCTTTGATTTCAGGGCGGTCGATTGCATTGCCGTTTTCATCATTGAAAAAGTTTAAAGTCATCTTTTGAACGCCTAAATGATTTTCGGTGATATAATCCTGTAAGCTGTCGACACGCTTTCTGGAATCGCGCACATACTTAATCAGAGAAGGAGGCAACGCAAGTGCATCTGCGTGTTCCTGACATTTGAAGGTGGATACGCCGGTTCCTTGAATAAAAGCATCGACATTACAATGCTTGTCTTCCAAATAATCTAAAATAGGAAGGGCGATATCAGCATCCATTGTTCCTTCAAAGATGCATTCTGAAGTACTTAAGTTGTAAACGCCTGCGCCATTGGCTGTGATTGCATAGGCAAAGGGCAGAGCGCGAACGGTATCCGGAATTCCATCCAGAGGTCGTCCTGTGGAAACCACAGGATAGATTCCGTGATCTGCCATATATTGAATGGCCTCCTGATTTTCTTTTGGAACTTGAGAAGTGTTGTCGAAAAGGGTTCCGTCTAAATCAATTGCGACTAATTTAATCATCTTAATTCCTCATAGATATCTTGTTTGAATTATGTTAGTATACTAAATAGTGCCTTGGCACTGTGTTATATATTATAATAAAAAATCACAAAATGCAAAAATTGAAAGTGACAGGAGATTTCGGAGACGTATGAGTGACAACAATAAGGTGATGCGAGGAAATATGACGGTAGGAAATCCGGCAAAGCAGATGCTTTTATTCTCGATTCCGATGATTTTAGGTAATTTATTTCAGCAATTGTATACAATGGCTGATTCTATTTTGGTAGGCCGTCTGATTGACAGATATGCGCTGGCGGCGGTAGGAGCGTCTACTGCAATCACCATGCTTTTTGTAATGTTCGCGGCAGGAACGGGTATCGGTTGCTCGGTTGTCATTTCACAACTGTTTGGAAGCAAGCGTATTTCAGAGATGAAGACTGCCGTTACCACAGCACTGTTGACGGTACTGGGATTTGCAATTTTGATGAGTATTGTGGGCCGCGTGATGAGCCGCTTTATCTTAGGATGGATGAATACGCCGGATACAGTTATGGGTTCAGCCGAGATTTATTTGAACATTTATTTCTATGGCTTTGTATTTTTGTTCTTATACAATATGGTCAATGCAATATTTAATGCTCTGGGAGTGTCATATATTCCGCTTATGTTTTTGTTTTTCTCCTCAGCGCTGAATGTTGGCTTGGATATTGTGATGATTCAAAAGATGGGAATTGCAGGTGCGGCTTGGGCCACATTTATTTCGCAGGCAATTTCAGCTGTGCTTTCTTTTACTGTTTTGATGATGAAGTTACACAAAATGCCGGGACGCGAAGTCAGATTATATGATTGGAACTTGATGAAGCGCATGATTTCGGTTGCGATTCCTTCTGTGATTCAGCAATCTCTGGTATCTGTTGGAATGCTTTTGATTCAGACTGCGGTAAATGGTCTGGGTGATGTATTTATGTCCGGTTATACCGCTGCAATCCGTATTGATGGTTTGGCAATTGTACCGCTTGTTAATGTAGGAAATGCGGTTTCTACATTCGTTGCACAAAACATGGGGGCGAAAAAGCCTGAGAGAGCAAAACAGGGATATCATTTTGGACTTGCCATGGCAATTACTTTAGGCGCTGCAATCTGGCTTTTGATTTTTATCTTTGGAAACCGGTTTGTGGCAGCATTTATGGATGCAGCAACCGATATGGAATCCATTCGTATTGGCGCAAATTATTTGAAATATGTTTCGATTTTCTATTTCCTGTTTGGAATGATGAATGTAACAGGTGCTGTATTGCGCGGCTCAGGAGATATGAGATGGTTTATGGCGCAGACACTGGTGAATCTGGCTGTGCGTGTCATCATCGTATATGCTTTGATTGGAGTTGTGGGAGGCATGATTCTTGTAATTGCACTTCCGGTCAGCTGGTTTATCTCACTTTCGATTTCTTATATCAGATACAGATCAGGAAAGTGGCAGGAGAAAAAATTGATTTAAGCTGATTTAACTTCTATATTTCTTGCAAAAGAATCATATGGAATGTAAAATATATAGTAATATTATTTTTTCTTTTTTAGAGAGGGAGGTTATTAATACTTGGACTCGAGTAGTGTCATACAACTCATCAGTTTATTGATTTTATTATTACTGTCCGCATTCTTTTCGTCGGCGGAGACCGCTCTTACGACGGTCAATAAGGTGCGCATGCGAACCTTGGCGGATGATGGAAACAAGAGAGCGGCTAGAGTATTGAAATTAATTGATGATCAAACCAGAATGCTTTCTGCGATTTTGATTGGTAATAATTTGGTGAATATTGCAATGACAGCAATTGCTACCGTGTTTGCTACGAAACTTTTAGGCAGTGCCGGAGCCGGAGTCGCAACAGGTGTGCTTACGCTTCTTGTGTTGATTTTTGGTGAGATTACACCGAAGAATATAGCAGCTATTTATTCAGAAAAGATTTCTTTGGCTTATGGAGGAATCGTCTATGCATGGATGACCGTGATTACCCCGGTTAGTTTTGTAATTAACAAAATCGCAAGGGGAATTATGCGTTTATGTCGCGTGGATCCGAATCAGAAACCGGATAGCTTTACCGAAGATGAAATTCGTAGTATTGTGGAAGAAAGTCACGAGGACGGAGAAATCGAAAGCGAAGAGAAAAAGATGATCAACAATGTATTTGACTTGGATGATCATTATGCAAAAGATGTCATGGTTCCGCGTGCGGATATGGTATTTCTTCCGATTACGGCCAGCTATCAGGAAACGGTTGATATTTACAGAGATAATTTATTTACGCGTATGCCGATTTACGAAGGCGACCACGATAATATCGTTGGTATGATTAATATGCGTGATTTAATCTTATATGAAGATAAAGAGCATTTTGATATTCGTAATATTTTGAGAGAGGCCGTTTTTACGCACGAGCATAAGAAGACCTCGGAATTAATGTATGAGATGAGAGAGAATTCCATTGCGATGGAAATTGTCTTAGATGAGTATGGCTCCGTTGCCGGCCTTGTAACTTTAGAGGATTTATTAGAGGAAATCGTCGGCGAAATTCGAGATGAATATGACGAAGAGGAAAAGAATCAGATTCGTCAGATTTCTGAATTGGAGTATATTGTGGAAGGCTCTATGAAGTTGGAGGACTTGCAGGATCGAATCGGTCTTGATATCGAATCCGAGGATTATGATTCAATCGGTGGTGTCATCATCGGCTTGTTGGATCATCTTCCAGAAGCCGGAGAGCAGGTTGAGACGGAGAATCATATTGTTCTCGTGGTAGAGGCGGTGGAAAAGAACCGCATTGACAGTGTTCATATTTATCTGCCGGAAAAGGAAGAAACTCCGGATGAGGACAAGGAAACAGCGTCCGAGACAGGTGAATAAGATAAAACGTAATGGGCAAATCAGATTTGGTCATTCATTATAGGAGGATATAAAGATGAGTAAAGTAACAGTTATGGATCACCCGTTGATTCAGCACAAAATCGGATTGATGAGAAGAACCGATACAGGTTCAAGAGATTTCCGTACCTTGGTTGGAGAAGTTGCAATGCTTGAATGCTATGAGGCTACTCGCAATTTGGAATTACAGGATGTGGAAATCGAAACCCCGATTTGTAAGACAACTGTGAAGGAATTAAAGGGAAAGAAACTTGCTGTTGTTCCGATTCTGCGTGCAGGACTTGGAATGGTTGACGGTATGCTTGAGATGATTCCGGCTGCTAAGGTTGGACATATAGGTTTATATCGTGATCCTGAGACTGCTGAACCGGTTGAGTATTACTGCAAATTACCTGCAGATTGCGCAAAGAGAGAAGTATTTGTCGTAGATCCGATGCTTGCTACAGGTGGATCTGCTGTAGATGCAATCCGCATGATCAAAGAAAAGGGTGTAAGCCATATTCATTTTATGTGTATCATTGCAGCACCTGAAGGTGTAAAGAAGTTGCAGGAAGCACATCCGGATGTGGATATCATCATCGGCGCTTTAGATGATCATCTCAACGAGCACAAATATATTGTGCCGGGCTTGGGTGATGCAGGAGACCGAATTTTCGGTACAAAATAGCGAGACTTGGACTTGAATGAAGCAAAAAAACGGCGGTGGTACGAAGGTGCTTCCGCCGTTTTTAAAAAAATAAAAAAAATGGAAAGTTTTCAAGGTAAGTGCAACACCACTGTTGCACTAAGTATTCACGTAAAATAAAGGATTTCTGAAAAGTGGATTTTCACCACACTTGCGGAAATTCTTTTGTTTTAAACACTTCTGCGAAGTATGGTATGGTTTTTGTCATAGTAAGTGCAACACCCTTTACCCGTTGCGCTTACTATGACGGAAAAGTTTAGGACTTAAGATTATCTTGTCTGGTTCAACAGGCTCTAACCCCAAAAGGATAAAGAAATCTTCGGGCAAAGAGCCTTTAGCAAGTTCATATGCGCTCTTTCCGAATAACGCCTTCCGTTTATAGCTATTGATGTGGTTCATCATTAGGTTTATATCTGCCTGCATATAAGGTTTAAGGCTTGTCCCCTTGGGAATGCAGTATCTAATCATCTTATGATGATTTTCGCACGTTCCCTTTTGGTCGGAACGGTTCGGGTCGCAAAAGAAGATTTTAGTCCGCTTAAAGCCAAGTTTTGATGTTTCCATAGCAGATATATTGCTAAATTCAGTACCATTGTCAGTTAGAATCAGCGGGAATACTTTTATAAAGAGTTTTTCACCTAAAATCTCTTCGAGCTTGTCAAGTGCCTCGACTACGCACTCAGAAGTCTGTTCTTCAAGGATAATGGCTATCTGTAAAGATAGATTTTTCCATGTAAGGGTAAGCAGGGCATCTGTTTCGCCTTTCTTTCCTTCAACGCAGTCCATTTCGACAGTAAAGGTATCGTTTTCTTCGATATAGCGTAGATAGTCTGTGTAGAAGTGACCTATCTTTGATACAGACAGTTCTTTATTACGAGCTTTATTCTTTGTTGTATCACGAGGATTGAGCTTTACTTTGACTCTTAAATCCACGTTCCTTGCATTAAGTTCACAGCGGTCTATCATACGTCTTAAAGTGGATTCGCTTACAGGAAGTTCATCACCAAGAGTCTGCTTTACATGGTATGGAGAAAGACCATTCTTTATAAGTGGAGAGGCAATCTTATCTATGCGTTCCATTTCTTTGGCTGTTACATCAAAGCCGGTTCTTGCTGATACAAGAGTTTCTTTATACTGCTTGTCCGCTGCGCTACCACTGTAAACATGTCTTTCGTACTCGCAGGTATAAAAGGACTTACAACCATTACAGACGCAAGGAGCGGTTTCCAGCTTCGGACACTTGGCTTTAACATAATCAGTACAGTATTTACTGCATTTAATGGTCTTACATTTAGCACAATGCCTGTTACAGTCTTCTTTGCCGCAAAGACTTTTATTAATACAATCACGCCTGTTGCTACAGTCATTCAGTTTGGCTTTAAAGGTTGTGATATGCCGATTGATTTCCCTTAAAATAGTGGATGGAGATACGCCCAATTCTTTGGCAATAGAACGCACAGAACAGTGCTTATTTAGGCGGTCTTCAATAAGAACACGTTGTTCGATTGTAAGGTGTTTGTACATAAATAATTCCTCACTTTTAATAAAAGTCGCAGGCAAAACACCGTACAAAAATAAGCCTATTATTCTTGACAGACCGAAGGGTGTGTCATAGTATAGTAGACAAATAAATACAGTTTAGGTGTTTCGACATCTAAAGAAAGAGCATCAGATGGTCGCCAAACTTCTCTGATGCTTTTCGTTTATTGCGCTGTAATAAGTTTAAAACAGGAAAAATATAAGTCAACTATAATTATAATAGAGAAGGAGTTTGTATATGAGATTACCTAAAATCCCAACCTTGTTAGAGTCACTTAGAGCTGTTGATTGGCATTTAACCGTTTTCGGATTAGATTATAATGGACACTATTATAGAATTATATTTGAAGATATGTTGTACTTTCCTCACCCAGACGAATTTATGGCAAAGCTTACCTTTATTAAAGATGATGAAAATAGTAGCGAATTAGAAGTCTTTGCAAACGAGGAAAGATTCGATATTTCCTTATATACTTTTGCTGAATATTTTGAAATTCAAAGGGGCAGTGAATATGCTGATTTCATCAAATCTTTTTACGATATTCTTACAATTCAAATGCCATCTTCATTTCGACCTATACAAAAAGAAGACCGAGAACGTGTATTGCAGACAATAGAACAGTACGAACCTTCTAACGGAAGGTGCTGTTATGATGCGAGGCGTAGCCTGATTCCTAACTCAGACACAGAATATAAAGTACGCTCTGTCTTTAATACTGAAAAAACAAAGCTTTTAAGACCAGAACTGTTTAAAAAAGTCGGAAAGGATAAGCACATAAGCTTCTATTATCGAGAAAATGATGAACTTTCTGATAATGAGATAATAGATAAGCTCAAAACACGATATGGTTTTGAGCTTAAATAAGTCTATTGATGGTTATTGTTAATTGAAAGCAACTCTAATGCTTTTCGCAAGGCTGTTATACTAACGTTGTATAGCGAGCCATTAGGATTTTTTTGAAATTCTATTCTGCGCTTTAACTCGTATTCTATATCATTTTGCGAATAGAAATTTATGACTGTTTCTGCGTCATACATAATATCTTGTTTATTCATGTAATTGTACTCTCCTTCTAATAGTTAATGGAAGCACAACACCCACTAAACATTTTTATTTAGCGTTGCACTTACTATGGTGGAAAATTATTCTGTCATAGTAACCGCAACGGGGGTGTTGCACTTAGTTTGAAAATTTACAAGATGTTTTTTGATTATATTTTTCTATTTATGAGTTTCCTAAAATATGATATATTAATTCATGTGTTTTAACTCAGTCGGAGAAATCCCCAGCCTCTATGCGTTAGCGTAGGTGGGGGTTATGACAAACTTTTGGTAAAACACTTAGTCAGATTTGAGGTATTTTTGTATGTTATTTTTGTATGATGTGAAATTACAGATTGCAGCAATCGTGGTTACGATTTATATTTTGTTAAATTATTCCCTGGCAAAGCGTGCAAAATCTTATCAGCATAAGGTATTTATGATTGCACTGATCGATGCGATTGTTTATCTGGTTTTCGATATCGTCACTGTTTATACTGTGAATCATTTAGAGCAAGTGCCGCATGTTTTAAATCGGATTTGTCATAACATATATTTAACCAGTATGACCTTCTTTTTGGTGCTTGTGTTTATATATTCGTATATTATGGTCAAAGGCGATGCGAAAATCATCGTAAAAAGCGCGTTAAATTGGATGATTCCGTGGCTTTTAATGGTGATTGCGATTTGGATTGTTCCACTTGATTATATCAAAGGCGGGCATTCTAATTATTCTATGGGACCGGCTGCGTATATCACTTATATTTCTGTATTATTCTATTTCTTTTTGGCATGCAATCTTTTGGTTCGTTATCGAAAGAGCATTGATGTGCCAAAGAAAAGACTTCTGTTTATCGCATATGGTACACAGTTTATCATTTTGATTATACAGGCAGCAATTCCGGATTCTTTGATTACCAGTATTGCGATCATTATGATTTTAATGGCTTTTTATATGACAGTTGAAAGTCCTGATGTTCATATGATTGAATTGTTGAAAGCCGAAAAGCAGTCTGCGGATAAAGCCAATCGTGCCAAATCCGATTTCCTTGCTCGTATGAGTCATGAGATTCGTACTCCTATTAATGGAATCATGGGACTTGCTGAATTAATTAAACGCGAAACAAACGAAAAGCATAGTTTGAAATATGCTATGGATATAGAAGAGTCCACAGAGTCACTTCTTGGAATCATCAATGAAATCCTTGATTCCTCCAAAATTGAATCCGGGAAAATGCAGATTTGCCCGACAGAATATAAACTTCAAAATGTATTTAATGATCTTCATACAATCATTGCAGTTAAAGCTGCAGAAAAGGGCATAAAGCTTGTATTTGATATCGCAGAGGATTTACCTGATTATCTTGAGGGGGATGATTTGCGAATTAAGCAGGTATTATTAAATCTCTTGACCAACGGTGTGAAATATACGCCGAAGGGAGAGGTGAAATTGACTGTTTGTATCAAGGAAAAGAAAGAACAGTCTGTGATTCTTCATTTTCAGGTTTCAGATACCGGAATCGGAATCAAAGAAGAGAATATACCTAAATTATTTGCCAGCTTTGAGCGAATTGAGGAAAGCCAAACCAGATATGTGCAAGGTACAGGCTTAGGAATGAGCATTACCACCCAGTTGCTTAAACTTATGGGAAGTGAACTTAAAGTACAAAGTGTATATGGTCAAGGCTCTGAGTTCTCCTTTGATTTGCAGCAAAATATCGTTTTGAATCCTGTTTTAGAGGAAAAAGAAGAATGGGATACAGCGGATTTGAAAGAGAATCCGATTCGTTATCAGGCTCCTAATGCGAAAGTATTGATCGTAGATGATAATGAAATTAACTTAAAAGTCTTTCGCGGTTTATTGAAGCAGACAAAGATCCAAGTCTTTACTGCAATCAGCGCTGCAGATGGTCTGGCAATGTTAAAAGATCAAGATTATGACATGATATTTCTAGATCATATGATGCCAGAAATGGATGGAATTGAGATGTTCCATAAGATGAAGCAAGAATCCGGAAACAAATATGATAAAACGCCGATTATAATGCTTTCAGCGAATGCGATTGTAGGCGCAAAGGAGAAATATTTAGAAATTGGTTTTTCTGATTTCTTATCAAAACCTGTACTTCCGGAAAAACTTGATAAATTAATCTTAAAATATTTGCCGGAAGAGCTGATTACATATTTGAATTCATAATATAAAACATATTTTTGGGTCTTTCAAAAATATGTTTCAGATAGTATAATATGTTCACAGACCACGGAAGGGATGCATGATTTGTATTCCTTCCGTTTTTCTTTATCATCAAATCGGAATTTTGTAATAGGGGATTGTTATGACTATTGATGAAGCTTATTTGATTTTAGGAATAGAAGATCGAAATATAGATGAAGATGAATTGAGACGCATCTTTTATCATGCTGCTCATTTGTCTCATCCGGACAGCAATCCTGAAAACCAGTATGCAAAGTCGAAATTTGCGATGATTCAGGAGGCGTACAATGTATTAAAGGGAACTGTGCGCCCAACTGGTATAAAAACCAATTCTAATACAAATACGAGCACAGATTCGAACACGAAGTCTTATTCGAATTCATATACAAAGTCGAAAACTAATAAAAAATCCGAAAAAGATCGCTGGGATTATTACAATGAGGCCGATCGAAAATATCGTCAGATGAGACGGGAAGAGACTCGTCGCAAGGCAGAACATGCATTTCGCCAGCAAAAAGAAGCAGAGCACAGATTTACTGCCCAAAGAGCATCTTTTTCAAAACCGGAAATGACGAATTCAGCACAAGCAAGTGTGAAAGTTGAGCATCGATATAATAAGAATATTATCTTGGAAAAGGCTGTGAATTATTTCCGACTGTTTCTTGAGAAAGATATGCTTTTTGACAGTATTTTGATCTTTTGCATTGGTTTGATGATGGTCATTGAATTGTTTGAACAGCATTTCAGAAGCTTTGGTTTGATGACAGCAGTAGTGGCTCTTTTATCTTGGACAATTTCTATATTGGGCGCGCGCAAAGTAACGAAAATATTGTCCGGATTTACAAAGACAGCATTTGTTTCGATGTTGATTTTTCTGATTATTCTCGAGGCGTTTGTAGAACTTTTTAAACTATTCTTGTTTTGATTAAAAGTTTACAACATATTGTGTTTTTGAGTGGAATTAGATATAATAATTACATGATAACTAGTTTCATTCAAACAGGTAATCAAATAAAAAAAGTCTTAAATATGCGGGTGGAGTTTGCCCGTAGCGACCTGATGCATTCGTGCGTCGGGTTTTTTATTTAAGCAGGAGGTTCTTATGAAGAAAATTTATGTACTAGACACCAACATCCTGATGCAATCTCCGAAAGCAATATTTGGTTTCGATGATAACATCGTTGCGATCACAGGAACCACATTGCAGGAGCTGGATAAGCATAAGAATGATCCTGGAGAAAGGGGTTACAATACCAGAGAAACAGTACGAATCATTGATGATTTGAGAACAAAGGGGGATTTAAGAAAAGGCGTTGAACTTCCAAATAAAGGTTCGCTGTTAATTGTAAGCGATATGTCAGCGAAATGCATGCCGGAGGAGTATTCTTTGAATATTCCGGACAATCGCATTATCAGTACCGTACTTGGATTAAAAGAAAAGCGCGATTTACAAGTTGCATTGATTACAAATGATTTATCAATGCGCGTGAATGCGACCTTATGCGGAGCAGAGGTACAAAGCTATTTAAATGAGTCCATCGAAGAGAAGGTTGAAGTATACGAAGGCAAATGTGAGAAGCAGTTGTCTGCGGAATTGATTAATGATCTATATAGTTTCGGAAGTATTGAGACTCCATTTGATGATTTAATCGAAAATGAATATTTGATATTAAAAGCTGATGATGACCCGCAGAAATCCGCATTAGCGATTCATAGAAAAGGAATTCTTTACCTGATTAAAGATAAAGATTTGAGAGGTTTTAATAATGTCAGAGGCCGTAATCTCTCCCAAAAGCTGTTAATTCATGCTCTTTTGGCTCCGGCAGAACAGATTCCGCTTGTAATTGCAAAAGGACCGGCCGGTACAGGTAAGACAATGCTTGCGATTGCCTGTGGCTTAACAGATACTTATTGTGGATATGATGAAAGAAGATATGATCAGGTATTGATCACACGAACAAATGTGTTATCAGATAATGATTTGGGATTTTTGCCTGGAACCTTAGAAGAAAAGATGGATCCTTTGGTTGCACCATTCATGGACAACCTGCAGCAAATTTTTGCCGGGCAGGGAAAAGACAGAGACCTAGAGGTAGCAAAGCAACAAATGGATTATGTATTGCAAAAAGAAATAGTTCAGATTGCTTCTGTGGGCTATATGAGAGGACGCTCAATTGCTAACAGTTATCTGATTGTAGATGAAGCGCAGAATATGACAGTTCAGCAAGCTTTGGAAATTGTATCAAGAGCCGGTATGGGAACGAAAGTGGTATTATTAGGAGATCCGGATCAGATTGATGCAAGATACTTGGATAAACGCAATAATGGGTTGGTATTTACCGCAGATCGTATGAAAGACAGTCCACTTTGTGCACAAATCACATTTGATCAGGAAGAGTCAGTCAGAAGTCCTTTGGCAATGGAAGCTGCTAAGAAGATGACAATTTAACTCAGTCGGAGTACAAGCTCCGACTGAGTTAAACGCTCCGCGAGGATGCGCAGAGATTTGCATATGAAATATGTCAGCTACGCTGACGCAAATCTCGCGCCAAGTCTCGCGAGCGAGACTTGAATTAAATAAAATCAGATTATGATTATAATGCAGCAACTACTTGCTCTGCAATTCCTTCTGCATCTAATTTATATTTGTGAAGCAAGTCTACAGCAGGACCTGATTCGCCAAATACATCTTGTACACCAATCTTGGTAAGCTTAGTAGGACATTTCTCAGCAAGAACGCTTGCAACTGCATCTCCAAGACCGCCGATGATAGAATGTTCTTCAACAGTAAAGATACGACCTGTTTTTTCGGCTGCCTTTACGATAAGATCTTCATCGATTGGTTTGATGGTATGAATATTGATAATCTGTGCATCAATTCCTTTTTCTTTCAAAAGTTCATAAGCCTTTAATGACTCTGATACGCAAAGACCGGTAGCAATGATTGTGCAATCCTTACCATCTTTTAATTCAACGCCTTTACCAAGTTCGAATTTGTAAGTTGCCTCATCATTAAATACAGGAACTGCCAAACGTCCAAAACGTAAATAGCAAGGTCCTTCATATTCGAAAGCTGCATGAACAGCGGCACGAGCTTCAACATCATCAGCTGGATTGATTACGACCATTCCCGGAATGGTACGCATGAGAGCAATATCTTCGTTACACTGATGAGTTGCACCATCTTCACCAACAGAGATTCCGGCATGAGTTGCGCCAATCTTAACATTCAAGTGAGGATAGCCGATTGCATTACGAACCTGTTCAAATGAACGTCCGGCAGCGAACATTGCAAATGTTGAGATGAATGGTACATATCCGCATGTGGATAATCCTGCACCGATTCCTGTCATGTTTGCTTCTGCGATACCGCAATCGATATGACGATCAGGGAATTCTTTCTTGAATACACCTGTCTGAGTTGCTGCAGCAAGGTCTGCATCCAATACGATAAGCTTGTCGCTTTCTTTTCCGATTTCTACCAAGGCAGCGCCGTAGCTTGCACGAGTAGCGATTTTTTTTACTTCTGACACAGTGCCTCACCTGCCTTTCTTAAATCTTCGACTGCAATTGCATATTCATCATCATTTGGAGCCTTACCATGCCAACCAACTTGATTTTCCATGAATGAGACACCCTTACCTTTTACGGTATGAGCAATGATTGCAGAAGGTACACCCTTTGTTGCCTTTGCTTCATCAAAAGCAGCACGGATTTCGTCAAAGTTGTTTCCATCAATATTGATTACATGGAAATTAAAACTTTCAAACTTCTTATCAATTGGATATGGAGAGCAAACTTCCTCAACAGTACCATCGATCTGGAGATTATTATTATCAACAATGACACAAAGGTTATCTAATTTTCTGGAGCCGGCAAACATAGCAGCTTCCCAAATTTGACCTTCCTGAATTTCTCCGTCACCGGTGAGACAGTAGGTACGATAATCCTTGTTTTGAAGCTTTGCAGCAAGCGCCATTCCAACAGCACAAGATAAGCCCTGTCCAAGTGAACCTGAGCTCATATCGACACCTGGAATATGCTTCATATCCGGATGACCCTGAAGATAAGAACCAATATGGCGAAGTGTAAGAAGATCTTCAACAGGGAAGTATCCTCTGTGCGCAAGCGCTGAATAAAGACCCGGAGCGGTATGTCCTTTAGAAAGAACAAAGCGATCGCGATTTGGATCCTTAGGGTTCTTAGGGTCGATGTTTAACTCTTCAAAATAAAGATAAGTGAAGATGTCTGCTGCGGAAAGTGATCCACCCGGATGGCCTGCTTTTGCAGAATGAACTCCGTCGATGATTCCCTTTCGAACTTCAACAGCCTGTTTCTGAAGTTCTAATGTGTTCATTAGCTTTCTCCTTTATAAAATATTGTACATTATATTATTTGCCGAAAACGGCAATATAATCTTTTTGGAATTTCTCGATACCCTGATCGGTAAGAGGATGATGTGTCATCTGTTCAATTACCTTATAAGGAATGGTTGCGATATGAGCACCTGCGAGTGCACAATCAGTCACATGAATTGGATTGCGAATTGATGCAGCAATAATTTCGCAGTTGTATCCATAAATATCGAAAATTTCAGCGATGTCGCGGATTAAATCAATACCCGGTTTAGAAATATCATCTAATCTGCCAAGGAACGGAGAGACATAAGTTGCTCCTGCGTTCGCTGCTAGTATAGCTTGATTTGCAGTAAAAATCAATGTGACATTGGTCTTGATTCCTTCTTTAGATAATACTTTAACAGCTTTCAAGCCTTCTGTGGTCATAGGAATCTTTACAACCATATTTGGATGTAAAGCGGCGATTTCACGGCCTTCTTTGATCATTCCTTCCGCATCAACAGTGGTAGCTTTTACCTCTCCGGAGATTGGTCCATCCACAATAGAAGCGATTTCTTTTAAAATTTCTTCCTGTGGGCGTCCGCCTTCCTTTGCAATGAGTGATGGGTTTGTGGTTACGCCACAAATAACGCCCATATCATTTGCCATTTTGATTTCTTCAATTTTACCGGTGTCTACGAAAATTTTCATTGGAAAAATTCCCCCTTTTTATAATAGTGTGTCCGAGCACGCTCTCGACAACAACATTATATCGCAAAATAAAAAATATACTATACCTAAATGAAAAAAAATTACAAAATCAGTTTTATCTTTTAATTGTCTGTAATTTAAGGGAATGATATAATAAAAATCGAATGTTATACGTTTTGAATGGGGAAAACGCATAAAGAAGGATTTGTATTATGGAAAACACAATTAAAGTTCAGATGTTCGGGAATTTCAGCATGGAATATAATTCTGAGCCGTTGATTGCCGAAAAGATGCACAAGGAAAGTCAGTTCAATCGCCTGATGCAGGTGATGCTTCACTATTCCAATACCGGAGTGCCAAAGGACAAGCTTGAAGAAATGATTATCGGAGATCGAGATATGGACGAAAGTCATACCTCTCTTCGTGTAATCGTTTATAAATCAAAGCAGAAACTTGCGAAGCTTGGTCTGAAGCAGGAAAATATCATTCGCTTGGAGAAAGGAATCTATTATTGGACACCTGAAATTAAAGTAGTAGAAGATGCACAGATCTTTTTAAATTACTTTAATGCTGCAGAAAGTTTGGAATTAGACGAATCGGAAGAGGTTAGAGAACGGAGATTACAACTTTATCTGGATGCCTGCTATTTATATAAAGGAGAATTCCTTGCAAATTATGCCGGAGAACAGTGGGTTGCTCAGGAGGCCAAAAAATATCGTCAGGTATTCAAAATTTGCGTAAATCGTGCTGCGAATATTTTGCGAACAACCAAAGACTGGGTTTCGTTGGAAAAGTTAGGAAGATATGTTTCGAGCGTTGAGCCGTTTTGTGACTGGGAGATTTTGACGATGGAAGCTCTGATTGAAACTGCTCAGTTCGATAAGGCTACGGATTTTTATGCGGATGTAGTTGATACCTATTTAAAAGAGTGCGGTATTTATCCTTCCAGCAAATTGATGGATATTATGGATCAACTGGGCGACCAGATGGATCACTCCCTCGAAACACTGGATAATATTCAAGATAATTTGGAGGAGGAGCATTTAGGAACCGATGGCGGATACGGATGTACCTTCCCTGTATTTAGAGGAATTTATCAGATGACGATGCGCAGCATGGAGCGTACCGGTCAAAATGCATATCTTATGCTTTGCACTTTAGTCGATGGAAAAGGTAATCAATTAAAGGATGATAATAAGATAGAAGAATTGTCAGATCGCTTTAAAGAAAGTATTCGCATTTCCGTTCGTCATGGTGATGTATATACAAAATATGGGAAAACACAATTTTTGATTTTACTTGCAAATGCTACGAGAGAAAATTGCGAACTGGTACAAAACCGTATTAATCATCATTTCATCGTCGGAAGGCAAAGAACCGGAATTAAATATCATGTGAATAGTGTGATTTGTGATTTGTAAGAGCGATTTTTATTTGAATGATTTTTTTGTATTTATATAAAGGAAAGATATATGTATGATCAAAAGTATCTGGGATGTATAAATGGAATGGTCCTTTGTGTGGATGAGGCTGATTCTTATAATATCAAAGGTCGAATCTTTCATTTATATCAGAATGACCCGCTTGTATTTCAAAGTTATAATGAAATGTTTTTTAAATCCGAAAAGTTTTTTAATGATCTTGGGTGCCCGAGAGCAAATCAAAGTGATCGAGACTTTAACGGAAAAGTGATTTCAAATTTTGCATTGAAAGGTATGGATAAAATGAAAAAAGATGAAGAAATTTTAGAAGAGCATGGAGAATTGGGAACATTTATTATTCGTGTGCAGCATAGACAGCATTCCAGCTGGCAAGGCCGTGTGACCTGGTTAGATGAAAATAAAACAGTATATTTTAGATCTGAACTGGAGTTAATGAAGCTAATTGATGGTGCATTGAACGATAAACAGTTTGAAAATGATGACGAAAATTAAAGGTGTATCCAAAAACATCATCAAAACCCTTTAAAAGTGTTCCGAGATACCTTGTGAGTGACACAAAATCTCTTTGAATGGAAAAAAATTTAAAAAAAATTTTGCCGCAAAGCCTTGATTTTACTGGGTTTTTGGAAAGTTTATATTATTTTTTTGAAAAAATGTATCTAAAATGATTGCGGGGAAACCATTTTGGATACATTTATTTTGTTATATTATACTCAACAGATGGGAAAAAAGAGGGCTATTGAAGTTTTTTCTATGTGTGACCATTGTGTGACTTTAGGTTTGTATAATGTAGAAAAATGAAGATGTAATGTAATGCTTTTGGATAGCTGATTAAGCGAAGGAGAAAGGATTATGAGCAAGAAAAAAGTCGATAGTATTTTAAAAGGGGTTGCTGCTGCGGGAATCGCAATCGGCGGTGCAAGCGCACTTCAAGGCGCTGACGTTGTAATGGCAGCTGCATTGGACGAAGAACTTAATGAGCAAGAACAGGAAGAAGAGGAAGAACTTGCAGAGACTTCCGATTCAGTCAGTGACGAGCTCAGTGAAACTACTACAGAAGTTGCTTTAGATACTTATGTATCAGAATCAACCGATAGTGCTTCCGATGTTGCTGAAGTTGCCGGTACGACAACTGAAGAAACAGTTGAAGAAGAAACAGTTGAAGAAGAAGTAGTTGAAGAAGAGGTTGTAGAAGAGGAAGTAGTTGAAGAAGAAAACGAAGATATTGTTATCGCCAGAACAACTGCTGGCGAGCATTCAACTTCACACGAAGGATGTGCTGAATACGAAGGATTGGAAACACATCATGTAAATCGTGTGACTTACAATGAAACCGATAGAGGTTGGATTTACATTGTAAATGCTGATAATGCTACAATTCAAGTTCATATTAATAAGAGCACCGGAGTTATTGACGATGTAAGAATTGGAAATGGTACAAATAGTTCTCTTTCACAGTATACATCGCAATTCATTGGTAAAGAAGTATACAAATGCGACGGTGGCGCATATGTAGTTCGCATTTCTGATGATTACTGGGTTGAATATCAGGTAGAGGTACTTGACTCAGGACATTGGACATGGGGTGGCTGGCAATATGATACCAAAGCAGAAGTTGTGATCTACTATTCAGCACATGTACATGGTGAAGAACATAGCGATTACGATTTGGTAAATAAGAGTGAATCTACTTCTGTAAGCGAAAGCCAGTCAGAGAGCGAGTCAGAGAGTGAATCACAGAGTGAATCTCAGAGCGAATCACAGAGCGAGAGTCAGTCAGAAAGTGAATCTGAAAGTGATTCAACATCTGAATCAGAGAGTAATTCAACATCTGAATCAGAAAGCAACTCTACATCTGAGTCAGAGAGCAACTCAACATCTACATCTGAATCAGAAAGCAATTCAACATCTGAGTCAGAGAGCAACTCAACATCTACATCTGAATCAGAAAGCAATTCAACATCTGAGTCAGAGAGTAACTCAACTAGTGAATCAGAGAGTAACTCAACTAGTGAATCAGAGAGTAACTCAACTAGCGAGTCAGAGAGTAACTCAACTAGCGAGTCAGAGAGCAACTCAACCAGCGAATCTGAGAGTAACTCTACATCTGAATCAGAAAGCAATTCAACATCTGAATCAGAGAGCAACTCAACCAGCGAATCTGAGAGTAACTCAACTAGTGAGTCAGAGAGCAATTCAACATCTGAGTCAGAAAGCAACTCAACCAGTGAGTCAGAAAGCAACTCAACTAGCGAATCTGAGAGTAACTCAACTTCTGAATCAGAAAGCAACTCAACCAGCGAGTCTGAGAGCAACTCAACTAGTGAATCAGAGAGTAACTCAACATCAGAGTCTGAGAGCAACTCAACTTCTGAATCAGAGAGCAACTCAACCAGCGAGTCAGAGAGCAACTCAACCAGCGAGTCAGAGAGCAACTCAACCAGCGAGTCAGAGAGCAACTCAACTTCTGAATCAGAGAGTAACTCAACCTCTGAGTCAGAGAGCAACTCAACCAGCGAGTCAGAGAGCAACTCAACATCTGAGTCAGAAAGCAACTCAACTTCTGAATCAGAGAGTAATTCAACATCTGAGTCAGAAAGCAACTCAACTTCTGAATCAGAGAGTAACTCTACATCAGAGTCAGAGAGTAACTCAACTTCTGAATCAGAAAGTAACTCAACTAGTGAGTCAGAGAGTAACTCAACATCAGAGTCAGAGAGTAACTCAACCAGCGAGTCTGAGAGCAACTCAACCAGCGAGTCTGAGAGCAACTCAACTAGTGAGTCAGAGAGCAACTCAACATCTGAATCAGAGAGCAACTCAACATCTGAATCAGAGAGCAACTCAACATCTGAATCAGAGAGCAACTCAACATCTGAATCAGAGAGCAACTCAACCAGCGAGTCTGAGA
>SVFB01000091.1 GCA_015057085.1 Lachnospiraceae bacterium
CCGACGGCATTTTCGTCCATGTAGCTGAGCACGGGTGATATGTCATTCGAGGCAGTAAGAAATAGCGCCCTCGTGACCCGGAGAAAAATTCGGTTTAGAAGCGAAACACTTGCTTGGGCAATTTTTGCGCAGCAAGCCCCGATTTTGTGCGGGAAGAGGGATGTGGCTGTGGTTGCCAAAATCCGTACTGAGTAAGTGGCGGAGCCTGCACAAGCGAAGAAGTGCGAAGACCTGTTGCTGATGAAAGTGTTTGGGTGTGGACTTATGACTGCGAGGCGGAGACGCAAAAAAACCACCGGCGGACCGGTGGTTTTTTGCGGGATGAGAATTAATCTTCATCGTCCGTATTATCTGCGGTATAAACTTGACGTTTGCGAGCCATTGCATCGCTTTCAAGATACTCGTCGTAGGAAGTGATTTTATCAATCATGCTTCCATCAGGAAGAAATTCAATAATGCGATTTGCAGTGGTCTGCACAACCTGGTGATCACGGCAAGAAAAGAGAATTACGCCAGGGAATTTAATCATTCCGTTATTTAAGGCAGTAATACTTTCCATATCCAGGTGGTCAGTCGGCTCATCGAAAATCAATACGTTACTTCCCATAATCATCATACGAGAGAGAAGAACACGCACCTTCTCGCCTCCGGAAAGTACGCTCATTTTCTTCACGCCATCTTCGCCGGCAAAAAGCATACGACCGAGGAATCCACGCACATAGGTGGCATCTTTAATCTCTGAATATTGAGTGAGCCAATCAACAATTAAATCATTGGTAGCAAAGATTTCTGTATTATCCTTCGGGAAATAGGACTGGCTTGTAGTCACACCCCATTTATAAGAGCCGGAATCCGGTTCCATCTCTCCGGTAAGAATCTTGAAGAGAGTGGTCTTTGCCAATTCATTTCCACCGACAAAAGCAATCTTATCATCATGGTTAACCGTGAAAGTAATATTGTCTAATACCTTTACACCATCGATGGTCTTGCTTATGTTTTCAACGAAAAGAACATCATTTCCGATTTCACGCTCCGGGCGGAAATCAATATATGGATACTTTCTGCTGGATGGCTTGATTTCATCCAACTGAATCTTTTCCAAGGCACGTTTTCTGGAAGTCGCCTGCTTTGACTTAGAAGCATTAGCAGAGAAGCGGGAGATGAAGTCTTGTAATTCTTTGATCTTTTCTTCCTTCTTCTTATTTGCTTCCTTCATCTGGCGGACAATCAACTGAGAAGATTCATACCAGAAGTCATAATTTCCGGCATAGAGCTGAATCTTACCATAGTCCATATCTGCAATATTGGTGCAGACTTTGTTCAAGAAATAACGGTCATGGGATACCACAATGACGGTATTTTCGAAGTTAATCAAAAACTCCTCTAACCATGCAATCGCATCTAAATCCAAGTGGTTGGTCGGCTCGTCCAAAAGTAAAATGTCAGGATTTCCGAACAAAGCCTGTGCCAGGAGAACCTTGACCTTTGAAGCACCCGGCATATCAGCCATGAGATTATAATGTTCTTCCGTTGGGATTCCCAATCCATTTAAAAGGGTAGCAGCATCGCTTTCAGCATTCCATCCGTCCATCTCAGCAAACTCTGCTTCGAGTTCACTAGCGCGAATTCCATCTTCTTCGGAGAAATCTTCCTTCATATAGATGGCATCCTTTTCCTTCATGATATCATAGAGACGCTTATTTCCCATGATAACGGTATCAAGTACTGTAAATTCGTCATATTTGAAGTGATCCTGCTGCAGGAAGCTCAGTCTTTGACCCGGAGTGATTACGATATCTCCGCTGGTCGGCTCTAATTGACCGGAGAGGATTTTGAGGAAAGTAGACTTTCCTGCACCGTTTGCACCAATCAAACCGTAGCAATTTCCTTCTGTGAATTTAATGTTTACATCTTCAAAAAGCGCCTTTTTACCGAGACGCAGGGTGATATTATTTGCACTGATCATGAAATTACCCTTTCTTTTTTACTGATTATAATAGCTTTTGTAGCAATCGTTTCTATTTTACAGTAATTTTCGCGTTTTGCAAGTGGCAAGTTGACGAAAAGCGTGATATAATTTCAATAGATTTGTTGATGGGGGTTATGAAATGGAATTGAATGTATTGGCAGAAATGAGATTGCCTATACCTGCTGCTATTTTGTGCCGTAAGGATGTGTGGTATCTGATTGATACAAATAATGAGTTTGAGGAGCTGCTCGGTTTTACACACGAGGAGCTTCATTTGATGCCTATGGATAATGTAATCTTTGATGCATTAACCGAATTTTTACAGATGGATATGGATGCTGCCATTCAGAAAAAGGCTATAGTTGGAGAGGAATTTAGGCTAAAGACAAAAAATGGACAGGAATGCTGGGTGGAAGGTAGAGCACGATTCTATAGCAAAATCGATGGTTCAGATTGCCTGATTGCAACCTATACACCAATCCAGAAGCAAAAAGAAATCGAAGCTGCGACAAAGCTTTTGAGTCACAAATATGAGATGTTAAGCCAAAGCACAGGAGAGATTCCGTTTGATTTGGATTTGTCCAATTGGACCGTTCTCGTTTCAAGTGGATTTGACGAAGTTCGTAAGGATGGTTATAAAGCCAATCAGAAGGATTTTTATATTCCTTTTGAGCAATCCATTCAATATATTCATCCGCTTGATCGAGATGAATACAGACGTGTGATGAAAGAGGCTGCCGCAAGAGAAACTACAGGCGTAATTGAAAACCGCATTAATGTGGCACTTCCAAGTGAATCTGCAGAATTCCAGTGGTTTAGATTGTATTACAGAAGCATAGCCGATGAAGACGGAAATATGATTCGTATCATCGGAAGAAGTTTCAATGTGGATGAAGACAAACTGGATCGGGAAGCTGCCAGAAGAGATTATCTAACGAATTTCTTGAACAAACGAGAAATTATCAAGTCAGTTAATCACCAATTAGAAGACAATCCTAGTATTCCGTATGTGATGTTTGTTATTGATATCGATAATTTTAAGAGTATCAATGACACCTTTGGTCATACATTCGGAGACAATGTTATCATCGATAATGCAAATACCATCCGGACAGTTTTGCCAAGCAACTCTCTTCTCGGAAGAGTCGGGGGCGATGAGTTTGTAGCGCTTTTGGTTGACTGCACGATGGAAAAGGCATCAATTAAAGCAAAGGAGCTTTGTGATGCATTCCAGAAGGACTACTCAGGAGACGGAGTTGTCCGCCATATTTCCGCAAGTATCGGATTGGCCGAATACGGTAAGCACGGAAATAATTACAAAGAAATGTTTGATATGGCCGATCGCGCCATGTATCGAGTAAAGCAAAAAGGAAAGAGTAGTTTCCAAATTGCAAACAAAAATGACAATAAAAGAGTCGAGATGCGCGTGAAAGAAACCACAGAAAGTCATGTGAATCTCGATAAAGACGATCAGCAATTCTTACTTTTTGCCATCAATTTGATGACACATGCAAGAAATATTGACGGATCGTTAAATATGTTATTAAAGAGAATCGCCACAAGATTTGAATTTGATCATGTATTATTATTTGAGAATGTGCCAAATCAAAATTATATGATTCTTTCAAATTATCAAAGTGAGTCATTGAGCTTTTATGATAAATCCACTTTCAAAAAGGATCCTTTGATTCACGGAGGGGAGACAATCAATGATCTTCAGATGATTTCGGAGGAACAGGCAAAGAATTCCACGATTCTTAAAGATGTTTTTGAAGAAAACAAAAAGGAGATGCCTGAGGGGATTTCTGTAGCCGTTGGCAAATACGAATATATTGGAGAGCATGAGGGCTATATTCTCTTTATCTCAGAGAATAAGGATTTCAACTGGATGGAAGCTACCAGCGGATTGCTGATGGAATTAAACCGCGTAATTTCGATCTTTGTATCCCTTCGATTCAGAATGGATGAGAGCAAGGCCGAAATTCGCCACATCCAAAGACGTGATCAACTCACCGGCTTATACAATCTTGAGCCATTTAAGGTGAAAGCAGTTGCTCATATTGAACATGCGCCGGAGGAGAATGTATTCGCTTTGGAATACCTCGATATCAATAACTTCGGATATATCAACGAGAACTACGGCTATAAAGTCGGAGATAATATCTTAAAGAATCTGTCAGAGGATTTGAAGAATCAGCCTTATTTTGTGACCGGCTGCCGAATCTACTCAGACTTTTTCCTGATTTTGTATGTGGGTGAAAGTGTTGAAAGCTTACTGGAGGATATTCGTTCTCAGCATAGACGTTTCTCGAATATGCAGAATTATCAATATCCAAACAGCGGAATGGGAATCAGCAGCGGCTTGTATGTGGTTGAGCGTGATTTCCTGGATATGGAATCCGCTTTCGAGAATGTTACCTTGGCTTGGAAGCGTTCAAAGAAAGAACGCAAAAATGAGATATTTGTATTCACGAAGGATTTGCGAACTAAGCGCAATCGCGAACAGCAGATTCTGGGTGAATTTTATGAAGCATTATATCGTGATGATTTTAAAGTATATCTTCAGCCAAAATTTGAATTGGGAACAAGAGAAGTATATGGAGCTGAGGCATTGGCGCGTTGGAAGAAACCTACGGGAGAGATTCTTGCGCCGGGAGATTTCTTAGAACCGTTGGAACGCATCGGCTATGTGACAGAACTGGATTTTTATATTTTTGAGGAATTGCTCAGAAATGTTTCAATCTGGGATAAGATGGGCAAGCCAAAGATGGTTTATTCCACCAACTTCTCCGGCCGTCATTTCGAAAACGGCGGAAAAGAATTCATGAACCGGATTAAAATCATCTTTTCGAAATATCCTGTGAATCCAAATTATATTGAATTGGAGATTACAGAGAGTGTTTTAATTAAAGAAAAAGCAATCGTATTTGATTGTCTGCAGGAATTGCGCAGAATTGGATTTCGAGTGTCCATCGATGATTTCGGAATCGGATATTCTTCATTATTCTCATTGATGGAGATTCCGGCTGATGTGATCAAGATGGATAAGAGCTTTATTGATGTGAATTTAAATCCTCATCGCAAAGAACTTTTGACGGAGTTTGCAAAACTGATTCATGTAGCGCATAAGACCCCGATTTTCGAAGGAGTGGAGACGGAGGAACAGGAACAGTTCTTGATGGAATGCGGTTATCAATACGGTCAGGGTTATGTATTAAGTGAACCGATGCCAATATCGGAATTTGATAAAATGTATCTTTCAGAATAGCGTTTAATTTCTTTACAAGAAAAATGCGAAATGATAGAATTAAAATAGTGTAAAGGAGTTATTGGCTATGAACATCGTATCCGACGAAAAGGATCTCTTATCTCAAATTGATGAGTTTCGTCAGAAGGCCGAGAAACTGCAATCTGCACTGGATGCCAGGGTAGAGAAGGCGGAAGAGCTCGAGCAAGTAGTAACGGAACGTCAGGAAAAAGCAGATGAATTAGAACAGTTGATTGCAGAACGCGAAAAGCAGGCGGATGTAATCAAGAGAACGGTTCATGAAGAGATGGGAAATGTTTCTCATCAATTGACAACAGAATTGTCGCAGATGCAAGGCAGAATTGACGTCTTGCTTAAACAATCAACGCAAGAACAGTTGACTCCGATTACCGATATGACAAGATCATTGGATGATTTATCACTTCGTTTGGAATCCGTTGAAACCAATACCATAGGATTGGCGGATACCATTCATAAAGAAGGGGTACAGGTTTATCGTAATTCACAGGAGTTAATTAAAAATCTTGAAAAGAAAGTTGATAAAATCAACAAAGTAGACAAACATGTAGGCAGAGCAAAAGGTCCTGCAATTGTAGCTGCTATTTTTGCAGTCCTCTCTTTTGGAGGAATTGTATTTACAACCTTATTGACATTAGGTTACATTCACTTTTAAATTCAAAACGCGTCGGGTAAATGAAAGGGCATTTACTTGGCGCGTATTTCACTTGAAAGGGACAATTATTTTATGACAAATAACACAGTTTGGGTAGTAGGACACAGACATCCTGATACAGATTCCATTTGCGCTGCAATTTCTTATGCGTATTTGAAGAATCAAATCGATCCGACACATACATATGAGCCAAAGCGCGCCGGAAGCATTAATCCGGAGACCGCATATGTCTTAGACCGCTTTGGAGTAGAAGCACCGGAACTTGTCACGGATGTGGGCACTCAGATTATGGATATTGCATTTCGTGAGACTGCCGGAATCAACAGTAATATTTCCATAAAGAACGCATGGGATTTGATGCAGAAGATGGATGTAGTCACGCTTCCTGTAGTCAATAAAAAGAATAAGCTTGAAGGTTTGATTGCCGCAGGCGATATCGCAAAATCCTATATGGATGTATATGATACCACTGTTTTGTCAAAGGCGAAGACGCAATACCGAAATATTTGCGAAACCTTAAATGGTGAAGTGATGGCGGGAAATGCACACAGCTTTTTTATGAAAGGAAAGACTGTGGTAGCCAGCGGTTCGCTTAAGCGTATTACAAGTATTTTAAATCCTGAGGATCTGGTCATTGTCAGCGATCGAGAAGATGTGATTCCGGTTTGCATGAATGCAAATGTCAGCTGCATTATTTTGACCAACAATCCGATGGTGAAACAGGAAGTGATTGATGAAGCTAATAAGCGTGAAATCATCATCATCAGAACTCCGTTTGATACATTTACGGTTGCTCGTTTGATTAACCAGAGTATGCCGGTTAGGCATTTTATGACCACAAAGAATATCATTCACTTCCATATGGATGATTATCTTGATGAAGTGCGCGAAGTGATGTCAAAAGTTCGTCATCGGGATTTTCCGGTGCTGGATGAGTATGAAAATTATATTGGAATGTTTTCACGCAGATATTTGCTGGGCGCACAGAAGAAAAAAGTGATTCTGGTGGATCACAATGAACGCTCGCAGGCTGTACATAATATCGAAGAAACCGAAATCTTAGAAATTATTGATCATCATCGAATCGGAAGTCTTGAGACGATGGCCCCTGTATATTTCAGAAATCAACCTTTGGGATGTACAGCGACAATTATTTATCAGATGTATCAGGAAAAAGGTGTGGAGATTCCTCCGGTGATTGCAGGGCTTTTATGTTCTGCAATTTTATCGGATACATTGATGTTTCGATCTCCGACATGCACGGTTGTGGACAAAGATGTGGCGATGAAACTGGCAGAGATTGCCCAAATTGATGTGGAAGCGCATGCGATTCAAATGTTTGAAGCCGGCAGTGATTTTGGAAACAAGACGGAAGAAGAAATCTTAAATCAAGATTATAAAACATTTTATTCCGGTAAGATTGCTTTTGGCGTGGCTCAGATCAGCGGCATGAGCCGACCGGAGTTGGATAAGGTGAAAGAGCGCGTGAAACCACTTCTGGTAACAGAAATGGGAGAGAAGCGTTTGGATATGATTTTCATCATGCTTACGGATATTTTAAATGAATCCACCGAGCTTGTTTGTGACGGTGAAGGAGCACTGCTTTTGGCAGAGAGTGCCTTCGGCGTAACAGCAAATGAGGGCGGCGTGATGCTAAAGGGTGTTGTTTCAAGAAAGAAGCAGGTCATTCCGGCATTGATGAATACGCTGGCAGAACAATAAAATAAATTTTATTTTAATTTTTTTTTGAAAGGGAGTTGGGACATGAAATTTACCAAAATGCATGGATGTGGAAATGATTACATCTATGTGAATCTTTTTGAAGAAAACATTGAATCGCCTTCGGAATTATCCATTGCCATCAGCGATCGCCATTTTGGAATTGGCGGAGATGGTTTGATTACCATCGGTCCATCTGACTGTGCTGATTTTCGAATGCGTATCTATAATGCAGATGGTTCGGAAGCAGAAATGTGTGGAAATGGAATTCGATGTGTTGCGAAATATGTTTATGACCACGGATTGACCGAGAAGACGGAAATTACAGTAGAGACAGGTGCGGGAGTGAAAAACTTGCAATTGACTGTGACGGATGGGAAAGTAACTCTTGTCTGTGTAGATATGGGAGAGCCGATTCTAGAGGCAGAAAAGATTCCTGTCATTGCAAAAACTTCTCCTGTAATCGGAGAAATGATTACAGCAGGCGATCAGGAATGGAAGATGACCTGTGTGTCTATGGGAAATCCTCATGCAGTCATTTTTGTGGATGATGTGGACGGATTTGATTTGGATCATTTCGGACCATTGTTTGAAAATCATAAGGTGTTCCCGAAAAGAACAAATACAGAATTTGTAAAGGTTCATTCACGCTCAGAGGTTTCGATGCGAGTATGGGAGCGTGGATCTGCAGAAACCTGGGCTTGCGGAACAGGAGCTTGCGCTAGTGTGATGGCATGTATCTTAAATGGTCTGACGGAGGACGAGGTGCTTATTCATCTGCGAGGCGGTGATTTGAATATCCGTTATGATCGTGGCAGCAATCATGTATTTATGACAGGGCCGGCTACAGAAGTGTTTAGCGGCGAATACACAATATAATTAAATGGAGAATAAATAAAATGAAGTTAACAGAATTATTGGAAGAATTAGATTATACCATCCTTTCAGGCGCACCTGAGAAAGAAATTTCCACTCTGGTTTATGATTCCAGAAAGGTTCAAAAAGATTCTATTTTTGTATGTATCTCCGGAAGTGTACGCGATGCGCATGATTTTATTCCGGATGTGATTGAAAAAGGTGCTGCCGCAATCGTGGTAGAAAAGGATGTGGATGCAGTAGAAGGTGTCACATTTATTAAAGTCGAAAATAGCCGCAAGGCATTGGCATATTTATCTGCTGCTTACTTTGGCCATCCGGCAAAACAGATTAAGACCATCGGAATTACCGGTACAAAAGGAAAAACCACCACAACTTATATGGTAAAATCCATTTTGGAATTGTCCGGTATCAAGACAGGATTGATTGGTACAATTGAGGCAGTTATCGGAGATGAGCATATTCCGGCTGAGAATACCACACCGGAATCCTATATGGTCCAGGAATACTTCCGTAAGATGGTAGATGCGGGCTTGGATGCAGTGGTGATGGAAGTTTCTTCACAAGCCTTGATGCTTCATAGAGTAGACGGATTTACATTTGATTATGGTATTTTTACCAATTTAGAGCCGGATCATATTGGAGAAAATGAGCATAAGGATTTTGCTGATTATATGCATTGCAAGAGCTTACTTTTTCAGCAGTGCAGAACCGGTATTTTCAATGGGGACAGCGAACATCTCGAGGGTATTTTGGCTGGTCACACCTGTACGGTTGAGACCTTCGGATATGGTGAAAAGAATGATCTTCGTGCCACAAATATGGAATTAAAGAAGGAGCATGGGGCCCTAGGCGTTTGCTATCATATCAGCGGTTTGCTAGATTTTGATGTGGAAGTAAATGTGCCGGGAAGATTTTCTGTATATAATTCATTGACGGCGATTGCAATCTGCAGACATTTTGATGTTCCGGTTGAACGCATCAAAGAGGCGTTGCTTCATGTGAGTGTGCGTGGACGAATTGAGCTTGTGCCGGTGTCAAAGAAATTTACGGTCATGATTGATTATGCACATAATGCCATGTCGTTAGAGAGCCTTTTGGTTACTTTGAAAGAATATGATCCTGGAAGATTGGTATGTTTATTTGGTTGCGGTGGCAATCGCGCGAAGTCCAGAAGATTTGAAATGGGTGAGGTTTCTTCCAAATTGGCGGATCTTACAATTGTGACTTCAGATAATCCAAGGGATGAAGATCCAATGGCAATCATTGAAGATATTTTGGTTGGAATTAAAAAGGCTGACGGAGCATATGTCACAATCCCGGATCGAAAGGATGCGATAGAATATGCGCTTCTTCACGCACAAAATGGAGATATCATTGTGTTGGCAGGAAAAGGTCATGAGGATTATCAGATTATCAAGGGTGTGAAGCATCATATGGATGAACGAGATTTGATTGCGGAAATTTTGAAAGAACATCCGGAAATTCAATAAGACAAAAAAAAGAGTTGCAATGCAACTCTTTTTTTAATCTTATTTTAACAGTGTATCCATCAGCAGGGCGAAGACTTCGTCACTGGAATTCTTCCAGTTGTCGCAAATGGCTTCGGCCTGTTCTTTTGTATGTACATTTAGATTGATGGATAGTTGCTCTACTTTTTCGCTTAGAATTCGCATTTGTACACAATAGGACTCCGGACCGACTCTTCGATAATCGGAAATCACGGAGTTCTCATTTTTGAAAGTCATTTGATTCTGCTCAAAAAAGAGACGAATATCATCTTTTAATTCGTGATTTAATTTATCGTCCGAGAAAAATAATGTTTCACTGCCTTTGTCTGTCAGCGTATACATTGTTTTCTCGTGAGTCGGTTGCTCTGTAATCAGACCGGACTGCGCTAAATCCGCAAGGACTTCCTGAACTTTAAAATAGTCAGTGTATTCTTCCTGCAAAAAGAAGTCAGCAATCTGAAGATTACTAAGCGGACATTCCGAACGGTCCAACATATATAAAATTATGGTTTTGTATACAGTGCTTGGTGTTGCCATTTAAATATGATCCTTTACTGCCTTGCTGACAACATCGGCCACACGAGGGTCGAATGCTTCAGGGATAATATAGTCTTCATTTAATTCTTCGTCGCTAACCAATCCGGCGAGAGCGGTGGCAGCGGCAAGCTTCATTTCTTCTGTAATCTGAGGTGCGCGTCCTTCTAATGCACCGCGGAAGATTCCTGGGAATGCGATTACGTTATTGACCTGATTTGGGAAATCGCTGCGTCCGGTTCCGACGATGCGAGCACCTGCAGCTTTTGCCACATCCGGCATGATTTCAGGAACTGGATTTGCCAATGCAAAGAGGATGGCATCCTTGTTCATTGATTTTACCATTTCAGCGGTTACCATATTTGGAGCGGATACACCGACAAAGATATCTGCACCTTTCAAAGCATCAGCTAAAGTTCCTGAGAGATTATCAAGATTGGTAACTTCTGCCATTTGCTTCTTAATCCAATTCAGGTTAGGGCTGTCTTTGCGGATGATTCCTTTTCTGTCACATAAAATAATGTTCTTAAATCCATATTTAAGAAGAAGCTTTGCGATTGCAATTCCGGCTGAACCAGAACCGTTTACGACAACTTTGCAAGCTTCTTTTTCCTTGCCGGTAACGCGAAGCGCGTTGATGATTCCTGCAAGTACGACGATTGCAGTACCATGCTGATCGTCATGGAATACCGGAATGTCCAACATTTCTTTCAAACGTTCTTCGATTTCGAAACAACGCGGTGCGGAAATGTCTTCTAAGTTGATTCCGCCGAATCCCGGAGCAATATTTTTGACGGTCTGGATGATTTCTTCTGTATCCTGTGTATCTAAGCAGATTGGAACGGCATTTACATTTCCGAATTCTTTAAATAATACACATTTTCCTTCCATAACAGGCATTGCTGCATGAGGACCGATATTTCCAAGGCCGAGGACAGCACTACCATCTGATACAACAGCTACAGTATTGGCTTTCCAAGTGTAAGTATATGCTGCTTCTTTATTCTCTGCGATGACTTTACATGGCTCTGCTACACCTGGTGTGTAGGCAATTGCTAAGTCTTCGCGGGTGTTCACCTTTGATTTCGCAACGGTGTCTAGTTTTCCGTTCCACTGTTCGTGCATCTTTAATGCTGTTTCATTGATGTCCATAGTGCCTCCAATTTCTTTTATTTCTTGTTTTCATCTTTGTAACTGAAAATATTCGCTAGTTATCATAGCATTGATTTTTTCCGGAATCAATATCTTGTCAATTGTCATTTCAATGTGTATAATGACAACAGAAAACAATAATAAATTCGTTCTAATGTCCGGATCGGACTTGTTTCCCGAATTTTTTAGGAGAATTATATAGTATGAGAGAAAAATATGAAAGTTTGTCACTCGTTGTATTAAAAGACCTGGCAAAGGCAAGAGGTCTCAAAGGAATATCCACGTTAAAAAAAGAAGCATTAGTGGATCGTATGTTAGAAGAGGACGAAAGAGAAAAAGCATTTAAACAGAGTGAAAAAACGGAATCCAGATCAGAATCGAAAACGAAACCGGAATCAAAATCAGAATCAAAATCAGAATCAAGATCAGAATCAAAATCAGAAACAAAATCGGAAGTAAAATCCGAATCGAAATACGAACAGAGACCGGAACATAAATCAGAATCACGAGAAGAAACACGCAATACCAATATGGTAAAAGAAGAATTATCTTCTATGGACAGCGGCAAAACAGTGACCGGTATTCTAGAGGTAATGCCTGAAGGGTATGGATTTATTCGAAGCGATAATTATCTTCCGGGTGAAAATGATGTTTATGTGGCACCTTCGCAGATACGAAGATTTACTCTTAAGACCGGAGATATCCTTTCCGGCAATACCAGAGTTAAGACAGATAAAGATAAGTTTGCAGCGCTTTTATATGTATCATCTGTGAATGGATATCCACCTTTTGAAGCGCAAAAGAGACCGAATTTCGAAGATTTAATTCCTATATTTCCGAATGAGAGACTGAGATTGGAGCGTCCCGGCTGCTCTGTCGCTATGAGAGTCGTGGATTTGGTTTCTCCAATCGGTAAGGGCCAGCGTGGTATGATTGTTTCTCAGCCTAAGGCCGGTAAAACTACTTTATTAAAAGAAATAGCAGCCTCCGTAACTGCAAACAATCCGGAGATGCATTTGATTATTCTATTGATTGATGAACGTCCGGAAGAAGTAACGGACATTAAGGCTTCTATTGAGGGCAAGAACGTAGAAGTCATCTATTCTACATTTGATGAAACACCGGAACATCACAAAAGAGTATCCGAAATGACAATCGAGCGTGCAAAGCGTTTGGTTGAGCATAAGCAGGATGTGATGATTTTATTGGATAGTATTACAAGATTAGCAAGAGCATACAACTTAACCGTTGCACCGAGCGGACGAACCTTATCAGGTGGTTTGGATCCGGCAGCACTCCATATGCCGAAGCGTTTCTTTGGTGCAGCCAGAAATATGAAAGAGGGCGGAAGCCTTACAATTCTTGCAACCGCGCTGGTAGACACCGGTAGCAAGATGGATGATGTGGTATTTGAGGAATTTAAGGGAACCGGTAATATGGAATTGGTTCTCGATAGAAAACTTTCAGAGAAGAGAATTTTCCCGGCAATTGATATTGTAAAGAGCGGAACCAGAAGAGATGATCTGTTATTGAATGAGGAAGAAGCATTCGCTCTTGACAAGATGCATAAGAACTTTAATGTGGCGCATCCTGAAGATGCAATTGAGAATACTTTGAATATATTCTCCAGAACCAAGACCAATCGCGAAGCAATCAATTTAATTATGAAAAACGTTTTTATTAAATAAGTACTTGCGTTCTATGGGACAGTATGGTATTATTAGTAAGCTGTTTATCGGGATGTAAACGGACGTACGTGTCATTCTTTGGACCAAGTATCATATGCGGATCGGGCATACGGATATAAAAGAATGTAACATTATTTATAAACGATAAGACAAAAAGAGGTGAAAATCATGAGAGAAGGAATCCATCCAGATTATTATCAGGCAACTGTAACCTGCAACTGTGGTAATACTTTCGTTACCGGTTCTACCAAGCCTGAAATCCATGTGGAAGTTTGTTCAAAGTGCCATCCATTCTATACCGGACAGCAGAAGGCTGCTCAGGCACGTGGACGTATCGAACAGTTCAACAAGAAGTACGGCATGAACTAAAAAGGAAAAAACAAAGGTTGAGGATTTTTCCTCAACCTTTTTTCATATAATAGGAAATTCATTCGAATTTCCTATTATATGAAAGCACTCCGTGCAGGATGCGCATTCGCGCGATAGGAATATGTTGCCTTCAGCAACCACGCTCGGCGCGAGCATGTTGCAAGCAACATGCTTTTTAAAATTTTATGAGTAGAGATAAAAATATGGCATATTCGGGAATTGGCGGTCAGGCTGTCATGGAAGGCGTAATGATGAAAAACAAAGACGCCTACGCCATTGCAGTGAGAACATCCGACCAAAAGATTGATGTAAAAAAAGAAAATTACGGAACTTCCAATCAATATAAGATATCCAGGAAGATTCCGATTATCAGAGGTGTGGTCAGCTTTGTTGACTCACTATATCTTGGAATGCATTCACTGATGCATTCGGCCTCTTTCTTTGAAGAAGAGGAGGAAACAGAGAAGCAGAAGCAAAAAAGAAAAGAGCATGAAGCATATTTAGAATCCCTTTCCGAGGATGAGCGCAAAATTGCAATTGAAAAGGATCAAAAGAAAGAAGAAAAAGAGACGAAGGTTCTCATGACCGGAACTGTGATATTCTCAATTGTTGCAGCTTTGGCAATTTTCTTTGCACTTCCGTATTTCTTATCAACTTTGTTTCAAAAAGTAATTGCAAATCAATGGATTGTGGCTGCAATCGAAGGCATTATCCGAATGATTTTGTTTATTGGATATGTGGCATTGATTTCGCTGACAAAGGACATTCGACGCGTTTATATGTATCATGGTGCAGAACATAAATGCATCAACTGCATTGAAAGCGGATTGGATTTAAATGTTGATAATGTGCGTAAAAGCACTAGATTTCACAAAAGATGCGGAACCAGTTTTTTATTGATTGTTATGATTATCAGTATTGTGGTTTTCATGTTTATTCGCGTGGATTCCCGTGTACTGAAACTGGTATTTCGTTTGCTGCTGATTCCGGTTATCGCAGGAATTTCCTATGAATTCATTCGATTGGCCGGACGCTATGACAACTTTCTGGTGCGAATTCTCTCGCAGCCGGGCTTGTGGTTGCAGCATATTACGACAAAGGAACCAACGGACGACATGATTGAAGTCGGTATTGCTTCCGTAGAGGCAGTATTTGACTGGAAAAAATGGCAAGAAGAACAGGGTGTGAACTAGATACTATGACTTATCGCGAGGCAATTCGTTCCGGAGAATTAATATTAAATGAGGCAGGCATTGTTGATGCAAAAAACGATGCATGGTTACTTTTGACCATGGTCTGCCATATTGATCATACATTTTATTATGTACATATCGATGAAGATATGACGGAAGAGCAAACCAACGAATATCAATCAGTTCTGAGAAAAAGAGCGGAGCGCATTCCGCTCCAATATATCACCGGAGAGCAGGAATTTATGGGACTGACATTTCATGTCAATTCCAATGTGCTTGTGCCGCGCCAGGACACTGAAACATTGGTGGAAGAGGCGCTTAAAGTGGTGCGCCCGGGAATGCGGATTTTGGATATGTGCACCGGCAGTGGATGCATTTTGATTTCAATCCTGAAAAATTCCAAAAATGTCATCGGACTTGGCACCGATATTTCAAAACAGGCGCTTGCTCTTGCAAAGGAAAATGCTCGCCTGAATGATGTGCAGGCAATGTTTGAATGGAGTAATTTATTTGAACAGATTGATGATAAATTTGATGTAATCGTATCGAATCCACCTTATATTCCTACAGCTGTCATACCGGGACTTGAACCGGAAGTGGCACAATTTGAACCATATTCCGCACTTGACGGCGGAGAAAATGGTCTTAAATTTTATCAGGCGATTGTGGCGGAATCAAAAGAATATTTAACACCCGGCGGACACTTAATGTTCGAAATCGGGTACGACCAGGGAAAGGAGGTATCCCTTATGATGCAAAATGAAGGATATCGTGATGTGAAAGTGGTAAAAGATCTGGCCGGAAATGACCGTGTGGTTTGTGGTCATCTCTAGCGAGCGAGACTTGAAACCTTAAAATCACATGTATCATTGAAAAAAGAGGAGAAAAAATCATGTTTGATAAATTAGAAGATTTGGTTCATCACTATGAAGAATTGATGAATACTTTAAGCGAGCCGGATGTGGCTTCCGATACAAAGCGTTTCCAGAAATTGATGAAAGAGCAGTCTGATCTTGCTCCAATCGTGGAAGCATACAAGGAATATAAGCAATGCAAGCAGAATATCGAAGATTCTTTGCAGATGTTAGAAGAAGAGTCTGATGAAGAAATGAAAGAGCTTGCAAAAGAAGAATTAAACGATTCTAAAAAGCGCGTGGAAGAGTTAGAGCAGGAATTAAAAATCTTATTACTTCCTAAGGATCCAAATGATGATAAAAACGTTATCGTGGAAATCCGTGCCGGCGCCGGCGGAGAAGAAGCAGCATTATTTGCGGCAGAGATTTATCGTATGTATGTACATTATGCAGAAAGTCGCAATTGGAAGGTTGAGACACTTGAAGTAGATGAAACCGGAATCGGAGGAATGAAGTCTGTAGATTTCATGGTAACAGGTCAAGGTGCATATTCTGTATTGAAATACGAATCCGGTGTTCATCGCGTACAGCGTGTTCCGGAGACTGAGTCTCAGGGACGTATTCAGACTTCAACCTGCTCCGTAGCAGTCATGCCGGAAGCTGAGGATGTGGAAATCGAAATCAATGAAAAGGATATCCGTATTGATGTTATGCGTGCATCAGGAAATGGTGGACAGTGTGTCAATACCACGGATTCTGCAGTTCGTTTGACACACTATCCGACAGGAATTGTCATTTACAGCCAGACCGAAAAGTCTCAGCTGCAAAACAAAGATAAGGCATTTGCTTTGCTTCGTACAAAACTCTATGATTTGGAGCTGCAAAAAAAGCAGGATGCAGAATCGGAAATGAGACGCAGTCAGATTGGTACAGGAGATCGCGCAGAAAAGATCCGTACTTATAATTTCCCGCAGGGACGTGTAACAGATCATCGTATCAACTTAACCTTGTATAAGTTAGATAAAGTCATGAACGGTGACATTCAAGAAATTATTGACGCCTGCATTGCAGCCGATCAGGCAAAGAAGCTTGCAAATATGAATGAGGATTAATTTTGTGAGGAAGTATCTTTTGGTACTTCCTCTTTTTTCTTGCAGAAGAGTTCCTTTTTCGCTATAATGTATGCGTATATGGCCGTTTGCGGCTATGAAAAATGAAAAAACTTGAAAGGCAGGTGAGAGAAATGGATAGTTGTGATAGTCACAGTCGAGGTACCAACGAGGTAGAAGATGGTCACATATGTTCATTGATCGCCTGCTTTTTTGTAAGATAAAACAGGACTTCGATCAGTAATCATATGCTTCCATCATCTACCTCATTCAGATGAAAAAACATTATGAGGTGAGAAATGGAAGAAGAATTATTAGAAGACCTTGTTCTTTCTCAAAAGCCGGATTATACAACCGAGATCATAGAGATTCTTCGTGGTACTGAAGCGCCAAGAGTGATTGCGGATAAACTTTCCGACTACCATGAGGCTGATATCGCTGATATTTTGCCTCTTATTACTGAGCAAGAACGCAAAAAGTTATATCGAATCGTAGGAGTACAATCTTTATCTGATATTCTCGAAAGCATGGAAGAAGACGAAGCTTCCAAATACTTAGATGAGATGGATTTGCGCAAAGCGGCAACCATCATTTCTAACATGGAGCCGGATAAGGCAGTGGATGTTTTGCGCGAGATTCAAAAAGAGAAGCGTCTGGTATTAATTGACCTTTTGAACGCAGAAGCCAAGAAAGATATCGCATTGATTGCTTCCTTTGATGAAGATGAGATTGGTAGCAAGATGACCACAAATTATGTGGACATCCGAGAAAACCTGTCGATTAAAGAAGCTATGAGCTCTTTGGTGGAGCAGGCTGCACAAAATGATAATATTTCTACAATTTTTGTAGTGGACGAGAATGGAATATTCTTTGGAGCCGTGGATTTAAAGGATTTGATCATTGCAAGACAGGGGACGAAACTGGAATCTTTGATCATGACTTCTTATCCTTATGTATACGGACACGAAATCATCGATGATTGTATCGAACGATTAAAGGATTATAGCGAAGATTCCATTCCGGTATTGGACAACGACAATACCCTTTTGGGTGTCATCACTTCTCAAAGCATCATTCAGGTTGTGGATGAAGCCATGGGTGATGATTACGCGAAGTTGGCTGGTTTGACCGCGGAAGAAGATTTAAAAGAGCCTTTGCTCGAAAGCATGAAAAAGCGTTTGCCATGGCTTTTGATTCTTTTGGTGCTTGGAATCGGCGTATCTTCTGTGGTTGGCATATTCGAGAAAGTGGTTGCGGAATTGACGATAATCATGGCTTTCCAATCGTTGATTCTGGATATGGCCGGAAATGTCGGAACCCAGTCGTTGGCGGTAACCATCCGTGTTTTAATGGATGAAACACTGACGGCAAAGCAAAAGTTTGGATTGGTCGGCAAGGAAATGAGAGTCGGCTTATCAAACGGCTTATTACTTGGTATAATTTCGTTTCTCTTTGTAGGGCTATATATCAGCCTGATTAAGGGAAGGGGATTTGCATTTGGATATTCGGTATCAGCGTGTATCGGTGCGTCACTGGTAGTGGCAATGGTGATTTCATCGGCTGTAGGCACTTTGATTCCGTTATTCTTTAACAAGATAAAAGTTGATCCTGCGGTTGCTTCCGGTCCGTTGATTACGACAATCAATGACCTTGTGGCAGTCGTGACATACTATGGACTGAGTTGGATCCTCTTGATTGAGGTGTTTCACTTAGGTGGATAGGAGGAATGAAATGAATGTACAGGAAGTATATGAAGCTGCACATGGCGATTTTGAAGGCACGTTGGAACGTATGATGGATGAGGAATTTATGGCCAAAATTCTTATGATGTTTTTGGACGACCCGAGTTTTATGCAGTTAAAAGAAGCATATCAGGCACAGAATGTCTCAGATTCTTTTCATGCTGCTCATACATTAAAGGGTGTTGCAGGAAACGTGGGATTAAGTGATCTTGCAAAAAAGGCAAGCGATGTGACGGAAGCATTACGCAATTCTGATAATATTCATGATGCGGATGCATATATGCCGGCGCTTATGCAAGCCTATGAAACCGCAAAACAAGCAATAGAAAAACTGGAGGCATAGCGGTAGGCATGAGTACCTTTAATGTGGAACTGAAGAAAGTAGTGGATGACAGCTACGAAATCGAAATCGGATATGATTTAAAGAGCAAGCTGGTACACGATCTCGAAGGCGGATTGGTCGGCAAGACGAAGAAAATTGCCGTGATTACGGATTCTAATGTCAGAGATTTGTATGCGAAAGAAATCTGTGAGGCGATTGTGGATGCCGGATTCTCTTTAGACTTATTTGTATTTGCAGCAGGAGAGAAGTCAAAGACAAGAGAGACGAAGGCGATGCTGGAGGATGCGATGCTCGAAAAAGGATATCGCAGAGACTGCGCAATTATCGCAATCGGAGGAGGAGTTGTCTCTGATTTGGCCGGATTTTTGGCCGGAACATTTGCAAGAGGAGTTCCTTTTGTAAATTATTCTACGACCCTGTTATCTGCAGCAGATGCATCTGTCGGTGGAAAAACTGCGGTGGATACTGCTTTGGCAACCAATCTGATTGGTTTATTTAATCAGCCGAAAAAGGTTTATATTGATGTGGAGACCTGGAAGACACTTCCGGAGCGTCAATTAAAGAGCGGAATGGCAGAGACAATCAAACATGCTTGCCTTGCCAATTACGAGATGTTTGAATTCCTAGAGCAGAATATGGAAGCAATCTATGCGCTTCAAAAATTTCCTTGCGAATATATTACCGAGAACAATTGCCGCATCAAATATGACGTGGTTATGAAGGATGAATTGGAAAGCGGATTGCGAGAGGTCTTGAATTTAGGACATACCGTAGGACGCGCCATCGAAACGGTAAGTGATTATCAATTATTGCATGGAGAAGCTGTTTCGATTGGAATGGCTGCACAGGTGCAGTTATCTGCGCGACTTGGATATATGTCAGAAGAGCAGGCGGAACGTGTCATCGCTTTGTTTGACAAGGCAGGACTTCCGACAAAGATTCCTGAATATATCGACAGAGAAGCTTTGGTGAAAAAGCTTTATACCGATAAGAAGGTACGTGATGGAAAGATTCGTTTCGTATTGCAAAAGGGAATTGGTGAAGTGGTAGAATTTTCGCCGAATGTATATTCAACACCAATCGAAGAATCGGTTGCAAGAGAAATTATTTTTGAGCTGTAAAATAAACGCGGAAAGCATTGCAAAAGCAGTTGTTTTCCGCGTCTTTTTTGTGGTTTTAAGAAATGCGTATTGGAGATTGCGTCATTTCGTGATATTTTTCTGCAGATTGATATGCAATCTGCTCATAGAGCATTGCTGCGTAGATGTCTTTTTGCAGTAGAGTTTTTCCTTCTTCACTTAAAAAGTCAAAAGCATTGGCCATCTTTGCGATTAGAGGAATCCGGCTTTTTTGCTTGATTTCAGAAAGCAAATCTGTGGCATCGGAACGAAAACCGAGAATACGATAGTAATCTGCGTGATCAGGAATGCTTTTGATATCTAAAAGAATATGCAACAGCATTCGACTGATGCGGGCATAGGAGTAATTTTTTGTCTTGATTAAACTCGCAAATTGGGTAAAACTCTGATAATCCTTTAAATGCTTTTGGATGCGATTGGAGAGTGCAATATCGCAATCTAAGAAGTCTTCATATCCTGTGGCTTCGTGCTGTAACAGCGTTTGATAGAGCAAATCGCTAAAATCATCGGCGCAAAGAAGCTTCTTTTGACTTTTGTATTTTGCAATCGAAAGCGCATCTTCTTTTGAAAGGCCTTTTGAAAAGTCTTTATCTTCTTCTAAGGCATTGCGAATTGCACTGGCGGATAAAAATTCTCCCTCCATAGAGATATCATGATAATCATTTCCACGGCGCAGAATCGGATGAATCCTCATATGACACCGGATCGCAGCAGCTGTGTATTCGATTCCTAAAATTGTATTTGGATCTTCAAGCATCTCATCTGTGATTTTAAATTCACATTCAAGATTACATATCTGTTTGATCGCATTGGCACGGGCCTTTGGATATGGAACCCCTGAAGAAATGTCTGAGTGAATCAAATCTTCGAATTCTTTTGAAGGAGAAAGTACTTTTCCTGCGACAAATTCAAAGGGAAAATCCGGATATTTGGTACCAAAGCAGATGGTATCCACTACGCCTGTTTCCGCCAGCTGGCAGACCGCACGACGGGCAAAGAATTCTGCGGAGGCTGTCGCATATACTACGGGCAATTCCAATACCAGATCGGCTCCGCCTAAAAGCGCAGAAGTAGTGCGGGTATATTTGTCCATGCAAGCCGGAGCACCGCGTTGCACAAAATCACCGCTCATCATAACAAGGGCGTAGTCTGCGCCCGTTTCTTGTTTTGCTTGCTTTATGAAGTACGCATGCCCTAGATGAAAGGGATTAAATTCTGCGACAATGCCGATGGCTTTCATATCTTTGGTCTCCATAATCATATAATTTGATACAAAAGAATTATACACCTTAAGAAGACAAAGTGAAAATATTTGTGTATAATACGGAATTGACGTGAGCCAAAAAAGGAGTGCAAGATGAATAAAATCGTTTTTTTTGATATTGACGGAACCCTTTGGGACGAGCATATGAAAATAGAAGAAAGTACCAAAGAAGCAATCGCAAAGCTAAAAGCCAATGGACATAAGGCTTTTTTGTGCAGCGGAAGAGCACGATCTTCCATTCAGGCCAAGCATTTGCTGGAACTTGGATTTGATGGTATCATCGCAGCCTGCGGCAATTATGTAGAAATCGGCGATGAGGTGGTCTATGACAATGTCATGAGTCCGGAGCTTGCCGAACTTGTGGTGAAAACCTTGGCTGAGTGCAAACTTCCTGCAGTTTTGGAAGGTCCGGTGGATTGCTGGATTGATACAGAAGGATTTGAACAGGATCCTTATGTGGATTATCTGTTTGATTTACTTGGAGATAAGGCGCATCCGATTCAGGGTACGGATTTGGAAATCATAATGGAAAAGTGTTCCTTTGATAATTTCCCGCATTCTGATTATGAGCGGGCAAAGGATGTGCTTGGTGCACATTTTGATTTCATCGAGCATTCCTCAGAAGAAATCTTTCATGTAGTGGAGATGGTGCCGAAGGGAACATCGAAAGCCACAGGCATCCAATGGCTTTGTAATTACCTGGACTTTTCTGTTGATGATACCTATGCCGTGGGCGATAGTGTCAATGATTTGGATATGCTTCGTTTTGTGGGGCATAGCATTGCGATGGGCAATGGTGTAGATGCAGTAAAAGAAGTATGTGATTATGTGACGTCGGATATCCACGAGGGCGGCATCTATCAGGCGTTGGAGCACTATGGTTTGATTTGAAAGATTTATTAAAAAAGTATAAAAGTACGCTTTGTTACTTGACAAATGTAGGCAAGGAATCTAATATAGGATTATCGGTTAGCACTCGAAAGAGATGAGTGCTAATAAACAGATAAAGGAGGCAACATATAATGAAGTTAGTACCGTTATCAGACAGAGTTGTATTAAAGCAACTTGAAGCAGAAGAAACAACTAAGAGTGGAATCATTCTTGCAGCAAGCGCACAGGAGAAGCCACAGCAGGCGGAGGTTATCGCTGTCGGACCGGGTGGAGTTGTAGATGGAAAAGAAGTACAGATGCAAGTAACTGTAGGTCAGAAGGTGATCTATTCCAAATATTCAGGAACAGAAGTAAAGCTTGATGGGGAAGAGTATATCATTGTTCGCCAGGGCGATATTCTTGCAGTTGTAGAATAATTTTGAAGAAAGAAGGAATATAAAATGGCAAAGGAAATTAAGTATGGCTCAGAAGCACGTCAGGCTTTAGGAGCCGGTGTAGATAAGTTGGCAAATACAGTTCGTGTGACACTTGGACCAAAAGGACGTAATGTTGTATTGGATAAGGCATATGGCGCTCCGCTCATCACAAATGACGGTGTTACAATCGCAAAAGATGTAGAGCTTGAGGATGCATTCGAGAACATGGGTGCTCAGCTCGTCAAAGAAGTTGCAACTAAGACAAATGATGTTGCCGGTGATGGTACAACCACAGCAACTGTTTTGACCCAGGCTATGGTACAGGAAGGTATGAAGAACCTTGAAGCAGGTGCAAATCCAATCGTTCTTCGTCGTGGTATGAAAAAGGCAACTGATTGTGCAGTAGAAGCACTTGCAAAGATGAGCAGACCGGTTAACGGAAAGGATCAGATTGCAAAGGTAGCTGCAATTTCTGCAGGCGATGAAGTAACCGGAAACATGGTTGCAGATGCAATGGAGAAGGTTACAAACGATGGTGTTATCACAATCGAAGAGTCAAAGACTATGGAGACTGAGCTTGATCTTGTAGAAGGTATGCAGTTTGACCGTGGATATTTGTCAGCATATATGTGCACAGATATGGACAAGATGGAAGCTGTTTTGGAAGATCCATATGTATTAATCACAGATAAGAAGATTTCTAATATTCAGGATATTCTTCCATTGCTTGAGCAGATTGTTCAGGCAGGAGCAAGACTTTTGATCATCGCTGAGGATGTAGAGGGAGAAGCTCTTACCACTTTAATCCTCAACAAGCTTCGCGGAACCTTCAATGTGGTTGCTGTTAAGGCTCCTGGATATGGCGACAGAAGAAAGGCTATGCTAGAAGATATCGCTGTATTGACCGGTGGACAGGTGATTACTTCTGATTTAGGACTTGAATTAAAGGATGCAACCATCGATATGCTTGGACGCGCTAAGAGCGTTAAGGTAACTAAGGAAAATACTGTAATCGTTGATGGTGCAGGCGACAAGGATGCAATCGCAAGCCGTGTAAACCAGATTAAGGGACAGATTGAAGAGACTACTTCTGAATTTGATAAAGAAAAGTTACAGGAGAGACTTGCAAAACTTTCCGGTGGTGTAGCTGTAATCCGCGTTGGTGCTGCAACTGAGACCGAGATGAAGGAAGCTAAGCTTCGTATGGAAGATGCTTTGAACGCAACTCGTGCAGCAGTTGAAGAAGGTATCATTGCAGGTGGTGGATCTGCTTATATTCATGCTTCAAAGGAAGTTACAAAGTTGGCTGATACACTTGAAGGAGATGAGAGAACCGGTGCAAAGGTAATCCTTAAGGCATTGGAAGCTCCATTATATTACATTGCTGCAAATGCAGGTTTAGAAGGCGCTGTCATCATCAATAAGGTACGCGAGTCTGAACCGGGTGTTGGATTCGATGCTGCAAAAGAAGAATATGGCAATATGGTAGAAAAGGGAATTCTTGATCCTGTTAAGGTTACAAGAAGTGCTCTTCAGAACGCAACATCTGTTGCTTCTACTTTGCTTACAACAGAATCTGCTGTAGCAACCATTAAGGAAGACACTCCGGCTATGCCAGCAGGTGGCGCCGGAATGGGTGGAATGATGTAATTCCAATGATGTAATTCCAAAGAACGCTCAGTTTTGAGCGTTCTTTTTTTTACTAAATTTCAAAGGTTTCATTTCGACTACACATGGCTTTTAACACTACATTTACAACAGATGTCGTATCATTTATAATCTGTTTTGTGAAAAAATAAATCTATGACATAGTTTATAAAAACAGATGTTGGGAAATATTTGCAGAGGAGATATGAACAGATGAGTAATGTTTGTGTGATTACAGATAGTAATAGCGGTCTTACGCAAGCCGAGGGAAAAGAACTTGGAATTGTCGTAATGCCAATGCCTTTTTATATTGATGGCGAAATGTATTATGAAGACATTGATTTGACACAGGAGCAGTTTTACGAAAAATTAAAGGGCGATTGTGAAATCAAGACATCGATGCCGTTGGTAGGAAATGTAACCGACAAATGGGACAAGATATTAAGAGATTATGATGAAATCGTATATATTCCGATGTCATCAGGACTCAGCAGCTCCTGCGAAACCGCATACATGCTTTCACAGGGATACGACGGAAGAGTACAGGTCGTAAACAATCAAAGAATTTCAGTTACGCAAAGACAATCCGTATTGGATGCGCTTGCACTTGCAAAATCAGGAAAGAACGCAGAAGAAATCAAAGATATTTTGGAGGAACAGAAATTTGAATCCTCTATTTATATTATGCTGGATACCCTGTATTATTTGAAAAAAGGCGGCAGAATCACACCTGCGGCAGCTGCGCTTGGAACCTTATTGAAATTAAAGCCGGTATTGCAGATTCAGGGCGAAAAGCTGGATGCATTTGCAAAGGCAAGAACTGTGAAACAGGCAAAGGATATCATGATCAAGACCATGCATCATGATTTTGATGAGCGTTTTAAAGATCCGACAGGAGAGCATATGCATCTGGAGATTGCATACACCTATGACCGCGATGCAGCAATGGCATTTAAGGAAGAAGTACTTGCTTCTTTCCCAGGTTTTAAAGACGAAGATGTGGTTGTAAATCCATTATCATTATCCGTTTCGTGCCATATTGGACCGGGTGCTTTGGCAATTGCGTGCTCAAAGAAGATAGAAAGTTAAACATATTTGTAAGAATATGCGGTTTACTTATGGAATCAAATTCGCTATAATCAGAAAGTAAAAACGACAGAATGAAGCGTGATGTTTTTACATCGCGCTTTTTCTATGTGAAAAGAGGAATTAATATGTCAAAAGTAGATGTGGTAATTGGTTGCTTTTATGGTGACGAAGGAAAAGGTAAAATCATTGATTATCTCGGAACGAGTGCAGACATTGCAATTCGTGCAACCGGAGGAGATAATGCAGGACACACAATTAAAGTAGATGGTGTGAAATATGCGATGCATCTCATTCCATCAGGATTGCTTTCAGGACATACCATCGGTGTCATCGGAAACGGTGTCGTATTAAATCCGGAGGTTCTCTTAGAAGAAATCAATAATCTGAAAGACCATGGCTTTGATGTAGACAAATATTTGAAAATCAGCGATAAGGCTCAGGTCATCTTCCCGTATCACAGAATGCTTGATAAGGCATTGGAGAAGGCCAGAAAGTCTAAAATCGGTACAACCGGAAAGGGTATCGGCCCTGCATACTGCGACAAGTTTGAACGCTGCGGACTTCGTATGGAAGATTTATATGCAGATGATTTCAAGGAAAAATTACAGGAGCAGTTAGAATCCAGAAAAGCATTATTAAAGTTTTATGATCCACAAGAGGATTATGATAAGCTTTTGGATTTTGAGCAGGTATATACAGATTATAGCAATTATGCAAAGCAACTTGAGATTTATGTATGTGACACCATCACATTGATTCATAAGGGTCTTGAAGCCGGCAAGAAGGTTATCGTAGAAGGCGCACAGGCGTCACTTTTGGATATCGACTTTGGTTCTTATCCATTTGTTACTTCTTCTAATCCAACCATCGGTGGAGCTTTGACAGGATCAGGACTTAGTGCTTCCGATATCGGAAATGTCTACGGAATTATTAAGGCATACTCAAGCCGTGTTGGGGAAGGCCCATATGTAACCGAACTTTTGGATGCTACAGGAGACCGCATTCGTGAATTAGGACATGAATACGGCACAACCACAGGTCGTCCGAGACGTTGCGGATGGCTTGATCTGGTAACCTTAAAGTATGCAAAGCGTATCAACGGTTTGACTGCACTTTGTGTCAACCATCTGGATACCATTGGCAAGTTTGATAAAATCAAGGTTTGTACAGCATATGATGTAGATGGAACCATTACAGAGGATTTCACAACAAATCTTAAAGTATTAAATCATGCTAAGCCTGTTTATAAAGAACTCGACGGTAATTTCGGAGATATCGAAGGAATTACAAAATTTGAGGATCTTCCAAAGAATGCACAGGATTATATCAAATTCATCGAGGATTACATCGGCATTCCTGTAAAATTCGTAGGAACCGGTGCAGACCGCGAGGCAATGATTGTGCGTGACTAGAATTTTGGATTGTTTGAATTCGAAAAAGGTTCTATAATAAATATAAAAATCAATCTAAGGAGACGGAAAAATGAATGTATTAGTAGTTAACTGTGGTAGTTCATCATTAAAGTATCAGTTGATCAACTCTGACACAGAGGCTGTTCTTGCAAAGGGTCTTTGCGAAAGAATCGGAATTGACGGACGTCTTGTTTATCAGAAGGCAGGACTCGACAAAGAGATTACCGAGGCTCCAATGCCAACCCATAAGCAGGCCATTCAGATGGTTTTGGATGCATTGGTAAATGATAAGACCGGAGCAATCAAAGACTTAAGCGAGATTGATGCAGTAGGACATCGTCTTGTGCATGGCGGAGAGAAATTTTCCGAGAGCTGTGTAATTACAGATGAAGTAATCAAGGGCGTAGAAGACTGCAATGATCTTGCGCCGCTTCACAATCCTGCAAACTTAATCGGTGTTCGTGCATGTCAGGAATTAATGCCAAACGTACCGATGGTAGGTGTATTTGATACAGCATTCCATCAGACCATGCCTGCAACTGCATATATCTATGGTCTTCCATATGAATATTATGAGAAATACAAGGTTCGTCGTTATGGATTCCATGGAACCAGCCACAGCTTTGTATCTAAGAGAGCGGCAGAGCTTGTTGGTAAGAAATACGAAGATTTAAAGATTATCGTATGTCATCTTGGAAACGGAGCATCTGTATCAGCAGTACAGAACGGAAAGTGCGTAGACACTTCAATGGGTCTGACTCCGCTTGAGGGACTTATAATGGGAACCCGTTCCGGTGATTTGGATCCTTCTATTCTGGAATTCATTTGCCAGAAAGAGAACTTAAATGTATCTGAGATGTTGACTGTATTAAACAAGAAGTCCGGTATCGAAGGAATTTCCGGAGTATCTTCAGACTTCCGTGATTTGACAGCAGCAGCTGATGCCGGAAATGAAAGAGCAGCTCTTGCAATTGATGCATTTGCTTATCGTGTTGCAAAATATGTCGGTGCTTATGCAGCAGCTATGAACGGTGTAGATGTGATCGCATTCACAGCCGGAATCGGTGAGAACGTATGCATCGTCCGAGAGAAAATTTTAGAGAGATTTGGTTATCTCGGAATCACCTTAAATAAAGAAGTGAACAACAAGACCTTCGGTGAAGAAGCAGAAATCTCCACCCCTGATTCAAAGGTAAAGGCTTGGGTTGTTCCTACAAACGAAGAGCTTGCAATCTGCAGAGAAACAGTTGCTCTTGTGAAATAAAAAACCTATTGACAAATGAAGCACATCTCGATATAATATTTCGAGTGTGGGTAGGAGTAGACCATGATTTTAGATATTACTGATGTGATTAAAACAATCAATAAAGTTAAAACATTCGAAACTCCCATCGAACTGGATAACTTTTCTTCGCGTTTAGGAGACTTTCCGATTACGAAGAAAGATCCTGTGAATCTTACCATCGCAAATCAGGAGGATGCAGCATTGCTCATCACCGGAAATGCGAACCTAACCCTGGAGATTCCCTGTGGTCGTTGTTTAAATCCGGTTCCAACCAATCTTTCATTTTCAATCGATCGCAAGCTTACACTTCATGATGGTGTGGCTACGGACGATGATATGGAAGAAACTGACTACCTGATTGGGTTTGAAATGGATGTAGACAAATTGATCTACGCCGAAATCTTGGTGAACTGGCCGATGAAAGTTCTGTGCAAGGATGATTGCAAAGGAATTTGCAAAGTGTGCGGTATGAACTTAAACGCAGGCACCTGCAAATGTGACACTTTTGTTCCAGATCCAAGAATGGCAGCAATCCAGGATATATTTAAAAATTTTAAGGAGGTGTAAACAGATGTCTATTTGTCCAAAGAATAAGTCTTCTAAGGGAAGAAGAGATAAGAGAAGAGCAAACTGGAAGATGAGCGCTCCTACTTTAGTAAAGTGCAGCAAGTGTGGTGAACTTATGATGCCTCATCGTGTTTGCAAGAACTGTGGATCTTACAATAAGAAAGAAATCATTCCTCAGGACTAATTTAAAACCAAAACCTCTCGCAAACCTGCGGGAGGTTTTTTTACTTTATGATATAGGATTTTTGACAAAAAGGGAGATATGAATTATGGCAGAATCATTAAAAAAGAGAAATGAAGTCCCGGAGCAATTAAAATGGGATTTAAATTTGATTTATCAAAACGATGAAGCAATGTTTGCAGATCTGAAAAAGGCAATGGAATTGGCAGATCAGATCGAAGAAAGCTTCAAGGATCGTTTAAATACAGCAGAGAATATTGTGGCATGCATGGATTTACTGGAGCAGTTTTATCAGTATATTTCATGGGTAGAGCATTATACTTCTCTTGCCGTATCTGTTGATTATACAGATGCGGATGCACAGAAATTGGATGCAAAGGTGTCTAACGAATACAGAAAGGCTTTCGGAAAGCTTTCTTTTATCGAAGGTGAAATTGCAAAGGCAGATGAAGCGCAAATCGAGAAAGCCATCGAAAAGACATCTGTCGCTAAGCAATATTTGCGTGATATTTTACGCGAAAAGCCACATCAGCTGAGTCCGGAAACAGAGTTTGCGCTCACAACCTTGGAGGATACTTTGAATGCGAGCTATGAGCTTTATGAGCAGACAAAGCTTGCGGATATGAAATTCCCGGATTTTGAAGTGGGAGGCAAATCTTATCCCCTTGGCTATTCTTTGTTTGAGGATAATTATGAATACGAGAAGGATACTAAGGTTCGCCGTGCAGCATTTGCAGCATTTTCTTCAAAATTAAAAGATTATATGTATACCACAGCCGGTGAATATCAGGCTTGTGTTAAGAAAGAGAAGCATCTTGCGGATTTGAGAAAGTATGAGAGTGTATTTGATTATCTCTTATTCCCTCAGAAGGTTACACGTGAGATGTATGATCGTCAGATTGATTTGATTATGGAGAAACTTGCGCCTCATATGAGACGTTATGCGAAGCTTCTTAAGCGAACCAATCATCTTGATCGGATGACTTATGCAGATTTGAAAATTGCATTGGATCCGGAATATGATCCACATGTTACAATAGAACAGTCCAAAGAATATATTTTGGACGGCCTTTCTGTTTTAGGAGAGGAATACGGCGAAATGTTAAAAGAGGCATATGCGAATCGCTGGGTTGATTTCGCACAAAACGAAGGAAAATCAACCGGTGGATTCTGCGCATCACCGTATCAGAAGGGTTCTTTCATTTTGCTGTCATGGAACGAGCGCATGAGCGATGTATTCACTCTGGCACATGAGTTGGGACATGCAGGTCACTTCAGACTTTGTCATAATGCGCAAAGTTATCTGGATTCAGAAGTATCCACTTATGCGGTTGAAGCACCGTCAACCATGAACGAGCTTTTGATGGCAGAATACTTAAAGGAAAAGAGCGGCGATGATAAGAGACTTCGCAGATGGGTATTATCGGCACAGATTTCAAATACCTATTATCACAACTTTGTTACACATTTGCTGGAGGCAGCTTATCAGCGCGAAGTATATAAATTAATCGATCAAGGCGAAGCGGTACCGGCAGAAACCTTAAATGAAATCTATCGGGGCGTGTTGGAAAAATTCTGGGGAGATGCAGTAGAATTGACAGATGGCTGCGAGTTGACCTGGATGCGCCAGCCGCATTATTACATGGGCCTGTATTCATATTGCTACAGCGCAAGCCTGACAATCGCAACACAGGTCGCTAAGCGCATTCGCAAGGAAGGACAGCCTGCTGTGGAAGATTGGAAGAAGACCATGGCCGCAGGCGGAACTGTTACACCGGCTGAATTTGCCCAAATGGCAGGTGTGGATGTAACAACAGATGCGGCACTCAATGATACCATTGAATACATCGGAAGCATTATTGACGAAATCGAGGCGCTCACCGACGAGTTGGAGAAACAGTAAGACGAGGTTGTTGACTAAAATGTTAGATGAGAAAAAACTGAGAAAATTATATGAAGTCAATCCGTTTAATCAAACCATTGGCGGCAAAATCCTTGATATACAAGAAGGTTATGCAAAGGGAAGTCTGCCGATTGACGAACGTTATTACAATGTTTACAGTGGAATGCATGGAGGATGTTTGTTTTCTTTAGCGGATTCCATCTGCGGAATTGCAGCAGCCACATATGGCCATTATGTCACTACGCTAAACGGAAACATCAATTATCTTGTTCCGGCAAAGGATTGCAAGGAAGTTATCTGCGAAGCAAAAGTGATTCGAATGGGACGAACCATCGGCGTCATTGATTACACATTGACCGGAGACAACGGTGTTTTATTTGCAACCGGTACTTTTAACTATTATGCGTTAAAGGAAGAATTGTAAAAATATATTCAAAGGAGATTATTTATGAAGACTGAATGGAATTTGGACAAGCTCTATCACGGGCTGGAGGATCCAAGCTATAAGGCGGATCAGGAAAAATATAAGGAGATGTCGGACCGCTTCAATAAAATCGTAAGTGATTTGCCGGATGTGCCGACCATCGAAGAAGTAGAGCGAGTTTTGCTCTTACAGGAGCAGATGACAAACTGCTTTATGAAGATGATTTTTTATGTGGAACTTCGTCAGGCAACCGATACCGAAAACGGTGATTTACTTGCAGAAATGAATCATTTGATTCGACTTAATTCCGCAACCATAGCCAGCGAAGCGAAGGCTACAAAGGTGATGGCAAAGTTGCCGGACTTAGATCAAAGCGCGGAAAAATCAGAAATCATCAAGGATTATAAATTCCTGCTTAAGAAATTAAAAGAGCAAAGCGAACATATGCTCTCTGATGCAGAAGAGGAATTGTATAGCCGTATGGATATGACCGGAGGTAGCGCCTGGGGAAATCTTCAGAATTATCTCTCTTCAACTGTAAAAGTAGATTATGAGGGAAAGCAGATTACCTTAACCGACGTGCGCAATCTGGCATATGATGCAGATCAAAAGGTGCGTAAATCAGCCTACGAAGCAGAATTAAAATGTTATGACAAGATTGCGGATTCTGTCGCTTATGCATTGAATAATATTAAACTTCAGATGAACATGATCGCAGATAAGCGCGGATATTTATCACCTCTTGATATGACATTAAAGCAGTCCAATATGAAGAGAGAAACCCTTGATGCCATGATGACAGCCATCGAAGAACATTTGCCTAAGGTGCGCAAATATTTCCTTCATAAGGCAAAGAAATTAGGTTATGAAGGCGGATTGCCTTGGTACGAATTATTTGCACCGTTAGGCCATGATGACAGAAAGTACACTGTGGAAGAAGCAAAAGAAGTATTGACATCCACTTTCGAAAAGTTTACTCCGGAAATGTCTTCTCTGATGAAGGAAGCCTTCGAAAACGAATGGATTGACTTCTTCCCGAAGAACGGAAAGTCCGGCGGTGCCTTTGATTTAGGTGTACCGATGATAAAGGAAAGCCGTGTGCTTACAAACTTTGACGGCACCTTTACCGCAATCGACACATTAGCGCATGAATTAGGTCATTCCTTCCATGATCGTCAGGTGCAGGATAATCGCCCAATGAATATGGATTATCCAATGCAGGTAGCAGAAACCGCATCCACCTTCAACGAGACCTTCCTCTGCAGCGACTACGTGAAGAATGCAAAGAATGATGATGAAAAGCTTGCACTGCTCGAGGGCCTTTTGAAAGAGCAGACACAGTGCATCGTCGATATCTATTCGCGCTATTTGTTTGAAACTGCTGTATTTGAGCAGTGCGAAGACAAATTCCTGATGACAGAGGACTTGAAGAAATTGATGTTGGATGCGCAGAAGAAAGCATACGGAGAAGGCGTTGACGAAAACTACATGCATCCATATATGTGGGTTTGCAAGGGACATTATTACAGCACCGGTTTAAGTTTCTATAATTTCCCATACGCCTTTGGTGTATTATTTGCTGCAGGTCTTTACAGCTTATATTTAAAAGAGGGTGGCGAAACCTTCGTGCCAAAATATAAAGCAATGTTAAAAGCCACACCGACATGTACCGTAGAAGAGGCAGGAGCATTAATGGAAATCGATTTGACCGATAAGAAGTTCTGGGAGGACTCCTTAGAAATGATCGAGCAAAACATCGAAGAATTCTGCAATTTATAGGATGATCAAAAAGAATCTTTTGACAGACATAAGTCTGTCAAAGGGTTCTTTTTTGGTGATATAAAAAGCGCTCCGCACTTTCTTGACGCGGATTTTGCGCAACCGCACCATATTCCTCTTCCCACACAATGTCTCGCTGCGCAAATTGCACCAACGTGTTTCGCTTCTACACCGAATTTTTCTCCGGGTCACGAGGGCGCTATGTCTCCGCCTCACAGTCATAAGTCCACCCCCAAACACTTTCATCAGCAACAGGTCTTCGAATTTCTTCACTTGTGCAGGCTCCCGCACATTCTCAGTACGGATTTTGGCAACCACAGCCACATCCCTCTTCCCGCACAAAATCGGGGCTCGCTGCGCAAAAATTGCCCAAGCAAGTGTTTC
>SVFB01000092.1 GCA_015057085.1 Lachnospiraceae bacterium
ATGACTGCGAGGCGGCTAGAAATATCGGCCCGGATACCCCGGAGAAGAAAAATTCGGTAATAGAAGAAGCGAAACACGTTGGTGCAATTTTCGCAGCAAGACCTTGTGCGGGAAGAGGGAATGGTGGCGTGGTTGCAAAACAAAATCCGCCAATAAAGTCTATGGAGCCTGCACAAATCATAAACTACAAAGACCTGTTGCTTTCGAAAAACTTCGAAGGTGGACTTGTGTCTGAGAGGCGGTGGAAATGGCGGTTCGCAGAGGGGAAAGTGGGTGTGCGACTCTTTACTTGCAACAGCGTGTGTTCAAGGTTATAATTTATCTCAATAGTGACAGATTATGCATTTTAGCGGGAGGCTTGTATGAACATTAGAGAAGAAGCTGCAAAGATGAAACTCGTGGCACCGGAATTGGCCGCATCTTCTATTGAAACCAGAAATCACGCATTAGAATTAATTGCCCAAGCATTGGAAGCGCAAAAAGCAGAAGTATTCGCTGCCAACGCAATGGACCTTAAAGCAGCCGAAGAAAACCAAATTGCACCGGCAATCATCAAACGCCTAAAATATGACGAAACAAAAATGCGAGACAGCATCGCAGGACTGCGTCAGCTCCAGGGCCTCGCAGATCCACTGGGCAAAGTTATGCTCTCTAGAGAACTCGACGAAGAATTGCTGCTATCGCGTATCAGCGTACCAATCGGTGTCATCGGCGTTATCTTCGAAGCACGCCCGGATGCAATGGTTCAAGTTGCCTCTCTATGTCTTAAGAGCGGAAACTGCGCAATTCTAAAAGGTGGAAAAGAGACCACCCATACCAACCGCGTACTGTTTGAAATCATAAAGCAGAGTGCAATCAAAGCAGGTCTTCCGGAAAGCTGCCTGCTTCAAGCAGAACTGCATAACGAAATTGACGAACTATTAGCCTGTGATCAGGATGTAGACCTTTTGATTCCGCGAGGATCCAATCAGTTTGTCCGCTATATCATGGAGCACACGAAGATTCCGGTGATGGGACACTCCAGTGGAATCTGTCATATCTATGTGGACCGGGCAGTTGACCAGGAACAGGCAATTCCAATTATCGTAGATGCAAAGATTCAGTATCCGGCAGCTTGTAATGCTGTGGAAACCATATTGGTAAATCGCGCAATCGCAGAAGAATTCCTGCCGAAGATGGCAAAAGCCCTGGATGCGGTTAAAGTAACTTTGCGTGGTACAAAAGAAGTAAAGGAAATCATTGAAGGAGCAACCGGAATATCGGTTGATTGTATGGCCGAAGAAGATTTTGCAACAGAATACAACGACCTTGTAATCTCAATTAAGCTAGTCGATGATGTTGCGGCTGCAGTTAAGCATATCAATTATTTTGGTTCGCATCACACAGACTGTGTTTTGACAACAGATGATGCATGCGCAGCTTATTTTGCACAGACGGTGGACAGCGCAGGCGTATATCGCAATTGCTCCACAAGATTTGCAGATGGATTCAGATATGGATTTGGCGCTGAGGTAGGAATCAGCACCGGAAAGCTTCATGCAAGAGGACCGGTCGGTTTGGAAGGGCTTGTAACCTACAAATACTTACTCACCGGAAAAGGCCAAATTGTAGGTGACTACGCAAGTGGCAAGAAGCAGTTTCACCACAAAGATTTACAGATATAGGAGGACAAATATGGCATCGACCAATTCGCCGGAAATGATAGATATTTATGATGAAAACAGAAATAAGACAGGATTGCTTTTGCCTCGCAAAACAAAGTTGGAGAAAGGGCAGTATATGCTCTATGTGTTAGCACTCATCGAGGATGCAAACCATCGTTTCTTGATTACGCAGCGTGCGATGGACAAGAAGTGGGCGGCCGGACATTGGGAAATTCCGGGCGGTGGTGCCATGGCAGGCGAGAGCAGCTTTGAAGCACTTTGCCGAGAAGTAAGAGAAGAGACAGGTCTTGATCTTTCATTATGCCAGCCGAATGTCGCATATTCTTATTGTAACGAGGATTTAAAGAGCGGTGATAATTATTTCGCAGACATTTACCGCATTCAGACTGATTTCACGTTAGATGATGTGAATGTGGATTCCCGTGAAGTAATCGATGTGAAGCTGGCAACCGCAGAAGAAATTAAGGCGCTTCACAAAGAGATTGGATTCTTACACTATGAGAGAATCTGCAAAGCGTTGGGAATCGAAGCTTGATGTGATAAGCGCCTTATTGCATTTCGAAAATATCTCCATCCATCAATCCTTTTTTTGGATCTTCACAGGTGGTATATAGGTTAGATTTTTCGGCTTCAAAAGTCAGATTGCCTTCATCGCTGATACGGAAATAATAAGCATCGGAGGTGTCGGCAAAGAGTGCCAATTCGGAATCGATGACTTCATATGTTCCGGTGTAACCGCTTTTGTCACTTTGATGCACATAAAAGAGGAATGTGCCATCGGAATTAAGCGTTAAGTTAGAAACCTGCGCACGATTATCCTGATAGATTCCCGGTGCGATGAGCTCATCTTCAGACATAGGATTTACGTAATTAGCATTTTGATATGACATCAGTTCGTAATCGGAATAGGAAGGTGGTGCGGTTTCTTTTGTATTTTGCTGGCTACATGCTACAACAAGCAAAATTGCACAGGCAAGAATCATAAAATAAGTTGATCTTGGTCTCATATTGCACCCTCCTTTCTCAAAAAACAGTCGTTTCTACTGATATTATACAGGAAAAAAGTCCTAGAAAAAGGAAAAATTTAAAATTTGAATGTAGAAATTTCAGCTGAAAATTTGATTGTTTTACCACTAGTAAAATCTGATTAAATATGGTATATTAGTACTAAATTTGGCGATGAATTAAAAAACAAGCGATACTAAAATATTAATATTGGTAAAAAGTATGCCATCTCTCGATATTTTTTGGACACTTCGAGGGATGGATTTTTTTGTTTTTTGGAGTATAATGCTGATTGTGTGTTATTTTTGAATGACTATGAGAATTTGATTTGTGAGTATATTAGAGGACAGCAGGATTTATGGAATACGTAGTGATTGGAATGGAAATCATCTGCGTCTTTGTGCTTTTGGTGGTGTTATACGGATGCCTTTTCGAAAATCGTAAATGCAAGCGCAAGGACAGATTATTTGTTGCTACAACATTTTTTTCGATGTTAGGCACTTTTGTGGATGCCATCGGTAAGCTTTTAAATGGTAATATTGAGTATGTAAAAGCAGCAAGGGTAACGTTGCTTTTTTGCTTTATCTTTGGATATTTAATCACAGCGCTTTATGTGCATTATCTGTTGGAAGTCATTGAAGAAAAGCATCATGTGCCGAAGTTTTTCCCTATGATTGTGGGAGGGACTTTGTTAAGCGTCATCATATTTACGATTGTAGGCGCGGTGACCGGTAATTTGTATTCTTATGTGGATGGTTATTATACCGTAGGAAGTTGGTATCCGTTTTCTCAGGTGTATTATTATCTTGTGGCAGTCTACGGAATCACTTTTTTGATTTACTATCGAAAATATGTCAGCCGTCATGATATGATTGCTTTCTTTTCCTATTATGTACTGCCGCTTGTTTCGTTAGTTTGCCACTTTATTTGTCCGGAATTGAATTTCTCTTTTGTGGCAGTCAGCATGAGTATGCTGATTTTGTATGTGGCGATTCAAGGCGAAATCAATGCGGAACATCTCGGCAGAGAGAAGCGCTTGAAAGAGCAATCCTATACGGACTTTTTGACAGGGTTGCAGAATAGAAGAGCTTATGACAGAGCCTGCGATCAGATGCAGGGAAATCATAATGTGGGCGTGATTTTTTGTGATTTGAATGCATTAAAGTATGTGAATGATCATCATGGACATATGGCAGGGGATGATTTGATCATGGCATTTACGGAGCGTTTGCGACAGCATTTTGATAAAGAAAACATTTATCGAATTAGCGGCGATGAATTTATGGTGATGATTCCGAATATTTCAGCAAGAGAATACGAACGCAAAGTGGATGAGTTCCGAGACTCTCTGGATGCGGATGAACGGCTGATGGCTTCTGTGGGCTGCGAATACGGAATTGGCGATCATATTCTGGATTTGGTTCGCGTCGCAGAAAAGAAAATGTATGGGGAAAAAGATAAGTTTTATCAAATCTTTCCGGAGTACAAAAGAGGCAGATGACAGAAGGCAATATTTTAAAATCTATAATTCTATATTCGATTCCATTGATTTTTGGAAATCTGATGCAGCAGCTATATAATACATTCGATTCTTTTATCGTGGGACAGTTTGTAGACGAGAATGCATTGGCTGCAGTTGGAGTCAGCGGTTCCATCAGCTTTTTTCTGGTGGCTTTTTATCTGGGGGCTTCCTCAGGTGCCGGCATTTTGATTTCACAATTTTATGGTGCGAAAAAGTATGATGAATTACAGCGTGTGACTCACAATATGCTTGGAATCGGAATCTTATTGGGTGTGGCAATCACCATCATCGGAATGATTTTTTGCCCGGTTTTCCTCGGTTGGATTGGAACACCGGAGGAAGTGATGGGAGATGCCATCGTCTATTTGCGCATCTTCTTCGGAGGTATGCTCTTTCAGGTGATTTATAACATGCTGGCGGCAGTGCTGAATGCAGTTGGCAATTCTATGAGCTCATTGCTCTATCTAGTAATCTCATCCGTTTTAAATATCATATTGGATGCTTTATTGATTTGCGTTTTTCATATGGGTGTCGAAGGTGCTGCGATTGCAACTGTGGTTAGCCAGGGCGTTTGTTGTATCCTGATTTTGCGCAGATTGATGAATGCAGATCCGGTTTATCGCGTGTCACTTGAAAAGATAGAGTTGAATGGACATTACTGTAAGAAGATTGTAGCAGTGGGATTTCCGGCAGCAGTGCAAAATGCGGTGATTTCTTTTTCATCGCTGTTGATTCAGGCGGGAGTGAATTCTTACGGTCCGAAGGCGGTGGCCGGTTTTACAGCCTATATGAAGGTGGATGGATTTGATATCCTTCCGATTCTTAGTTTCTCTCTTGCAGCCACCACGTTTGTGGGACAGAATCTCGGCGCCGGAGAGACAAAGCGCGCGGCAAAAGGCGCATTGGTAATTGTGGTATTAAATGTGATTTATACTGCGATGATGTCAATCGTGATGCTGACATTCGATGAGCAGATTATTTCGATTTTTAATACAGAACCGACGGTGGTTCATTATGGCGTCATGTGCATTTGGGCATTAGCACCTTACTACGTGTTGCTGGGGCTGATTCATTCTCTGGCAGGATGCATTCGCGGAACCGGAAATACTGTGGGTCCGATGGTCATTATCCTCTTTTCACTTTGTATCTATCGTGTGGTTTGGATGTGGACAGTGCGACCAATGTTTTCCGACATGAACGGAGTGCTGTTAACTTATCCGACATCTTTTGCAGTTGGCGCCATTCTGATGGGAGGATATACTTTATATCTCATCCGGAAAAAATCTTTTTCCATAAAGAAGAAAGCTTGATTTCATATTTGAATCAGTGGGAAATTCACCAATCTGTCTCGAATTATATTATAATTGGAGAAAAAGTATGATTTCACAGAGTTAAAAATTCGGTATAATGTGATTATGTTAAGCTTGGAATTTTTGAGGGAAAACGTATGACGAAAATTGTTTTAGTCGGGACAGGAATGCTTGGCAGACAGATGCTCCCGGTGCTTGATGAACTTGAAGAATTTGAGATTGTTGCAATTTGCGGAACCGAGAATTCGAAAGATGTGATTTTGCAACTGCAGGAGGAATATCATATTCCGAAAGCATATACAAATTATTCCAAAATGTTAAAGGATAAGCATCTTGGGGCGGATGTGATTTATCTTGCTGTTCCGAATCACCTTCATTTTTTGATGGCAAAAGAAGCAATAGAGCGTGGTTATCATGTGTTTGTGGAGAAGCCTTTTGTGCTTAGCTATGAAAATGCAAAGGAATTGGTGCAGATGGCAAGAGACAGGCATTTATTGGTGTTAGAAGCAATTTCTAATCAGTATCTGCCGATGTTTGAGAAAATCAGGGATGCGCTTCCCATGGTGGGAACCATTCGTCATGTGAATATTAATTTTTCACAGTATTCAAGCAGATTTGACAAGTTTTTGGCCGGAGAGTATGTGCGTGTTTTCGACCCGGAAATCGGGGGCGGTGCGCTGATGGATATCAATATTTATAATCTTCATCTTGCGGTTGGTTTGTTTGGTTTTCCTTCTGATGGTATATATTTTTCAAATATGATGAAGGATGTGGATACCAGTGGAACGGCAGTGCTTCGCTATCCGGACTTTATTTGTACCTGCATCGGCGCAAAGGACGCGCAAGGGCCTTCGGAATTTGTAATCGAAGGAACGGCAGGATATCTGAAAGTGGGTGCTCCGGCAAATCATTTGCAGGCACCGCTGGAGTTTTACGATAATGCGACCAAAGAAGTCAAGATTTTGTTTCAGCCGGATATGGAAATCCATAGGATGGTATATGAATTTAAGGAACTTGACCGGATTTTGGCGGAAAGTGATTGGGAGACTTGCAGAATAAGACAAAAGGAGAGCTTGCGCGTATGTAAACTGGCGGAGCGCCTTTTGAATGGGGAATGGAATGAACGCTTTAGAATTTGAACATGTTTATTTTCGCAGGGGATATTTTGCGCTGGCAGATATCAATTTTGAAATTAAACAGGGAGAGACAGTGGCCATTCGCGGTCGAAGTGGCTGCGGAAAGACCACTTTGTTTGGCTTGATGGGAAATGTCCTTCAGCCGGGCGGCGGCTATATTCGTTATTTCGGAAAGGAAATGTATGAAAACGAAGCAGAGATCCGTAAGATGATGTCTCTGATGTTTACAGAGCCAAACTTCAACGGAGAACGCAGAATCGATGGATTTGTGAAAGCCTTTAAGAAGTTAGAGCCATGGTTTGATCTGGACGGATTTTATGAGCGATTAAAGGCCTTTGATTTAGATGAAAAGAAATCAATCAAAATGTATTCAAAGGGAATGCGAAAGAAGATGATGCTTAGTTTCTTTTTGAGTCGCAATCCTAAGCTTTTATTAATGGACGAGCCTACCGGCGGGCTGGATCAGAAGTCTCGTGCGGAAGTGTTTGGCATGATTGAGGACTATCGTATCAAGAATGAACTGACAGTTTTGTTTTCGACACATCATAATGATGATATTGCAGAATACGCAGATCGCATTCTGACGATGGAGAACGGAGGGATTCGATGAAAAAATTTCTTCGTTTGGCATGGGGCGCAGATTCTACACCTCTTGGCCTTTTAGGTTCTGTGATTTTATCATTTTTGGTCATGCTATATATCAATACCTTCATTGGAGGATTTGGAGGAATACCGGCTTTTGTTGCCTATACGGTTATATTCTTTTTGATTCGTTCTGTGCAGATTTCGGGAAATCGAATCAGCCACTTTGTGGCAATCAGCAGCGGAACGGAACTGCGCTATATCTATGTGAGTTACGCAGAAGGATATATTTGCTTTTATATTATTATGAAGGTGGTGCAGGTCTTCGCGGGAATCGCCGGTTGGGGCAATATGAAGGGTGTCACTGTCGGTGAGTATCTAAACGGACTTTACGGAACCACCATAATGGAGCGCTGGGCTTACATTTTTGCATTTGTATTTATGCTTGCCTTTGTACTTTCACTTTTTCCACTTTTGGTGATTCGCAGAATAAGAACCTGGGTCTGCTATGCAATTTGTGATGTTCTTTTTCACACTGCGGTCATTGCGGTATTGTTTTTGACTTCGCGCCATTATATCTCAGCTTCTAAGATGAAGAAGGTGTCCTGTCTTCTTGATGCACTTTTGCTCAGCAATTTGCGTTCGACGGGACGTGTGACATTTTATCTGGTCTTAATCGGAGTGTATGTCATCATTGCAGTACTTGGCTCTTATTATATTGCAAAGAGAATCTATCGGCCGAAGCCGGGACATGAAGTGAAAAATCCGCAGTTGTATCAGCCGCTTTCGGCGCAGGAAATCGATGAACTTCGGATGAAGGCACGGAAACGTTGGTGCATTTACGGCGGAATCAGCTTCGTAATCATTCTGATTTGTGTGCTGCTCTTTGTCTATGTGTTTTTTATCCAACTTGATGAAAATATTGAGTATGAACAGGTGGGAGAGTGTCTGACAGAGGATCGGGATTTCGGACCAATCGAATACAAAGGTTCGGTTTATATTCCGGTGGATGTTTCTTTGAATTTGGATCAGACAGGAACTGCGGTCGGATATCTGGCAATGAAGGGCGAGAATACGAAGAGTCGATATTATCGATTGGTGAATGCCAATGTTTTATATGAGCCGGAGGATCCTGCAAATCTATATATAGAAGTATCGGGAACCGTGAATCATGATTATCTTCCGGTGACTTATTTGGAAGAACAGAATCTGTGGAGACGCGATGAAATCTTCTTGTTGTGGGACGAGGATTGGAGCGGAGAAAGCTTATATTCGAAAGAAGTAACCGGATATTCAGTTTGTCCGCAGGAATTGATCTACGGATTGGAAGAAGAATTTGGCGTAGTCTCATATAATATCAATGACTTCGAAGATTACGATGCTTATTTCACACTAAGCGGATATACGGATATGCAGGATGCCTTTGCGGAAGGCGCATATGCAGGTGACTGGGCCGGTTGCATTCTGGTTCGTGATGAGCGTTTCTATTACTGTAGTTACGAAAATGAAGTGACGGGAGAGTTGCTTGAAATTCTAAAAGCAGTGCTTGGTGGAGCGCAATCCGAATAGAAAAATGATTGCAAATGAATTTTTTTGAATATTTTAAAAAATAAAAAAGGATTTTGAAAGAGACTCTAGAATTATACTAATATGAGTCTCTTTTTTTGTGGCTTACGATGTTGTTCCGGGACGAAAGGAGAAAACAATGTCCATTCGAGAACAGATTGAGGCTATGGAGCAGGAAACCTTAAGCCCATATGCCTGTCTTAGTGTAAATTCAAAGGGACGTAAGAAGGATGAACCGCAATGCGATATCCGTCCCGTATTCCAGCGAGATCGCGATCGAATCTTACATAGTAAAGCATTCCGTAGATTAAAAAACAAAACGCAGGTCTTTTTGACTCCGAAGGGAGATCACTATCGAACACGTATGTCTCACACCCTCGAGGTGTCGCAGAATGCGCGCACAATCGGAAAGGCGCTTCGGTTGAATGAGGACCTGGTGGAGGCGATTGCCTTAGGTCATGATTTGGGCCATACACCCTTTGGCCATGCGGGTGAGCGTACCCTTGCGAGATTAACGGACGGTGCATTCAAGCACAACGAACAGAGTGTGCGAATCGTGGAAAAACTTGAAAAAGACGGTGAAGGTTTGAATCTCACCTGGGAAGTCCGAAATGGAATTTTAAATCATGAGATGGAGCTGACACCTGCAACTTTAGAAGGCAAATGTGTGCGATTGGCAGACAAGATTGCCTACATTAATGCAGACTTTGATGATGGAATCCGTGCCGGAATCTTAAGCGAAGAGGATATTCCGATTGCCATCCGGGAAGAATTGGGGTATGATGTTAAATCCCGTCTGGATTATATGATTCACGATATCATTATCAACAGCACCGGGAAAAACGACATTGTCATGTCCGAAGGATGTTATCAGGCTTTTATGGATTTGCGAAAGTTTATGTTTCAGAATCTTTATACCAATCCGGTGGCAAAATCGGAGGAAGTAAAGGCAGATCTAATGATAGAACAGCTTTTCTATTGGTATATGGATCATTCGGAGGAACTGCCTGAGAAAATGCAGAAGTTCATGCGTGAAGGAGAAGCCAAATACCGCGTGGTCTGCGACTACATTTCGGGAATGACAGACCAGTATGCCATCGAGAAATTCTCGCATCACTTTATACCAATGGCTTGGCAAGTGGATGGTTATTAAAACAGATTACGAATCAGGGGAATGAAATGCCATATTATTCAGATGAAATAGTGGAAGAAGTACGTTCCAAAAACGACATCGTGGATGTGGTTGGGTCCTATGTAAAATTGCAGAAAAAGGGAAGCACCTATTTTGGACTTTGCCCGTTTCATGCAGAGAAGACCCCATCTTTTTCGGTATCACCGAACAAGCAGATGTTTTACTGCTTTGGATGTCATAAAGGTGGAAACGTATTTACTTTTCTTCAGGAATACGAAAATTATACATTTGTGGAAGCCCTTGAAGCCTTAGCGGATCGCGCCGGAGTGGATTTGCCGAAACAGGAATTGACACCGGAGAAAAAGCGGGAAGCAGACAAGAGGGAATTGCTGCTGGCCATCAACAAAGAAGCAGCAAAATACTTTTATACTTTATTGCGCAGTCCGCGCGGAGCACGGGCCTATGAATATTTCAGAGGTCGTGAACTGACGGATGAGACCATGCAAAAGTTTGGCCTTGGATATTCGGATCAGTACAGTGACGATTTGTATAAATACCTGCGCAAGAAAGGTTATGACGATGCAATCCTAAAGGAAACAGGACTTGTCCTGATTGATGAGGCAAGAGGAGGACATGATAAATTCTGGAATCGTGCCATGTTTCCGATTCAGGATGTGCGCGGTCGCGTGATTGCATTTGGCGGTCGTGTGATGGGAGAAGGTGAACCGAAATATTTAAATTCGCCTGAAACCAAAATCTTTAACAAAAGAAGAAATCTTTATGGCCTTTATTATGCAAAGGCCACAAAGAAAAACTATATGTTGCTGTGCGAGGGCTATATGGATGTAATCGCACTTCATCAGGCCGGATTTGATAATGCGGTGGCATCTTTGGGAACCGCTCTGACAGAAGAGCAGTGCAGATTGCTGGCACGCTTTACAAAAGAAATCTATCTGACCTATGACAGCGACGGAGCCGGAATGGATGCAGCAGTGCGAGCGATTCCGATGCTTAATGAAGTCGGAATCACCACAAAGGTCATCAATATGCAGCCGAAAAAAGATCCGGACGAATTTATTAAGGCTTTTGGCGCGGAGGAATACGAGAAGCGGATTCGGGAAGCAGAGAATAGTTTCCTGTTTTTGGTTCGCATTTTGGCCCGCGATTACGATATGAGCGATCCAACAGACAAGAGTGCCTTTTTTAGGGAAGTAGCATCAAGGATGACACAGTTTGAGGATGTTCTTGAGCGTAGAATTTACGCAAAAGAAATCGCAAAAAATTATGATGTCACAGAGGATGAGTTGGTCATGATGGTCAATCGTATCGGCGAAAAAGGCGGGATCATCCGACAAGAGCCAAAATCTTCTTTAAAGGACGGAAGAAATCGTCCCAAAAAAGAGGATGGAATGAAGAAATCCCAGAAGCTATTGCTTTCCTGGCTGGCAGAGAGACATGAACTTTATCTCTCCATCAAAGGAAAACTTACGGCTGAGGATTTCACGGATCCGATGTGCCACAAGGCGGCGGAAATGCTGTTTGAGCAATTCGAAAGCGGAAGTAATGTGGTGCCGGCCAAAATCATCAATGCCTTTACAGATGCGGACGAACAAGCCGAGCTTGCCGGTGTATTTAATGCGGCAATCCATGAGGTAGAGAGCAAAGATGACATGGCAAAGGCCATTAAAGAAACGATTATTCGAATCAAGCAAAACAGCATAGAAGAACGGTCCAAAAATATGGACCCGTCTGATATCAACGGATTAATGCGTGTGATTGAGGACAAAAAATCTCTAGATCATCTGGAAAAGATGAAAATCGAGATCTAAATTTTATAGAAGGGTAAGGTAGATATGGCTAAGAAAACAACCGAAGAAGTAGTAGATAAGGCAACCCAGGAAAAGGCAGTTGATAAGAACTTCGATCAGGAGAAATTTGATGCGAAGCTCAAAGAACTGTTTGAACTTGGAAAGAAGAAGAAAAATATCTTAGAGTACCAGGAAATCAGCGATTTCTTTAAAGATATGAATCTCACTCCTGATAAATGGGAGTCTGTACTTGATTCACTTGAGGCAAATCGCATCGACGTTCTTAAGATGACAGAAGAAGATGACGATGATGATGATATCATCCTCGAGGACGACGATGAAATCAATGTGGAAACCATTGATTTATCTGTTCCGGAAGGTGTATCCGTAGAAGATCCGGTTCGTATGTATTTAAAAGAAATCGGAAAGGTTGCTCTTTTAACTGCGGATGAGGAAATTGAATTGGCACAGCAGATGGAAGCAGGCGCTGTGGCACAAGAGAAAATTTTGATTTTAAAAGGACGTCTTGAAGAGGCGGAAGAAAGCGAAAAAGACGAAATCAAGGCTGAAATCAAAGCACTTCAAAAAGATGTTGCAATTGGTGGAAATGCGAAGAAGCGTCTGGCTGAGGCCAACCTTCGTCTGGTTGTCTCTATCGCGAAAAGATATGTTGGTCGAGGCATGCTTTTCCTTGATTTGATTCAGGAAGGTAACCTTGGTTTGATTAAGGCAGTGGAGAAGTTTGATTACAGAAAGGGTTATAAGTTCTCTACCTATGCCACATGGTGGATTCGTCAGGCAATCACCCGTGCGATTGCTGACCAGGCAAGAACCATCCGTATTCCGGTTCATATGGTAGAGACCATCAACAAATTAATCCGTGTTTCCAGACAGTTGCTTCAGGAATTGGGACGAGAGCCATCTCCGGAAGAAATTGCTGAAGAGATGAATATGCCGGTGGAACGTGTGCGTGAGATTTTAAAGATTTCTCAGGAACCGGTATCTCTCGAAACTCCAATCGGTGAGGAAGAAGATTCCCATCTTGGCGACTTTATCAAAGATGACAATGTTCCTGTTCCGGCAGATGCAGCAGCATTTACCCTTTTGAAGGAGCAGTTGGGAGAAGTTTTAGGTACATTGACAGAGCGTGAGCAGAAGGTTTTGACCTTACGTTTTGGTTTGGAAGACGGACGCGCTCGCACACTTGAGGAAGTTGGTCGTGAATTCAATGTCACACGTGAGCGAATTCGTCAGATTGAAGCGAAGGCACTCCGTAAGCTTCGTCATCCAAGCAGAAGCAGAAAGCTAAAGGATTACTTAGAGTAAAGGATACTGTTATGATTAAATTATCGAAGCGCATGGAGGCGGTGGCCTCCATGGTGACTCCCGGGTATGTTCTGTGTGATGTGGGGACAGATCACGGATATATTCCGATATACCTGGTGCAGTCCGGAAAGAATCCGTCGGCGTTGGCGATGGATTTGAGGGAGGGCCCGCTTTCGAGAGCAGAAGAAAATATAAAGGGATACGGTTTAGAAGATAAGATTCAGACTAGAATTTCGGACGGAATCGAGGCAGTGGAAATCGGTGAAGCGGAATCTGTCATCATCGCCGGCATGGGCGGCGAGCTGGTGCTTCACATTCTGAAAGCCTATCCGCAAAAGATGCGCTCTTTCAAAGAATTGATTTTGCAACCGCAATCCGATGTTGATAAAGTGCGCAGATATTTGCGAGAAAACAATTATAAAATTGTGGACGAGGATATGATTTTCGAAGATGGAAAATATTATCCAATGTTTCGTGTTCTGCCAATTGACTGCCGTGAACCATGGGGTAAATTAAAGGAAAACGCGCGGATCGTCTGTGATTTGTATGGACCGCTTCTGCTTCGCAACGGAAATCCGACATTACGTAAGTATTTAGTAAAAGAGAACAAAAACTTAAGATTGATTCGGTCAAATCTTGAGAAGCAACAAGAAACCGATTCTATCGCAATCAGAATCAAAGAAGTGGAAAAACAGCTTTCGTACAACGAGGCTGCATACTCCATTATGGGGGAAATTATTAATGCAGGAATATCAGATTAAACTGTATCTACCGGGTGAAAATTTAAAGGAAGTCACAGTTCCGGAGGGAACCACCTTAGAAGATTTGTATTGTATGCATAAGGATGCTTATGATGCGCCTGTCATGCTCGCAAGATGGAATCATCGTTTGCGCGAATTAAATAAAGAAATTAAGGCGGATGGCGAAGTTCGCTTTATCAAGATGACAGAAGCGGATGGAAGACGTACTTATCGAAGAAGTGCTGTGATGCTATTGCAAAAAGCGCTGGACAATTTATATGGAACGATGGCTGACCATACTACAACTGTTCGCATTTTATATGCGCTGGGTCAGGGATATTACTGTGAATTTGTCGGCGACAATAAGCGCGTGCTCAGTCAGGAAGAACTGGAACGCGTAAAAGAAGAGATGTTACGTCTGGCGAATGAGGATTGCCCAATCAAAAAAGTAAGCTTTAAATCCGAAGATGCAGAGGAATTCTTCCGTAAGCAAGGCTTAAAGGATAAAGAACGTCTGTTGCATTATCGCAGAAGCTCACGCGTAAATTTATATGAACTAAATGGCATGCTGGACTATTTCTATGGTTATATGGTTCCGTCCACCGGATATCTGAAATATTATAATCTGGAAACCTACGAAAACGGCTTTGTCATCATGTTCCCAAACAAGCAGTATGACGTGGTAGAACCGCTTGAGACATCGAATAAATTGCATAATACTTTGCATGCATCCAGAGAGTGGAGCAATATGTTAAATATTGGCTCTGTCGGTGCGCTGAATGATTCCATTGCCATGGGAAAAGCCCAGAAGCTGGTTTTGACCCACGAGGCTTTGATGGAACAGCGTATTGGTAATTTGGCGCAGCAGATTATAGAACATCCGGATATTAAATTTGTCATGATTGCGGGACCTTCTTCATCAGGCAAGACTTCTTTTGCAAACCGTTTGTCCATTCAGCTTTTGGCAAAAGGGGCAAAGCCTCATCCTGTCAGTTTAGACGATTATTATGTGGATCGGGATAAGTGCCCGAAGAATCCGGACGGAAGTTTTGATTTTGAATGTCTCGAATCCATTGATGTGCCGCTGTTTAATCAAGACATGAATACCTTATTAAACGGAGGCGAGATAAAGATGCCATCCTTTAACTTTAAGACCGGAAAGCGTGAATATCGTGGCGGTACTTTAAAGTTGGGAGACAATGACATTCTTGTTATTGAAGGTATCCACGGATTAAATGACAAGCTTTCCATGAATTTGCCGGATTGTTCGAAATTTAGAATTTATATCTCGGCTTTGACACAGCTAAATATTGATGAACACAACCCGCTTCCAACCACGGATTGTCGTCTGGTTCGACGAATCGTGCGTGATGCGAGAACCCGTGGAACCAATGCGCAGGAGACCATTGCAATGTGGCCGTCTGTTCGTGCGGGAGAAGAAAAGTATATTTTCCCATTCCAGGATGGAGCTGATGTTATCTTTAATTCCGCACTTTTGTTTGAACTTTCTGTATTAAAAGTTTATGCAGAACCGCTACTTTTCCAGATTCCGAGAGAAGCACCGGAGTATTCCGAGGCAAAGCGCCTCTTGAAGTTCCTGGATTATTTCCTGCCGATGCCGGCGGATGATGTACCACAGAATTCCCTGCTTCGTGAATTTGTGGGCGGAAGTGTGTTTAATGTATAAGGCATGCGAAATGATTTTGACATGTCTTTAGAATTTTGATATATTAACTTGGATGCAGGACAGGCGATCGCGGCCGCAAGTGGGGAAACCCCGCGGGTGAGGAAAGTCCGGGCTTCATAGGGCAAGGATGCCGGTTAACGGCCGGTGGAGGAAACTCTAAGGATAGTGCAACAGAAAATAAACCGCCCCTTTTGGGGTAAGGGTGGAATGGCAGTGTAAGAGACTACCGCACTTCTGGTAACAGAAGTGGCTGTGTAAACCCCATCCGAAGCAAGACCGAATCAAAGCAGTGACGTGGCCCGCCAGCTTTAGGTAGGTCGCTTGAGGCGGCTGGTAACAGTCGTCCTAGATAGATGATCGCTCAACGACATAACCCGGCTTATCGTTCTGCTATTATGAAAACCACCATGCCAGCAGCATGGTGGTTTTCTTTTATAGTTCATGACTGATGAGATATTTCTTTCTTTTCTTAACAAGTAAAAAACTGATTCTTAAATGTTTGTTAAATAACCTTGCCTCTCCTTGACTGGTGGGTTTTTGACGGTTAACATTTTTATCAGAATATCAGTTTGGAGGAAGTGATAGCATGAGATTAAGAGATCGATTCGCCAGATTTATGTATGGAAGAAACGGAGCAGACCAGCTGGGACAGGCAGAGTCCTTTGCCATTTTGGCACTTGTGATTATCGGAATGTTTTTTGGTCGGCTTCCAGTGGTTAGAACCGTGATTTATCTGATTGTACTTGTCGGATTTATTCATATGTATTTTCGAATGTTTTCAAAGAATATTGCAAAGCGTCAACAGGAGAATCAGTGGTTCTGCAATTTGAGATATCAATTTGCAATCGACAGAAACAAGCGTAAGGTTCGCCGTGAACAGCGCAAAATTTACAGCTTTTTCAAATGCCCGATGTGCCATCAGAAAGTACGTGTGCCAAAGGGAAGAGGCAAGGTTTGTATCACTTGCCCAAAGTGCAGACAGGAATTTGTGCGCAAGGCGTAAACACAGAATAGACACAGAGGTTTCGTAATATGTTTGGGTATGTAGTAATCGATCGGGAAGCACTTTCCGATGAAAATAAAAAAATATATCAGGCTTATTATTGTGGCCTCTGTCAGAATCTAAAGCATCATTATGGCGCAAAAGGGCAGATGTTATTAAATTACGACATCACTTTTCTGCAGCTTTTGCTGACAGGGCTTTATGAGCCAAAAGAGGAAGTGGAAGAAAGTTTCACCTGCCATCTTCATCCGTTTAAAAAGCGCCAGATACGAAAAAATGAAATCTTAGATTATGCTTCGAGCATGAATGTGCTTTTGGCTTATCATAATCTTCAAGATGATTGGCATGACGATAAGAATGTTGCCAAAAAGACATTTGCATCCATGATTAAGAAAGACTATCTGGAAGCAAAGCATTTATATCCCAGACAGGCAAAAGCTGTGGAATCATACCTGGAACGATTGGCGGAATATGAGAAATGCAATTGTCAGAATATGGATTTGGTGGCCGGACTGACCGGCGAGATGCTTGGCGAATTATTTGCAATGAAGGATGACGAATGGCACGATGAGCTGAAAACACTTGGTATGTATCTCGGGAAATTCATATATATGATGGATGCGTACGAGGATGTTGACGACGATATCAAGCATGGGCACTACAATCCACTGACCAATCTCCGCAAGGATCGCACACAGGATTTTGAAACCGTTATGCTTTTGATGCTGACCAGTATGATTTCCGAATGTGCAAAGTCCTTTGAACGTTTGCCAATCTTGCTTCATGCAGATATATTAAGAAATATTATTTACTCCGGTGTCTGGATGAAATATAATTACATCCGGGCAAAAAAGGAGAAGAGGAAGAAGACATGATGGATCCTTATCAGGTTCTCGGTGTGAATCGAAACGCATCCGATGACGAAATCAAAAAAGCATATCGCAAATTGAGCAGAAAATATCATCCGGATGCAAATGTGAATAATCCAAACAAAGAGCAGGCTGAGGAACGCTTTAAGCAGGTTCAGCAGGCTTATGATCAGATTATGAAAGAAAAGCAAGGCACAAGCGGCTATTCGGATCCCTTTGGATTCGGCAGTCACTATGGCAGCAGTCGCGGCTATAGCGGTGCAGGCTCGGATCCAAATGATCAGCTTTTACAGGCTGCGGCTAATTATATTTCGAACAGATATTACAATGAGGCAATCAATGTGCTTGATAATATTCCGTTTTCACAGCGCTCAGGCCGCTGGTATTACTACAGCGCAGTGGCTCATTATGGAAATGGCGACAGAGCTACCGCATTAGAACATATCAATTATGCGGTGCAATTAGAACCGAGCAATATGGAATATCGCCGTGCGCAGGAACAGTTGCAAAGCGGCGGCAATTGGTATGCATCCAGAGCCGGCGGATATGGTTATGATGGATATCGGACAGCAACCACCGGAGGAAGCTGGTGTATGGATATGATTCTTTTAAATTTATTATGTCACTGCTGCACCCCTTGCTAATCAAAGCTGGGATGTGGCAGTTTGGATACGGTAATGGCGTGGAGTCATACCGTATTTTTTTTGGAAAATACGATGAAAATAGCTGATATTTTCGTAACCTACAGCAACGGAAATATCGGATACGGACATTTTGGTGTGAGATAGCAGATATGCAGCTTGAGAAAGCCTTTTATTCTGTAGTAAATCCGTGTAATTTTGTCCCGTGAGCCGTTTGATTTCGCGGGATAAAAAATATACATCATAATGCATTGCATCGGCGAGACTTGCAAGTTCTGCATCCTTATAATGTCCTTCGATGTAGCTTAAAACCGTGATGGCCAACTTCTCACCTTCGCTGAGATTGTCTGTTTCCGCCGTGTCGGCATAGTTCATTAAATGCATCATCAAAAGCCCCATTGTGGCCTGATTTAAGCTGCGATTATTTTGCTGTTTGTTCATCAACGTCCAGATCAGATTTTCGATTAGATTCTGAATCGGAAGTACATCACTGATTTTGAAATGCAAATATGCAGAGGTTTTGATTTCACCGCGCATACAATCAATGACAAATGAACGAAGCGGATTATCGCGTACATCAAGCATGGTCAGTGCATAGTCGAAGAACGCCGGAAGAATAATGAAGTTGACTGCAATATCATTTTCGCCGGCCGGGAGAATTTCCTGGATGGCATTTTGATTCAGAAATAGCAGTTCGCCTTCCTCAAGGATCACATCATTATCATTGATGATATGATGGGTGGAGCCTTTGCACATATAGATGACTTCCACATAGTTGTGAGAATGCTTCGGAAAATGGGTAAATCGTGTATGCTTACGAATGGTAATCAGACGACCGGAATCCATTAGCTTTTGCGCATCAAAAATTGTGCCCGGATGTTCCGGATGGGCCAGACTTTGCTCAGTTTGATATAGAGTGCGATTGTATTCAATTTCTCCGGAAAGAGCTTGTGCTTCCTCTGGTGTGATTTTGCTCAACTCGTTTAAAATTTCTTGTCGCATAATATGGGTCCTTACTGATTATTGTTTATTGCATACTCATATTTATCATACCAAATTTTGGGGAAAATGGAATTGTTAGTCTTGACTAACGTAAATGGGTTCTGTTACTGTTATAAAGCAATTGAATTATTTCGTGAGGGAGTAGTTCGCGCTAAGCGTGGTTTGTCAACAGTCCCGATTGTTTTTACAATCTGGCAAATCTTAAAGAATGAGACTCATGCATACATATTCCGACTGTATTTGTCTGACGGTTTATGTATGCATGGGTCATTTTTTATACCATATAAAGCAGGAGGAAAAAGAAAAATATGGATCAGTTTATTGCAAACACAAATATTGTTTTGGTAATCGTACTTTTGGTTTTGGGATTTGTATTTCTTATCAAAGGTGCTGATTTCTTCGTGGAAGGTAGCTCAAGCGTAGCAAAGCGCTTTCACGTTCCAAGTATTATCATCGGACTTACAGTTGTGGCAATGGGAACAAGCTTGCCGGAGACCGCGGTGAGCGTAACTGCTTCTCTTGTCAACAATAATACATTGGCAATCAGCAACGCAGTAGGCTCGAATATATTTAATATCATGGTGGTAATCGGTGTTTGTGCGATTTTGACTCCGGTTGCAGTTTCCAGACAGACGATTGTGCAGGATATTCCGGTTTCGGCAATTTGCGCGATTATTCTGGCAGCGCTTGGAATGCTTGGGATTGCAGATGCGACCAATATGACATTAGGACATCTTGATGGTGCTATTATGCTAATCGTTTTTGCAATCTATCTGTTTGTATTGGTACGTACGGCAATGAAAAGTGCTAAGAGCCGGGGAGCAGAAGCAAAAGAAGAGGAATTAAAAGAAGATGAAGTGAAAGTGATTTCGGTTCCTCTTAGTTTGTTATTTATCATCGGTGGTGCGGCAGCCATTGCCTTCGGTGGAAAGCTGACGGTATCCACTGCCAGCAGAATTGCATCGGATTTGGGTATGAGCCAGACCTTGATTGGATTAACCATCGTATCCATTGGAACCAGTCTTCCGGAGCTTGTGACCTCTGTTGTGGCTGCAAGGAAAAACGAAGTGGATATGGCTTTGGGAAATGCAGTTGGTTCTAATATCTTTAATATTTTGATGGTGCTTGGAATCGCATCCGTCCTCAGTCCAATCAACTTCATCACAGAAAATATCATCGATATCGTAGTACTTTTGGTATTCACTCTTGTGGTATGGCTGTTTGGCGCTACAAAGAAGAGCATTGCCCGCGTGGAGGGACTAATTATGGTTTTACTTTATGTGGCATATGCTGTTTATATCTGCATTCGATAGTTCAAGTCTCGCGGATAAAAAATCAGACCGGCACTGATTGCGAAAATCATCACCGATCCGATTATATAAGATAATAAAGAATCAAATTTTTTATGTAAGCGAGTATGCTTAGAGCTTAAAGTCAATGGACTGGCCGACAAAATGTTCTTGTTCGGTCTGTACTTCATTCATTCTCTGGTTCTGAGTATATTCGCTTAATTTGTCTAACAGTTCATCAATTGAGCCAGCGCTGATGACGTCGGTTCGTTTCACATCTTTATCAGAGACTTTATCAGAAAGATGTTCTCTGAATTTTTCGGAGCGTTCTTTGCTCTTTTCTCTACGCTCTTCGATGCGTTCTTCTTTTGCTTTTTCGATACGTTCTTTTTGCTGAGAGAAAGATTTCTCTACAACGGCAAATAATGTAGAAGTTCCGTCATCATTGATTCGAATTCCGTAACCTTTTACATTGGCGCCGGCTTCGTTTAAGCGATTTCCCATTTCCTCAATCTGCTTTGCACCTTGCTCGATTAAGGTTTCATATTTCTCGCGATAGCTTTCATCAGATGCCATCTGTTCAATTTTTGCAGCATCCAAAAGGACTACAGTCTTTCCAGAAGACATATATTTAACTGCTTCCTGCTCTGCGGTATCCACAGAATCGTTATCAACGAGAACGAATTCCAAATCAGAATACTTTGATTTCAGAGATTCGTAATATTCTGCTGCTGAATCCGATAATTGCGGATTGCCCACAGTATTGCCGTATTTAGATGTCGCTTTTTGGGTTTCTTTTGTGTTTGAGGTGCTTGCTAATGCATTCACCAGATTTGTGCCTAAAGAATCGATTGTACTCATAATTTTACGCCTCCTTGCGTTTCAGGTGGAGAAGTCCTTTTCTCCAAAGATACTTTTACTATATCATATTCATCGGTCAATACAATAGGATTCTGAACCCCTTTTTAGAAAAAAACTAAAATTCTTTAAAATAATTTGAAAAAAGAATGCTTTTGTTACCTGGTGAGTGAAAGTTGGAAAATGTCAGATTGAAGAAGTTTCACGTTGTAAGGGTCCTATGGAATGCTATAATAAAACTATCAGAAATTGACATACTTGGATAAGGAGAGGGTACTATGGCAGAAAACTTATTTGAAAACACAGCCGTTTTGGAGTGGTTGAATTATTTTGCTGAAAATATGGATATTGATGTGAAAAAGGTTAAAATCTTAGACATCACTACAAAGAATAAGAATCTAATACCGACAGTGGAATCACATCGTTCCACACTCGTGTTTACAGAGGCCGGACATCCGGAAATCTTTTATAAGATGTGGGAAGTGGGACTCGGAGAGTGCATGGTTTATTATAACGAAGGTTCAGAAGCAAAGGGAGAATTGATCTGGACGCCTGTGAAGGATATGATTGACCGTGGAATCAATGCTTCTGCCGCAATGTTGATTGTAAATGAAAATGCCAGAAATACATATAAAATAGGAATGGATAACGATAATTTCTCAAAGGGTTCCGTTCATTATGTGGGAAGCGAAATTCGTTCCGTTATTTTAAATAAAATGCATATTTCTTCTAATGATAACGTATGCATCATCAGCGGGGAAAGTATTGCAGTGGAATCGGCTTTGATCGCGGAAGAAGGTCATGTGACAGCCGTAGAATATAACGCAAATGATCGCGCAACCATGGAAGAAAATATCGAGAAATTCGGAGTAAATAATATTTCTATCATTGATCATGTGGATGAAAATACCATGAAGGGAGAGCCGGTTCCATCCTTTACGATGTTGGTGGCTTCCGCTTCTATGGAAAAAGAAATCGATACGATGTTAAAACTGAATCCACATATGGAATTTTTGATTTATACATTGGATTTCCAATGTGCAGCTGATGTGCCGGAAATTTTTGCAAGACGTGGAATCAATGATGTAGAAGTGATTCAGATTGCAGTATCGAAATTAAATCATAAGCATATGTTTGAAGCAGAACCGGCTCCTTGGCTGATTACGGTTCGGGCATAGAATTCGTGCATAGAATAAGAAAAAGGTTGCTTTTAAGGCAACCTTTTCTTTTTTTAAGAGACTATGTTATCCTTTGCAAATGTGTTAAAATATCTTATGCTTAAGAAGATTTGGAACACATAAATGTACTTTATTTTAAGGAGAATTTAAGTGGAAAGATATATGGATGCCACTCTTTCACCGGAGGAGCGCGCAAAAGATTTGTTTTCAAAGATGTCTCAGGAAGAGATTGTTGCTCAAATTCAGAATTTCGAATTGGGAATTGATGAGGCTAGAGCATGCAATTTTCATTCGGATGTCGGAATAGGATTTTTGAGTGCTGAGTGGATGCAGGATTGTGCAAGCACGGAAGAGGCTGCAGAATTGCAAAGAGCATTGCAGAAGCGAGCAATCGAACAATCACCACATCATATTCCTGCCACTTTTTATATTCATGGGTTGGTCGGAGCACATGTTCCGTCAGGAACTTCTTTTCCGTCGGACTTAAATCGCGGAGCCAACTTTAATACGAGACTTGAGGAGCGTATTGGTTATATTGTTGCTGCTCAGGCTTTGGTTCTGGGAATCAATTATGTGATTTCGCCGGTGATGGATATCACAAGAGATTTCTTTGTGGAAAGACGTCGCAAGACATATAGTGAGGCAAGAACACTTGGCGTAATTATGGGATCAGCCTATGTGCGAGGAATTCGTTCTGCCGAAATCGAGGGCCGAAGAGCAAATGTGATTACAGATTCTAATGTATTTCGAATGGATTTGCTTACAGAAGAGCAAATCAGAGAACTCGCTCTAATGGTGCTAACCGAAAAATTTGCCATGGGTGTATTTGAACATCCATATGCTTTAGAAGGAGAGGCATTAAACAAGCCTTTTGAAGATCCGGCCAATTATGAAGTGACCAGAATAAGTGCCGAGGAGTCTTTAATCCTTTTGAAAAATACAGGAGTCATTCCTCTTGGCCGCAATGTGAAAAAGATTGCTGTCATTGGTCCTCATGCGGAGGATTATGAAAGCTATTATCTGACAGACAAAGCTGCAAAGGTGAATACGGTTACACTTTTACAGCGAATCAAAAAAGAAAAGCCTCAAGCGGAAATCCTGTATTCTCGCGGCTATGATTATTATGGCTATGATGAGACGCTGTATGAGGAAGCTCTGGCAATCGCAAAAGAAGCGGACATCACGATTTTGACCCTTGGAATGCGATATAATTATTGGAATCATGAAATCGGAAGCATGGATATTGAGACGGACTGCGGTATCATTCCTCCATGTCAGGAGCATTTTATCGAATTGTTGCATGAGGAAGGCGTTCCGACAGTTGGAATTCATTTAGGTGTGCATCCTTTCGCCAGCGATATCGGTGCGCATCAGCTGGATGCCATCGTGGAGGCACTTTTACCGGGGGAAGCAACTGCAGATGCGGTGACAGATGTCTTAAGCGGAAAGGTCAATCCGGGTGGAAGATTGCCGATTGAAGTATTTGACGATATTGATCACAAACTGCGTTTGGCATTTGGATATGGCGAATCTTTTAGCAATTTCGAATATTCAAATGTTCATGCAAATAAAACGGAAGTCAGTGCAACCGATAAATTCGAGATTAGTGTACATCTTATTAATCACGGCCCGATTGCAGGAAGTGAATTGATTCAGCTCTATATCCAGGAAGATAAGGATGTCAGAGAAAATCGCAAGTTGGTTGGACTTCGTAAAGTATTTTTCTTATGTGGAGAAGCGCATGATATTATCTTTACCATCGATCCGGCGCAGATTGCTGTGCCTTCAGAGGAAGGCATTTGGATGGTTCAATCCGGAAAATATACGTTTATGATTGGCCGCAGTGTAGATGATATCATTGGTGAGATGTCTGTCACCATAACCGGTACGGACAAAATAGAAGGTCCGGAGCGCGTATTCTATTCCACCAGTCGCGTAGAGTAAGAAGCAGGAGGGAAAAATGAAAACTGCAATTATTACAGATTCCAATTCAGGAATCACCAGAGAAAAGGCAAATCGGTATGGAATCAAAATGTTGCCAATGCCGTTTTATATTGATGACGAATTGTATTTGGAAGGTGAAACGCTTTCTCATGTGGATTTTTTTGCAATGCAGCAGGAAGGTGCCCGCATTTATACATCTCAGCCATCTCCGGCGGATGTTATGGAACTATGGGATCAGACATTAGAAGAATACGATGAAATTCTTTATATTCCAATGTCCAGCGGATTGTCCGGCTCTTGTCAGACTGCACAGGCACTTGCGCAGGATTATGACGGAAAGGTGATTGTGGCAGACTTAGGACGCGTCTCTGTTGCGCAAAAGCATGCCGTGTTGGAGGCTGTCAAACGCGCTCGTGCAGGAATGAATGCCAGCGATATTTGCAAAGAATTGGTATATTTCAGAAGCGAATTCCAGATTTATTTAACTGTGGAAACTTTGGATTATCTGAAAGCAGGTGGCCGTGTTTCGGCTTCAAGTGCTGCAATCGGTAATTTTTTAAATATTCGTCCAATTCTGGGATTGAACACAGGACAGGTAGAAGTGGTATCAAAAGCAAAAGGCGAAAAGCTTTCTCGAAAGAAGATGATTAGTGCAATCGAGAATGATTTGATTGGAAAATTCCATGCGAATAATCTGGATGATTTCTATTTGGCAGCAGCAGCTTCCATGCCAAAAGAAAAAGCGGCAGAGTGGAAGCAACAATTAGAGGAACACTTTGGTATTCACTGCAATATGTCTCCGATTCCATTGTCTGTGGCGACACATTTAGGTTATGGAACTCACGGTGTAGCAGTCATGCGCAAGATGAAATAGCAAAAAGGGCGATTATATGCATCCGCAAGTAGAAGATTTGATTCAATATATGAAAGAAAAATATAATGCATTTGTGGAGCAACCATGGGCTAAATATCCGGAGAATATCACATTCAAGGATCCTGATGTGATGAAATGGTTTGCGCTGATTATGCCGGTGGAGCGAAATAAAGTGGCACCACTATGGAACCGTGACGTTTCGGAATCGTCGGATCAGGTTTATATCATCAATGTGAAAGCGGAACAATATTTCATCGGGATGATTTCGCAAAACTATGGATATATGCCCGGCTATCATATGAATAAGCAGCATTGGCTTACCATATTGGTGGATGGAACTGTGCCTACAGAGCAGATTCTTGATCGGATTGATGATAGTTATGAATTAATCACCAATACTCCGACGAAGCGAATCTATCAAGCAGTCAAGCAAATTCCAAAGGGGAAAGTTGCGACCTATTCTCAGGTGGCAGAAATGGCCGGAAATCCCAAAATGTCCCGGGCTGTAGGAAACGCCTTGCATAAGAATCCGAATCCGGAGCAGATCCCATGTCATCGGGTGGTCAATGCAAAAGGGGAGCTGGCGGATGCTTTTGTATTTGGAGGCAAGAATGTCCAGGAAGAGAGATTGACAGCTGAAGGTGTAATTGTGACAAACGGAGCAGTAGATCTGGATTTATATGGAATAAAAAAAGAGGACTGCTAGGAACAAACAAGGGTAAATTACATGAAACAGTATTATCAGGCTTGTGTGGCATTTCAACAAGCTGATGAAAGCCTTACAGAGCAAATCAATCAGGTCCCCTTTGATGAGATGATCGCAATTCAATCGGTAGAAATCTTATATGCCTTATATCAGGAAATGGACGAAAGCGCCTCTGAGAAAGTTGAATTTCGAGCTGATCGAATAGCGCAGCTTATGAGAGAAAATACAGACAACGGCTTTTATTCGCAGTGGCAGATTTGGTATCATTATTTTATCTCTATGGGCGCGGCAGAGTGGCAGCAGTTTTGGATTGACCTGAGTGAATATATCAAAAGCAATCCGGCAGGAAATTCGCAGGCTCGCTTTTTGGCAGAGATTCCGCAACCGATTTATAATGTTGGATTTGCAATTTGCTATATTGCGTGGGGAATATGCTATCTTTATGATATAGATGATATAGCGAGTGCATGGACCCTCATCAAAATGCTTTTAGGGACGCTGATATGGGGAAGCTTATGCGGAATTGTAACTGTAATTATAGCTGGATTGTTATGGAAAATAATGCGAAATAAAAGAGGTTGAAAGGAGATATCATTATGGAACCAAAGAGATTGTATAAAAGTAACACAGACAGAAAACTTTCAGGTGTGTGCGGAGGTATCGCAGAATATTTCAATTGTGATTCCACATTAATCCGATTGGCATGGGTTGCATTTACTTGCTTAGGCGGAAGCGGACTTCTTGCCTATATCATAGCTGCAATTGTGATGCCGGATCGAGTATAAGTACCGTGCAAGCAACTCTTGACAACTTTGGCTTTCATGCGTAAAATATTTTCAGTTGAATATATAAAACTTTGACGGAGACAGTATTTATTTTGACGAACGCTTCAGAGAGCCGGGGTTGGTGTGAACCGGTGCTATTAGTAAGATAAAGAAAATCACTCCTGAGTTGCGGAGCCGAAATCAAATTATTATTTGACAGTAGGTGACGACGTATTTTCTACGTTACAGGAAACTTGTATGCGAATAGTGATTGACTGTTCAAGTACATTGTAATCAGGTGGTTAAACGTAGCGATAAGCTGTGTCCGGTTACGGACGCAGCTTTTTTTATTCCCATTGCTAAGGAGGCAAAATCAAATGTACAACAAAGTTGATACGAACATGAACTTCGTGGAGCGCGAAAAAGAAATCGAGAAGTTCTGGAGAGAAAATGACATCTTTAATAAGTCATTGGAGAAAAACAAAAAGGAAGGCGAAACCTATACTTTCTATGATGGACCGCCTACAGCAAACGGTAAGCCGCACATCGGACACGTGGAAACCCGTACCATCAAGGATATGATTCCTCGTTTCCAGACAATGAAAGGCAAATATGTACCGCGTAAAGCTGGCTGGGATACACACGGCCTTCCGGTAGAGCTTGAGGTAGAAAAGAAGCTTGGATTAAACGGAAAAGAGCAGATCGAAGAATACGGTATGGAGCCGTTTATCAAAGAATGTAAGGAATCCGTTTGGAAATACAAAGGAATGTGGGAAGACTTCTCCGGAACCGTTGGATTCTGGGCTGATATGGATAACCCATATGTTACCTACGATGATAACTTCATTGAGTCAGAATGGTGGGCACTTTCCGAAATCTGGAACAAGGGTCTTTTATATAAGGGCTTTAAGATTGTGCCATACTGTCCTCGTTGCGGAACTCCGCTTTCATCAGCTGAGGTTTCTCAGGGATATAAGACTGTTAAGGAGCGTTCTGCAATCGTTCGCTTTAAGGTAACAGGAGAAGACGCATACTTTTTAGCATGGACAACCACTCCTTGGACTTTGCCAAGTAATGTGGCTCTTTGCGTAAATCCGGATGATACCTATTTAAAGGTAAAGGCTGTTGACGGATATACCTACTATCTTGCTCAGGCATTGGCTGATAAGGTATTGGGACAGCTTTTGGACAAGGATGCAGAAGGCCCGGCATATGAAGTGCTTGAAACCTATAAGGGAACTGATTTAGAGCGCAAGGAATACGAGCCGCTTTATGAATGTGCAAAGGTAGAAGCAGATAAGCAAAAGAAGAAGGGCTTCTATGTGACCTGCGATTCCTACGTTACCATGACAGATGGTACCGGTATCGTACATATCGCACCGGCCTTCGGTGAGGACGATGCCAACGTTGGTAGAAATTATGATCTTCCATTGGTACAGATGGTAGATGACAAGGGTGTGATGTTAGACGCTTCTCCATTTGGCGGAATGCGTTGCAAGCCAACCGCTGCAGAAATGGAAAAGGGCGCAATCTCAGCAGATCCGGAAGTAATCAAGGATTTATCAGCAAGAAAGCTTCTCTTTGACGCACCAAAATTTGAACACGAATATCCACACTGCTGGAGATGCGATACCCCGCTTTTGTATTATGCAAGAGAATCCTGGTATATCAAAGAAACCGCTGTCAAAGATGACTTGATTCGCAACAACAACACTGTAAACTGGATTCCTGAATCCATCGGAAGCGGACGCTTTGGCAACTGGCTTGAGAACATTCAGGACTGGGCAATTTCACGTAACCGCTATTGGGGAACTCCGCTGAATATCTGGGAGTGCTCATGCGGACACAGAGAATGCGTGGGAAGCCGTGCAAGATTGGAAGAATTATCAGGCAATCCTGCGGCTAAGACAGTAGAATTACATCGTCCATATATTGATGAAATTATCTGCAAATGTCCGGAATGCGGTGGCGATATGAAGCGTGTACCGGAAGTATTGGACTGCTGGTTCGACTCAGGTGCAATGCCATTTGCACAGCATCATTATCCATTTGAAAATAAGGAAGTATTTGAGCAGCAATTCCCTGCACAATTCATTTCCGAGGCGGTAGACCAGACTCGTGGATGGTTCCATTCTCTGATGGCAGAGTCTACTTTGCTCTTTAACAAGAGCCCATATGAGAACGTAATCGTACTTGGTCATGTACAGGATGAGAACGGACAGAAGATGTCTAAGTCTAAAGGCAATGCTGTCGATCCGTTTGATGCATTAGAGCAGTACGGTGCAGATGCCATCCGTTGGTATTTCTATACTGCATCCGCTCCATGGATTCCAAAGCGTTTCTCAGGCAAGCTTGTTCAGGAAGGACAGCGACGTTTCATGGGAACCTTGTGGAACACTTATGCATTCTTTGTATTATATGCAAATATCGATGGATTCGATGCAACAAAGTACAGCTTGGATTACAGCAGCTTATCTGTTATGGATAAATGGTGTTTATCTAAATTGAATTCTGCAGTGAAAGCTGTAGATGAGAACCTTGAAAATTACAAAATCCCGGAAGCTGCAAAGGCTTTGGATGAATTCGTAGATGAATTATCTAACTGGTATGTTCGCCGTAGCCGTGAACGTTTCTGGGCAAAGGGCATGGAGCAGGACAAGATTAACGCATATATGACACTGTATACTTCTCTTGTTACCATCGCAAAGGCTTCTGCACCGATGATTCCGTTTATGACAGAAGAAATCTATAGAAACCTGGTTTGTTCTGTGGATGCATCTGCTCCGGAATCTATCCATTTGTGTGACTTCCCTGTTGCAGACGAGAAGCTTATCGACAAGAAGTTAGAAGCGGATATGGAGACCGTACTTGAGGCAGTTGTTCTTGGTCGTGCATGCAGAAATGAGTCTAATATCAAGAACCGTCAGCCAATCGGTAAGATGTATGTCAAGGCAGAAGAAGAACTTTCACAGTTCTATCTTGATATCATCCGCGACGAATTAAACGTAAAAGAAATCGAGGCAACCGATGATGTCAGCGGTTTGACAAATTATAACTTCAAGCCACAGCTTAAGACACTTGGTCGCAGATTCGGAAAAAATATCAATGCGGTAAAAGAAATTTTGGCCGGATTGAATGGACAAGAAGCTATGGCTGAGTTAAAGTCAAAGGGAAGCTTAACCATTACTGTAGATGGAAATGAGGAAGCACTTACAGAAGAAGATCTCTTAATCGAGACCGTTCAGATGGAAGGCCTTGTTTCTGCATCAGATCACGGTGTGACAGTTGTTCTGGATACGAATTTGACTCCGGAATTACTAGAGGAAGGCTTTGAAAGAGAATTAATTTCTAAGATTCAGACCATGCGTAAGGAAGCTGGTTTTGAAGTACAAGATCATATTCGCGTTGGTTATCAGGCGAATGAGAAGGTGACTGCAATTTTCGAAAAATTCGGTGCCAACATTCAGTCTGAAGTATTGGCTGATGAAATTTCATCAACACTTGGGGGATATGAAAAGGAGTGGAACATCAACGGAGAAAGTGTAACCTTATCTGTTGAGAAACTTGCATAGCATGAAATAAAGGAGAAGCCATATGAAACCGTTTAACAAGAAGGCGTTTATCAAGCGTGTTACTGAAACTGTCAAAAGCAAATATCGCAAGAGCGTGGGGGAGGCCTCTCAGGAGGAGCTCTTCCAGGCAGTAGCCGATACCGTAAAGGATGCCATCATGGATGATTGGTTTGCAACTCAGAGCGTGATGGATCGGGAAGATCCGAAAACCCTTTACTATTTATCCATGGAGTTTTTGATGGGACGTGCCCTTGGAAACAATCTGATTAACATGACTGCGTATAAAAAAGCGCAGGAAGCGTTAGAAGAGATGGGATTGGACATCAATGCCATCGAAGATCAGGAACCGGATCCGGCACTCGGAAACGGTGGCTTGGGCCGACTTGCAGCATGTTTTTTGGATTCTCTTGCATCTCTTGGATATCCTGCTTATGGATGCGGAATCCGTTATCGTTACGGAATGTTTAAACAGCAGATTATCGACGGATTCCAGGTGGAAGTTCCGGATAACTGGCTAAAGAATGGTTATCCATTTGAATTAAAACGTCCGGAATACAGTTATGAAGTACGTTTTGGCGGAAATGTCAGAACCGATGTGGATGAAAACGGAGAGCTTCATTTTATTCATGAAAATTATCAGGCCGTCAATGCGGTGGCGTATGATATGCCGATTGTGGGACATGGAAATTATGTCACAGATACATTGATCATCTGGGATGCACAGCCGAAAGAAGAGTTTTCGCTTACCTCTTTTAATGAGGGTGAATACGCAAAGGCTGTGGAACAATCAAATTTAGCACGTACTTTGGTAGAGGTTCTTTATCCGAATGATGAGCACGAGCAGGGCAAGGAATTGCGCTTAAAGCAGCAGTACTTCTTCGTATCAGCATCTGTACAACGTGCAATTGCGAAGTTTAAGAAGCATCACAGAAGTTTGCGTCAATTGCCAAAGAAGGTGGTATTCTAAATGAATGATACTCATCCGACTGTGGCAGTTGCGGAATTGATGCGTATTTTGATTGATGAGGAAGGCATGGAATGGGATGAGGCTTGGCAGGTGACCACGCATTGTGTCGCTTATACCAACCATACCATTATGGCAGAAGCATTGGAAAAATGGCCAATCGATATTTTCCAGCGTATTCTTCCGCGTGTCTACCAAATCGTAGAGGAAATTAACCGCAGATTTGTGTTGGATATTCAGGCCCGTTTCCCGGGAGATGAAGAGAAAGTACGCAGCATGGCAATCCTTTATGACGGTCAGGTACGTATGGCAAATCTTGCAATCTGTGCAGGTTTCTCTGTGAACGGTGTGGCAAGATTGCATACTGAGATTTTAAAGAACGAGTCGTTAAAAGATTTCTACGAGATGTTCCCGGAGAAATTTAACAACAAGACGAATGGTATTACACAGCGTCGTTTCCTGGCACACGGCAATCCGCTGTTGGCTGATTTCGTGACAAAGTATTGCGGAAAAGGCTGGGAGACAGATCTGACAAAGACCATTAAATTAGTGGAAAAGGCAGAGGATCCAAAGGTACAAAAGGCCTTTATGGATATCAAGCGTGAGAACAAAAAGCGCCTGGCAAAATATATCAAGGAGCATAACGGAATCGATGTCAATATCGATTCGATCTTTGATGTACAGGTAAAGCGTTTGCATGAATACAAGCGTCAGCTGATGAATATTTTGCATGTGATGTATCTGTATAATCAGCTGAAGGAAAATCCGGATATGGAATTTACACCGAGAACCTTTATATTTGGAGCAAAGGCGGCTGCCGGATATCGAAATGCCAAAATGACCATTAAGTTAATCAACAATGTGGCGGAAGTAATCAATAACGATGCGTCAATTGGAAATAAGCTTAAGGTGGTTTTCATTGAGGATTATAAGGTTTCCAATGCCGAAATAATTTTTGCGGCAGCTGATGTCTCTGAGCAGATTTCGACAGCTTCAAAAGAAGCATCCGGAACCGGTAATATGAAATTCATGTTAAACGGCGCATTGACCATCGGTACGATGGACGGTGCAAATGTGGAAATGTTTGAAGAAGTGGGCGGAGATAATATGTTTATCTTTGGTATGAGTGCGGATGAGGTCATTGCCCATGAGAGAAATCATGATTATCATCCGATGGATATTTATAATCATGATAGAGACATTAATCGTGTGCTGAATCAGCTGATTGATGGAACCTATTCTTATGGAGATCATGAGTTGTTCCGTTGCCTTTACAATGCACTTTTGAATGATAAACCTGGAAATCCTGCAGATAGATATTTTATCCTTGCAGATTTCCGCGCATATGCGAAAGCACAGATGGATATTTCTGAATTCTATAACGAAAAGGAAGCCTGGGCAAAAAGCGCAATTTTAAATGTGGCGCATGTGGGCAAATTCTCATCAGACAGAACCATTCAGGAATATGTAGATGACATTTGGCATTTGGACAAGATTAAAGTCAATAACACCGGAATGTTTTGAATATTTGGAGGTAAGCGTTCGTGAATTATAATCCGACGGGAAAAGTCAACGGATTTACATTGAAGATGATTGCAGTCATCACAATGTTTATCGATCATTTTGCAGCTTCTGTTTTGGAGCGTGCAATTGTGATTGGAAATATTGGATTTATCGAAGACCGCAGATCGATGTGGCTTGTGATTTATTATATTATGCGTGGAATTGGAAGAATGGCCTTTCCAATCTATATTTACTTGCTTGTGGAAGGCTTCATGCATACAAAAAGTGTGCCGAAATATGCACTGCGACTCTTTGTATTTGCATTGATTTCCGAGTTGCCATTTGACTTTGCATTGCTATATAACGGATATTGGAATGATAATTATGACGGCAGCCATTTTATCACACACATAATAGGATTGACTGCGCATCAGAACGTATTCTTTACCCTATGCCTTGGCCTTTTGATGATCTGGGGAATGGACAGAATTCGACAAGGTTTTATGGAAAAGGAAAATGATACAAGCCAAAAAGGTTTCGCCTTTTTATTGCTTCGCATGTTTCTTCAGTTTGTGCTTTTAATTGCAGCAATGATTGTCGCATATATTATTCGTTGTGATTACAGTGTTGCGGGTATTGTATCCATCGGATTAATGTATTTGTTCCGTGATTACAGAATCGCAGGTTTTTCACTTTCGATTTTGGCATTAACATTTATGGCCGGTCAGATTGAGGCACTTTCGCTTTTGATGTTGATTCCGGTTTATTTCTACAACGGAGAGCGCGGAAAGCAGGCAAAGTATTTCTTTTACGGTTTTTATCCTGCGCACCTGGCAGTTTTAGCATTGCTTGTGTTTGCACTCGGATTGCCGATTTTTATGTAGATCATAATAGGACAGAGTAAAATAGGAGAAGATATGTCAGAATTTACACCAGAACAACTTGCACTTCAGGAAGAAATTCAAAAGAGAAGACATGAGACCATTGATCATTCCGGTAAGACGGATACCTACATTCGTGCCTGGATGATGATTAAAAACGGCGCTGAGCAGGGCGTTTCACGATTTACGATGAAGTCTCACAAAAAGTCACTTGATGTTTATATGGCAGAATTGGATTTGTTCCGATATCAGGAGGCAAATGAGGCGGAGCAGGAAGTCTATCGAGCTGAGTGGACGGATTTTGCAAAGACTTTAATTCGACTTTGCTATGAGGATCGCACTTATGGCTCCACTCTTTTTGGACTGATTCCGATGAAAAAGGAAAATGTGGGAGCTAAGATTGCAAGAGATATTCAGCTTGCGCTGTATGATTATCCGGCGCAGTTTCAGTTGGAAAGCTATTTTGAACCATTAAAGCAAATCGTAGAGCGTGAATTGGAAATTCAAAGACCGAATTACGAGAAGCAGGAATAACAATTCAAGTCTCGCTCGCGAGACTTGGCGCGAGATTTGCGTCAGCGTAGCTGACATATTTCATATGCAAATCTCTGCGCATCCTCGCGGAGCGTTTATCTCAGTCGGGGTTACAATCTCCGACTGAGATAAACCACCGGCTCAGCCGGTGGTTTATTTGCATTAATTAGAATGTATTAATTGAAATAGATATCTACATGTCCGAACCCATTATCAACATTGATATGAATAATCGGAGCATCATTTTCGTTGGAAGGCATTCCATGAACCAATACCTTTCCAAATCCGGAATCCTCTTTCAAATTTAATTTCCATGATGCAGGAAGATAAAGATTTGTATTTCCAAAACCATTATCTACTGAAATGACTGCAGCACCATTTGTGATTTGAGTGCCATCGAAATATACAGTTAAATTTCCGAAACCATTATCCAAAGTGGCACTTTGAAAATTCTGACTGCTGATATAATCAGTGCGTTCTCCGAAACTGTTTTCGATAGTGACATTATTATCACTGTATGAGTTGGTATAAACCACATCGTCATCCGAATTCTGATTGGATTCATTCTCATCATCGTCATCAAAGCTATAAGAGATGTTGAATTTTGGTTTCTTGTGGTGCTTTTTTTTGATTTGTTTTTTGGAATTCTTAAAGATGATATCCAAACCTACACCGATTAAAGTACCTGCAATGATAAGTGTCCAGGATGATAAAGTATACGGAATTTGAAGCGCATCACGATAGAGATGAACAATCACAGATGCTGATAAGAACATTCCTATGAAGGACAAATCAACAATCGAATTGACCAATACTACGCCAAAGATGATGGTCCATGCAATTTGTGAGAAGCTTAGGCTTAGATTTAAAGAATCGAAGACGCCAAGTCCGTTTAAAAGAAATAAAACAGCGGCAACGATGATTACGATTCCCCAGAGAATTCCTTTATATTTTTTCTTGATTTTCATTTGATTTACCTCATTTCTGCACAAGTTGGTGTGCTTTTGATTAATGTGTCATCTTATCGATGAGCAACTTGTAGTAGTTTCTTGATACATAAGCTTTTTTAGAAGAAGCTGCGAATTCAATCTCGCTTGCTCCGGTAATGTTTTTGTGAATGCTTCGGATTTCTTTGATGTTCAAAATACATGATTTTGAAACACGCATGAAATAAGGTGGAAGCAGTTCTTCCAGCTCATATAATTTCTGTTTGGTCGAAAAGATTTTATCCTTTGTGTGAACAGCCAAACGATTTCCATCAGTTTCCATAAAGATGATCTCGGGATATTTTAAGAAATAATCCAGCTCGCCATGACTTACGGAAAGGGTAGCCTGAGATTTGATTAAGCTTTGAAGTTGCCTTTGTAATTCAAGCGTTTCTTCATTTAGTTCACGACAGCGAATGATGATTTCGTCTTCTTCTAACCGTTCATCTGTCTCAATTCTGATTTTCATACATCCTCCCCTTGTTTTTTGATAATCACAATTATAAGAAATGGAGAATGAGGCGTAAAGTAGATTTATATGAAAGGTAAAAAATAAAAGCTAAAAGGTGAATTTTGGTAATGAAAAATTTGATTACATGAAGAAAATTCATTTTGTGTGTTGACATGGAAACTGAAAAGTGACAGAATAAGCATGTCGATACTGCTACACATCGACAAAATATGAAAGAAAGCGAGGTAAAAAGTATTATGTTTAATACAGTGGCAATTTTAGTGAATAATTTTAAGCATGATTATGATTACGTGGGAAACCACAACTTTACCTCGGGATATTCTATAAAGATGCCGTGATACGTTTGATGTGCATTTTTAAATAGAATTGATTTGTTTGCAGACATTGCCCTAGGTAAAGATAGATTTACCTAGGGCTTTTTTTGATATAGGAAATTTCTTCGAAATTCCTATATGTCATGCGAACAAGCCCGGGAGTAGAGAGAGTAGGATTTGAGAAAAAGAGGAGGAGAAAAACGTGAAAACACTTGGTAGCTATGTGATAAAACATTGGGCAACCTACACGATGGCAATTTTGTTTATGATATTTGCAATAGCTCTTGATATGATGTATCCGCAGATTACAAGAATTATCATGAATGAAGTGCTTGTGGGAAGAGATTTCCATCGATTTGGTTGGCTGCTAGGCGCGATCATTTTGATTGGAGTTGGACGCAGTGTCTTCGGATATTTTAAAGAATTTACTTTTGACAAGAACTGTATCACCATCGGAACAGAAATGAGAAAAGATTTGTTTGACCATATTCAAAGTCTTTCATTAGACTATTTCGATGATACAAATACAGGGGAACTGATGGCCCGTGTAAAAGATGATATCGATAAAGTATACAATATGGTAGGAATGCAGGCTATGCTTGGAATGGAAGTAATCCTAAATGTAATTTTGGTGCTTTATTTTATGTTTAGCCTGAATTGGATTTTAACTTTTCTTCCACTTTTTTGTATGGTAATTTGCGGTGTGACAGCAATTGTTATGGAAAAGAAGCTGGATAAGGTATATGACGAAATCAGTGAGGAAAATGCAGAACTGACAACCGTCGCAGAGGAAAATCTGGCAGGTGTCAGAACGGTTAAGGCTTTTGCCAGAGAAGAATATGAAATCAAAAAGTTTATGGAACATAATCACAGATATTATGATTTAAACATGAAAGAGGCAAAAACCTTGATTCGATTCTATCCGATATTTCAGTTGACAGCGATGCTTCTTCCGGTTGCATGCGCAGTACTGGGCGGTATTTTTGTAATTCAAGGGAAAATGAATTTGGGTGATTTGACAGCCTATATCGTATACAGTCGTAACTGTACATGGCCAATGGAGGAAATCGGATGGATCACAAATGATTTCTCAAGTTCTCTTGCATCGCTTAAGAAAATCAAGAAAATTTACAAAGAGCATTCGACTTTGCAGCTTGCGCAATATCCGATTGAGGTTCCGCAGGTTGATGGAAATGTTCGATTTGACCATGTTTCTTTGAAATTTGGAGACCAGGAAGTACTTTCCGATATTTGTTTTGAATTGGAATGCGGAAAGACACTAGGTATCATGGGCGAAACCGGATCCGGAAAATCTACCATTGTTAATCTGCTTCAGAGATTTTATGACCCGACTGAGGGAGATATTACTCTTGACGGAAACAATATTAAAGAGATGGATTTACAACAGGTGCGCGGTGCAAGTGCTGTTGTAATGCAGGATGTATTTCTGTTTTCGGATTCCATTGAGGAGAATATCCGAATGGGAAGACGAGAAGAGATGAACATGGAAGAGATTCAAAGTGCTGCGCAGATGGCACAGGCAAGTGATTTTATCGAAAAGATGGAAGAACAGTACAAGACTGTAATCGGAGAACGTGGCGTTGGTCTTTCCGGAGGACAAAAGCAAAGAATCAGTATAGCAAGAGCGTTATCAAAGCATGCGCCGATTCTGATAATGGATGATTCGACTTCGGCTCTTGATATGGAAACCGAAGCAGAGATTCAAAAGACAATGGATTCCATTACCGGCGTAACTCGCATTGTAGTTGCTCACAGAGTATCGGCAGTGAAGCATGCCGATGAAATCATTTATTTAAAAGATGGACGTATTGCTGAACGCGGTACACATCAGGAATTATTGGCAAAGAAGGGACTGTATTACGACACTTATGTGGCACAATACGGTTTAGATATGAAAGAGGAGGTGATTGCATAATGGCAGCAAATTCTTTCCGTGAAGATGAAACATTGCAAAATACGGACAAAAAGAAAATTGTCGGCCGTATGCTCAGCTATCTCAGACCTCACATCGCAGAAATCATTCCGGTATTGATTTCGCTGGTGATCACTGTATTGATTAACCTTGTAAGTCCGCTTTTAATAGAGCGGGCTGTGGATGTTCATGTGGCGAATAAAGATATCAAAGGATTGATTACGATTACGTCGATTGTGGTGGCGCTGGGTATTATATATGTGCTTGTAGTAAAACTTCGAATGTTTTTGATGAATCGTATTTCAAACAAAATTCTGCTTGATATTCGAGAGGAGTTATATAAGCATATTCAGACATTGTCATTTACATTTTTTGACAGCAGACCTACCGGTAAGATTTTGGCGCGCATCATTGGAGATGTCAATTCTTTAAAAGAAGTTATGGCAAATACCATTACGAATTTGATTCCGAACTTTGTAACGGTAATCGGAGTTGTCATCATAATGTTGTTGAAGGATTGGAGACTGGCTCTTGGAACGCTTTGCTCCATGCCGCTTATGATAATTGCAGTCTTTATCATTCGAAGCAAGACTCATTCCCGTTGGCAGGCGATGAGAAAGAAAGCATCTAACTTAAATGCATATGTACATGAGGATATTGCCGGAATCTCTGTGGTACAGAGTTTTCATGCGGAAAACGAAACCAAGACGACATTTCGTCAATTGGCAAATGAGCACAGAGATGCGTATATTTCTGCTTGTCGTTCCGCCGATTTGTTTGGTCCTGCCATTGATTCAAGCTGGAGTATCAGCAGTATGGTGATGTATCTGGTAGCAATCTGGGCACTTGGTTATACAGATGCTTCCGCTGGTTTGATTATTGCATTTGCTACTTATGCAAATATGTTCTGGAGCCCAATCATGAGATTGTCAGGATTTTATAATCAGCTGGTTACGAATATTTCTGCAGCAGAGCGTGTGTTTGATATTCTGGACACAGAAGCAGAAATCGTAGACAAGCCGGATGCTTTTGAACTTCCTGAAGTCACAGGAAGTGTTGAATTCTCTCATGTTGGATTTACTTATGATGAGGGCACTGAGGCAGAAACAAAGGTGCTTGAAGATGTGAGCTTTACCGTTAAACCGGGTGAAACCATCGCCTTGGTTGGACCGACGGGAGCGGGTAAGACGACCATTGTGAATTTGATCAGCAGATTCTATGATATTCAAAAAGGAAGCATTTCAATCGACGGATACGATTTGACGGATGTGACTATCAACAGTCTGCGCCGTCAGATGGGTGTGATGACACAGGATAATTTCATCTTCCATGGAACGGTAAGAGAAAATATCATGTATGGCAAGATGGATGCAACAGAAGAGGAAATGATTGCAGCAGCAAAGGCTGTCAATGCGCATGACTTCATTATGAAACTGGAAAAGGGCTATGATACACCGCTTAAGGAACGCGGAGCCGGCCTTTCAATTGGACAGAGACAGCTGATTGCATTTGCCCGCACCATGATTTCTATGCCGAAGGTATTGATTTTGGATGAGGCAACCAGTAGTATTGATACGCATACGGAAATGCTGGTACAGCAGGGCATTCAGACCTTATTAAAGGGACGAACCAGCTTTGTAATTGCACATCGATTGTCAACAATTAAGAATGCGGATCGTATTTTTGTCATCAACGATGGCGGAATCAAAGAAAGCGGAACACATGAACAGTTGATGAATAAAAAAGGTGCTTATTACGATTTATATATGGCCGCATATGCATAAAAATGTGGTATCATAACCGAGGAATGATCATAGAAAGAAGGAAGATATATGAATGCAACAACTTATGTGGATTATATTTTAGAACAGACAAAGGCAGTACTTGCCATTGATAGCCCAACCGGCTATACCTTAAATGCTGCGAAATATGTGGCTGGTGAATATGAGAAACTCGGGTATAAAGCGACCATTACCACAAAGGGAAGTGTACTTGTGGAAATCGGAGGCAAGAACGCGGATGATGCAATTGTTCTTGCGGCACATTGTGATACCCTTGGTGGCATGGTAAAAGAAATCAAAGGAAACGGAAATCTTCGTGTCAGCCCATTGGGCGGCATGAATCCAAATAATGCAGAAGCAGAGAATGTCACCATCGTCACCAAGTTTGACGGAAACTATGAAGGGACCTTCCAGTTGGATAATGCCTCTGTTCATGTCAATAAAGATTATAGCGAAACCACCCGTGGATGGGATTGCATGGAAGTGGTATTGGACGAGAAGGTTTCTTCAAAAGAAGATACCGAAAAGCTTGGCATCAGCGTGGGGGATGTAATCTGTTTTGATCCTCGCACACGAATTACAAAGAGCGGATACATTAAGAGCCGCTTTTTAGATGACAAGTTAAGCGTTGGAATTCTCCTTGGATATGCGAAATATTTAAAGGATGAAAAGATTACCTTAGAGCATAAAATGTATCATTACATCACGGTTTATGAAGAAGTCGGACATGGCGGGGCTTCTTCTATTCCGGATGGTGTTAAGGAAATGATTTCTGTAGATATGGGATGTGTAGGCGAAGGATTAAATTGTACAGAACATCAGGTTTCAATTTGTGCAAAGGATTCTCACGGCCCATACAATTATGATGTAGTCACAGGCTTGATGAAGGCCGCAAAGGAAGAAAAACTGGATTTTGCAGTGGATGTATATCCATTCTATGGCTCCGATGTGGATGTGACATTAAGCGCAGGCTATGAAATTCGACACGGTTTAATCGGTTCCGGTGTTTATGCTTCTCACGGCTATGAGAGAAGCCACAGGGATGGCGTGGAGAATACCTTTAAGCTGATTGCGGCTTATTGCAAATAATCTGTTCCGGGGAAGGATAGAATAGAATGGAGGATTTACAAATGCAATCATATTTATGTGAGCGCCGGAATCAAATCTCAGACGCGATGGAAGATAACAGTATCTTAATCAGTTATGCCGGCATCCCGCTTCATATGAACGAGGATGATTATCATGATTTTATGCCAAACAGTCAGTTCTTCTGGCTCACCGGACTTTCAAGAGAAAAGCAGGTCTTGGTGATGGCCAAAATGAATCAAAAGGTCAGAACCTATTTATTTATAGAAGAAAGAGACGAGTTCAACGAGCGTTGGACCGGCAAAATGCCTACCGCCCAGGAAGTGGCAGAAGCCAGTGGAGTGGACGAAGATGATGTGCTTTATCTGGAGGATATGAACTCGATTGTGGGACGCATGATGAGTTCCTACGAGATTACCAATGCGTATTTTGATGTTTTCCGCAATGATCCGGAAGATATGGATGATTATAATACACTGATGGCTAAACGCTTTCAGGAGACTTATCCGGATGTGCGCGTGAAAGATTTGAGAAAGCTTGTTTTTACATTCCGAAAAACAAAAGACGAAAAAGAAATCCAGCAAGTGCGCAGGGCAATTGATATCACCGCAAATGGATTAAAGGAAGTCCTTTCCAAATTAAAGCCCGGCTTAAAGGAATATCAGGTGCAGGCAATTTTTGAAGGCAGCTGCAAATATCAAGGGGCAAAGCATTTTGCTTTTCCGACGATTTCTGCAAGCGGAATCAACGGTTGCAATATGCATTATATTACAAACAATGACGAAGTACAGGATGGCGATTTGATCCTATTGGATTTGGGCGCAAAATACGGAAATTACTGTAGTGATATCACCAGAACCTATCCGGCAAACGGCAAGTATTCACCGCGTCAGAGAGAAATATATGACCTCGTCCTAAAGGCAAACCGCGCTGTGGCTGAGGCTGCGAAGCCGGGCATGACATTGCGTGAATTAAATGATCTTGCCAAAGAGATTTTAGGTCAGGGACTGGTGGATATGGGTATGATTGATTCAGTGGCAGAAGTGGGTACTTATTATATGCATAGTGTCAGCCATTCCATCGGAATAGACGCTCATGATGTCACACTGGGAAATGCGGTGCTTGAACCGGGCTGGATTATCAGCGATGAACCGGGAATCTATATAGATGAAGAAGGCATCGGAATTCGAATCGAGGACGATCTGTTGATTACAGAGGATGGTTGTGAATGCTTAAGTGAGCATATTGCACGTGATGCGGATGAAATTGAGGCAATTATGGCAGGCAGATAGTAGGTTTCAAGTGGGTTTTGTTTGGTTACCATTCACAGCATGTATTGTCTAGTATCCTCAGCCCATAAACCCGGTACCCCCTTCACTTTGCAAGAATATTTTGGTTTTCATATATGCAAAAGCTCGCATCCTGATAGACATGTGTCTTTTGAATGCCTGTACAATTTTGAAAAAAGTTTTATGGTTGGCGGACACCAAAAACTGTCGTATATGTACTTC